>JALFOM010000067.1 GCA_022782265.1 Clostridiales bacterium | reverse complement strand
TAAACCGCACAAATCGCTGAGATTTGATGCAGGTTGACGTCCACTGGCTTTGAATGTTGTTGAGAAAACCTATCGATTAGTTGCCGAAATCGCTCTGATTGAGTGAGTTTTGGCACTACTGCACAAAAATATTTAGGGAGGAATTTTCAAATTTGGGATAGACCCGCATAGTCATATACAGACCGCCGCTAAAGCGGCCTGTTTTTATGCCTACTTATTCTTTTCACCCGTAAACGGGTCAACGAACTCTTTTAGACTAATCTGGTCTTCCATAATATCGCTTTGCAGCTACTCTCGTATGTATTCAGCTGTTTTCTTCTCATTCTTCCCTACTGTGTCTACATAGTAGCCTCTGCACCAGAAATGTCTGTTTCCGTATTTGTACTTCAGATTTGCATGTCTGTCGAATATCATCAGGGCGCTCTTCCCCTTCAGATATCCTACAAACTGCGCTACACTAAGATTTGGTGGTATGCTCACCAACATATGAATGTGGTCTGGGCACAATTCCTCCTCTATTACCTCCACATTCTTCTGTTCGCACAGTTTACGAAGTATTACTCCAATATCCTTGCGGATATCTCCGTAAATCTCTTTTCTCCGGTACTTTGGGGCGAACACTATATGGTACTTGCATCTCCACTTCGAGTGCGATAAACTGTTTATGTCATCATTCATGACAATCCTCCTTTGATTGTAGTGCGGTTGGCGAACCTTCACTATCCTATCATTGGAGGATTTTTATTGCTATAAGCTTTTCCCCTCACCAGCAGAGCTGGTGGTTCTTTGTCTCTAAAGAGCCAAAAAGTTAATCCTCCGTATGCCTCAAGCACACGGAGGATTAACTATTTTACAGACAAGTGCTAAAAAAGACAAGCAAAAAGAAGGCGGGGATTTGTCCCCCACCTTCTTAAATATGGCTGTAAATTAATTCTATTGCCTTGTCCCTATCTATATCTCCAACGCAAATAAAGTAAAAGTGTTCCCGGTTAAAGCGGGCGGTACCGGCGTTGTTCTTTTCCTCATACTCGCTGTACAGCACGGCAATGAGACCCTTTCCTTCCCTGTCCAAGATAAACGAATGGATCATGGACGGCAAAACCATTCCTTCATTGGTGCTGAACACAGGGGTACAGACATTATCGCGGAAAATGAGCCTGGCATTTTCCGCGTCTTCAGGCACAATATCCGGCTGGGAAAAGGCAATCTTCCCCGTAAATTGCACGGAGCTGAGGCCCTTTGTCCATTTGCCCTCCATGCTTACGCTGCCTTCTTCCGCAAATGTCAGGTTGTCAACAGAATAAATCCTTGCAGAAAGGACTTCGTCAAGCTCTATGGTCCCCGGTCTGAGGGCAAAAAACGTAACAGCGATAAGCAAAAGAACAGCAAGGAGCCAAAGGGCTTTTTTCTTCATTACGCCTTGCATTTTTCCAGAACCGCTTGGGCAGCGGCGCTGTAATTTTCCAGGGTGATCTCGTTTTCGCGGCGGGTCACAAAGACATAGTTATCGTCGCTGCTCTTTGCGGACATGTCCAGCACAAAGGCCATAGCGCTCTGCATGGCGGCCATGCTCATGTGGACAGCGGCGCTGATGTACATGCTCCCCTGCTTTCCCAGATCCGCAAGCTCACTGATCAGATTCAGGGTATTGCCCATCTGGTTGATGATCTCCTCGCAGATGCAGCAGGCGGGCTGGCGGGCCGCGTCGATCTCCCGCTCGTCGCCCTTCTTCTCCGCCCTTCTCAGCAGACTGCGGCACTTTACGTCCTCGTCGATCAGGTAGACCATGTATTCGCGGAGCTTTTCCAGATTCCGCAGAATATAGTCCAGCCGTTCATTTCCCGAAACCTCCGTCGCTGTGCGCTTTGCCGCTCTCAGCCCCATGGCACAGGCGTCGGCCGCCGCAAGGGCGGCAGCGCTGCCCAGGTCAAGCTTGCTCTCCGGCTCGGACAGGAGCCTGGTCAGCTCCTCCGGGTCCTTTTTCCTGTAGATCTCAATCACAAGTTTTTCTTCCATGGCCGTACCTCCTTCAATCAGTCTTTGTTAAATTCTCTCAGCTGCAGGCCCTCGTTCTTCTGCAGTGCCCAGTTGATGCACCAGGGAGAAGTGAAGAGCAGCAGATTATTGCCTTTGAAATCCTGCACCCACTTGGTGTCGCTGGTCAGGTTCAGCTCGGAGATGTTGATATCCTCGTTCTCCACCCAGCGCACCAGCTCAAAGGGCATGGCCCGGCGGCGGATGTCCACGCCGTACTCGGTCTTGAGCCGGTATTCCAGCACCTCAAACTGCAGCACGCCCACAACGCCCACAATGACTTCCTCCACGCCGGTATTGGGCTCGTGGAAGATCTGAATGGCGCCCTCCTGGGCGATCTGCATGATGCCCTTTTCAAACTGCTTGCGCTTCATGGTGTCGATACGCTCCACCGCGGCAAAATGCTCGGGAGCAAAGGTGGGGATGCCCTCAAAGCAGGCGTTCATGCCCTTTTCGCAGATGGTGTCGCCGATGGAGAAGATGCCCGGGTCGAATACGCCGATGATGTCTCCGGCATAGGCCTCGTCGATGATGGCCCGCTCCTGGGCCATCAGCTGCTGGGGCTGGGCCAGACGCAGGGTCTTGCCGCCCTGGACGTGGAAATACTCCCTGTCCCGCTCAAATTTGCCGGAGCAGATGCGCATGAAGGCGATCCTGTCCCGGTGGGCCTTGTTCATGTTGGCCTGAATTTTGAAGACGAAAGCGGAAAAGCGCTCATCGAAGGGGTCGATAATGTCGTCGTCGGAGATGCGGGGCAGCGGCGGCATGGTCATTTTGAGAAAGCTCTCCAAAAAGGGCTCTATACCGAAGTTATTCAGCGCGGAGCCGAAAAATACCGGGCTGAGGCGGCCGTTTCGCACCTGCTCAATGTCAAACTCATAGCCCGCGCCGTCCAGAAGCTCGATATCATCGGTCAGGCTCTCTCTCAGCCTGTGGCCGATCAGCTCATCCAGCTTCTCCGTCTCGTCCAGGGTACACTCTATGGCGCGGATCTTGCTCTGGCCCCGGTGAAACTCGTTGAAGGCCAGAATCTCCCGCTTTTCCCGGTCGTACACGCCCTTGAAGTCCTGGCCGCAGCCGATGGGCCAGTTCATGGGATAGGTGCCGATGCCGAACTCGTTTTCCAGCTCCTCCATCAGCTCATAGGGGCTTCTGGCCTCCCGGTCCAGCTTGTTGATGAAGGTAAAAATGGGGATATGGCGCATGGCGCAGATCTTAAACAGCTTTCTGGTCTGGGGCTCGATGCCCTTGGCCGCGTCGATGACCATGACGGCGCTGTCCGCCGCCATCAGCGTGCGGTAGGTGTCCTCGGAAAAGTCCTGGTGGCCCGGGGTGTCCAGGATGTTGATGCAGTAGCCCTCATACTCGAACTGCATGACGGAGGAGGTGATGGAAATGCCCCTCTGCTTTTCCAGCTCCATCCAGTCGGACACCGCGTGTCTGGCGGTGGCCTTGCCCTTTACGGAACCGGCCATCTGTATGGCTCCGCCGTAGAGCAGCAGCTTTTCGGTGAGTGTGGTCTTGCCCGCGTCCGGATGGGAGATGATGGCGAAGGTCCTGCGGCGTTCGATCTCTTTTCTCATATCTGGCATAGTATACTTCCTCTATAAAATCTTAGCGATATATGTTATCACATTACGGGGGTAAAAGTAAAGCGCTATTCCCTTATTTTGTTCAGAATCAGCCCGATATTTTCATCAGAATACTCGATTTCTGCGGAATACAGCCGCAGGGCCTCCCCGCAGTCCAGGCCCAGCGTCTCCAGCGCGCAGACCATGGCTGTGCTGAGAATGGCAAAGGCCAGCATGTCATATGCCTGTGCCGGGCTTCCGGCTGAGGCAAAGTGCCGGTAGACAAAGTATGCGGCGATACGGCGGTATTTTATCCCGTCCAGGCTGTCAGGCAAAACCACTTCCCCGCCCCGGCAGTCCAAAAGCTGGAGGGCCTCGCTCCAGGCCGGGTCAAGGCGTTCAAGGCCCATGTAGAACCGGGCCCATCTGGCCATATTCAGGTCGGGCATGGGAGCAGCGCAGCATTCGGCGCAGGACACCATGCAGGAATACAGCGGACGGCTGCTGTCGTTCAACAGGGAAAAAATCTTTTCACGCAGGGCAAACAGCGCGCGCTCCTCCGGCGTGGGGCTTTCCCCGCCGCTATCGTCATAGCAGAGCAAATTCAGCGGGCTGTCCCCCTCCAGAAGCAGCCGGACCGCCTCCTCACAGCACAGGCCCAGGCCCGCCTCCGTCCTGTCGGAAAAATCGTTGTAAAAGCGGGGATGCTCCCGGCAGATGTGGCAAAGGCTGTCCTCTCCCAGACTCAAAATCAGACGGCAAAGTCCGTTTTCCTTGAGAAAGGGGCAGCGCTCGTTTTCGCCAAGGATAAAATGGGGCGTGGGCCAGGCGCTGATATTGTCCCTGAGCGCTCTGCCAATCTCCCCTTCTATTCCGGAATAATATGCAAAACTCTCCTCATCAATGTCGATCTCCCAGCCGATGCAGCAGCTGTGCCGGCATTGACCGGCAATGCAGTGAAAGTCATCATAAAAATCCGGCACAACGAAAAGCATCCGGCCTCACCTCTTGAAAAGAGTATACCATAAGGGAAACACCAGTACAAGGCCCGCCGGAATAGGCGGGCCTTGTAGCGCTTTTTCATTATATTCTCGCCACGCCGGTTTCATGGGCGGCGTCATACACAGCCCTGGCCACCGCTTCCTTCACTCTGGGGTCAAAGGCCAGGGGCAGGATATACTCGCTGCTCAGTTCCTCATCGGACACCAGAGAGGCAATGGCCTCCGCCGCGGCGATTTTCATCTCCGTATTGATATCCGAGGCTCTGGCGTCCAGCGCGCCCCGGAAAATTCCGGGGAAGGCCAGAACATTATTGACCTGGTTGGGATAGTCGCTGCGTCCGGTAGACACCACCGCCGCGCCGGCGGCCCTCGCCTGGTCGGGCAGGATCTCCGGCACAGGGTTTGCGCAGGCAAAGATGATGGCGTCCCTGTTCATGGAGCGCACCATATCCTGGGTCAGCAGGCCGGGAGCGGACACGCCGATAAACACGTCCGCGCCGCGGATCACCTCCGCAAGACTGCCCTGCTCGCCGTTTTTATTAGTGACCGCGGCAATCTGGCGCTTTGCCTCGTTCAGATCGGGGCGACTCGCATAGATGGCGCCCTTGCGGTCGGTCATCACAATATTGCCCGCGCCGGTGCCCGCAAGGAGCTTAACCACGGCAGTGCCCGCGGCGCCCGCGCCGGAGGTGACGATTTTCACGTCCTCAAGGCGCTTGCCCACCAGCTTCAGGGCGTTTTTCAGCGCGGCAAGGACAATGACCGCCGTGCCGTGCTGGTCGTCGTGGAAAACGGGGATGTCGCAGCGCTGCTTCAGCTTTTCCTCAATTTCAAAGCAGCGGGGCGCGGAGATGTCCTCTAAATTCACACCGCCAAAGGAACCGGCAAGCAGAGCCACCGTATTGACGATATCGTCCACGTCCTTGCTTCTGACGCAGAGGGGGATGGCGTCCACGCCGCCAAATTCCTTGAACAGGACGCATTTTCCCTCCATGACCGGCATACCGGCCTCCGGGCCGATGTCGCCCAGGCCCAGAACGGCGGTGCCGTCTGTCACCACCGCCACGGTGTTCCAGCGGCGGGTCAGGGTAAAGCTCTTGTTGATATCCTTCTGAATCTCCAGACAGGGCTGGGCCACGCCGGGGGTGTAGGCAAGGCTCAATGCCTCCCTGCTGTCCACCTTTACCCGGGAGCAGACCTCGATCTTGCCTTTCAGCTTTTCATGCAGCTTCAGCGCTTCTTTTGCGTAGTCCATATCAGTTTTCCATCCTCTCAACAGATTCAAGATATGCGGCAGGGCCGGATTCGTATAAATCATTGCCCAGGCTGTCGATCACGACCGTCAGGGGCATGTCTGTCACATGGAGCCTTCGCACCGCCTCGCAGCCCAGATCCTCCCAGCAGACAACGCCGGCAGAATCCACACTGGCGCTCATCACGGCCCCTGCGCCGCCCATGGCGGCAAGGTACACCGCGCCGTTTCGGACGATGGCCTCCTTTACCTCTCGGCTCCTTGCGCCTTTGCCGATCATCACCGGCTGGCCCAGATCCAGCAGGCGGGGCGAAAATTTGTCCATCCTCCCGGAGGTGGTGGGCCCGGCGGAGCCGATCACCTGCCCCGGACGCTCCGGGGTTGGCCCCACATAGTAGATGGCGCTGCCCTCCAGTTCGAAAGGCAGGGCTTCTCCCCGGTCAAGCCGCTCCATCATCCGCTGGTGGGCGGCGTCTCTGGCGGTGTAGACCGTGCCGGAGAGCAGCACCCGGTCCCCGGCGCGGAGGACGGACAGTTCTTCTTTCGTCACCGGTGTGTTCAGTCTGTATTCCATAGCGCACCTCACAAAACTGTGCTGGCCCTGCGGGTCACATGGCAGCTCACATTCACAGCCACCGGCAGACCCGCCACATGGGTGGGCATGGTCTCAATATTCAGCCCCAGGGCGGTAGTTCTGCCGCCGAAGCCCTGCGGGCCGATGCCCAGGGCGTTGATTTCATCCAGAAGCTCCTTTTCCAGCGCTGCGTAAAAGGGGTCGGGGTTGGGCTGGTCGATGGGCCGCAGAAGGGCGTGCTTGGCCAGATAGGCCACCTTGTCAAAGGTGCCGCCGATGCCCACGCCCAGGACAATGGGCGGGCAGGGGTTGGGGCCGGCCAGCTTTACCGTTTCCAGCACGAAGTGCTTTACGCCCTCCACGCCGTCGGCGGGTTTGAGCATGGCAAGCCTGCTCATATTTTCGCTGCCGAAGCCCTTGGGGGCCACGGTGAGCTTCAGACTGTCGCCGGGCACCAGCCGGACCGTAATGGCCGCCGGGGTATTGTCCCCGGTGTTTCCCCGGCGCAGGGGGTCCTGGACCATGCTCTTTCGCAGATAGCCCTCGGTATAGCCCCGGCTGACGCCGGCGTTGACCGCCGCTTCAAAATCGCCCTCAATATGTACGTCCTGGCCCAGCTCCGCAAAGACGCAGGCGCAGCCCGTGTCCTGGCAGATGGGCAGGCAGTTTTCCCTTGCCGCGTCGATATTGCGGCAGAGGACAGACATGGTGTCCGCCCCGATGGGCCAGGGCTCGGTTTTTTCCGCAAGCCTCATGGCGCTTTCCATGTCGGGCGGAAGCTCCCGGTTTGCCCGGATGCAGAGTTCGGCAACCGCCTGGGTGATCTGCGCCGCGCTGATAATCTTCATGGCCTTAACCCCCCGCTTTATATGCTTTTCTTTTGAAAAACTGCGGCTTTGTCTCAGAAATGAGCACCGCGATAAAAATCAGCGCAAAGCCCAAAACCAGCTTTACCGTCATGGTCTCATGGTAAAACACCACGGAGGTCAGCGTTCCGAAAACCGATTCCAGGGTCATAATGACCGCCGAAGTGGAGGAAGGCGTATACTGCATCCCCCAGGCCTGCAAAAAGAAGCAGACAGCGGTACACATCACGCTGAGATAGGCGATACTCAGCCAGGCGCTTGACGGCACGTTCACCGGCGGCGCTTCAAAGAGGAGGGCCCCCGCCCAGCAGAGCAGGGCCGCCGTGCCGAACTGGACAACAGAGATGGCGAGGGCGTCTCCGTCCGCCACATACTGCTCCATCATAATGATCTGCAAACCGTAAAACACGCCGCAGAGGAGCGTCAGCATGTCGCCGATATTCACCCCTGTCCCCGCTCCGCTGAGAGAGACAAAGCCGATGCCGGTGATGCAGAGAAAGGCGGCGATGATATTGGCCCCGTCCGGTTTTCTCTTGTACACACCCCAGGCCATGAAGGGCACCAGCACACAGTAGGTAGCCGTCAGGAAGGCGTTTTTCCCCGGCGTGGTGTACATCAGGCCGTAGGTCTGCACGATATAGGCCAGGGCCAGGCAGATACCCATCATCACGCTGCCCTTAACGCAGCGCCGGTCCATTTTTCCCAGATTTTTCACTGCGAACAGGCCCAGCAGCAGCGTGGAAATGGTGAAGCGGATAGCCAGCACCCAGAGAGTGCCGATACTGTCAAGGGTGGTCTTCAAAATGACAAAAGACGTGCCCCAGATAAAGGCTGTGCCAAACAGCGCAAGCCGTCCTAAAAATCCTTTGCTCATGGTTTTATTCCCTGCTCATGTGCTGCGCCGCCGCGCGGAGCATGAGCTTTTTTGTCCCTATCTTATCGAAATTGATCTCAATCAGAAAATCTCCGCCCATGGGCGTCATTTTGGTGATACAGCCCGGGCCGAAAGCCTTGTGGTTTACCCTGTCCCCCACGCTGAAGGAAACGCTGGCCTGCACCGTCGGGGCCTTGGGCCGGGGCGCGGAGACACCATACTGCTGTCTTTCCGGCGCTCTGCGGGCAAAGCCCAGTTCCTCCCGCCGGTCGTGGAAGCCGTAGCCCTTGGGGACATTTTTCTTTTCAATGTCCTCCTCGGGGATCTCATCCACAAAACGGGAGACCCGGTTGGCCGTGGTGCGGCCAAAGAGCATACGCTGTCTTGCGCAGACCATGTGGAGTTTGGTCATGGCCCGGGTGATGGCCACATAGCAGAGCCTCCGCTCCTCCTCCATCTCTCCCGGCTCGCCGATGGCCCGGATGCCGGGGAAAATGCTCTCCTCCATACCCACAATGAACACCGTGGGAAATTCCAGGCCCTTGGCGCTGTGCATGGTCATCATCACCACGCAGTCCGCGTCCTTGTCGTAATTGTCCAGGTCAGTATACAAGGCCACATCCGCCAGAAAGCCCTCCAGGCTGCTGTCGCCGGACTCTTTCATGTAAGCAATGATGCTGGTTTTCAGCTCCCGGACGTTTTCGGCTCTGGCCTCGTCCTCAGTGGTGTTTTTCTCCTCCAGCGCCCGAAGATAGCCGGTCTTTTCCAGCAGCTCGTCCAGCAGCTCATCGGGCGTCAGCTTTTCCTTCTGGGCGTGCAGCTCGCGGATCATGGAGGCAAATTGCCGCATTTTGATGGCGGGGCGCTGCAGCTCCGGGTAGGAATCCGCGTGGCTCACCACCTCAAACAGGCTCAGCCGCTCCTGGGCGGCGATCTGCTGGGCAAGCTCCACGCTTTTCGCGCCGATGCCCCGGGGCGGGTTATTGATGATCCTCACCAGACGCAGATCATCGGAGGGCGAGGCGATCACGTTTAAGTAGGCCAACACGTCTTTGACCTCAGCCCGGTCAAAGAAGCGTGTGCCGCCGATAATGCGGTAGGGTATGCCGTTTCGTTTGAAGGCGTATTCCAGCTGGTTGGACTGGGCGTTCATCCGGTAGAGCACCGCGTGGTCCCGCCAGTTGGCGCCCCGGCCGTAATCGCCCATGATCTGGGAGGCCACATACTGGGCCTCGTCATGCTCGTTGTCCGCCACATAGAGCTTCAGCTGCTCGCCCCGGTCCTTGTTGGTCCAGAGTTCCTTGCCCTTGCGGCCCTGATTGTTGCGGATGACGGCGTTGGCCGCGTCCAGAATATGCCCGGTGCTGCGGTAGTTCTGCTCCAGGCGGATGGTGCGGCAGTTTTTATACTCGCTCTCAAAGGAGAGGATGTTCTCAATGGTCGCGCCCCGGAATTTATAGATGCTCTGGTCGTCGTCGCCCACCACGCAGATGTTGCCCCAGCCCCCTGCCAAAAGGGAGGCCAGCAGGTATTGCAGGTGGTTTGTGTCCTGATACTCGTCGATGAGCACATACTGGAAGCGGCGCTGCCAGTATCCGCAGACCTCATCGTCCTCCTGCAGGAGCTTTACGGTGAAGGAGATCAGATCGTCAAAGTCCATGGCCCCTGCGGCAAACATCCGGCGCATGTACTCGCTGTAGATCTCCCCGATCCGGATCCGGCGCAGGTCGCCGGTGGTCCGGGCCTGGCGCAGGTACTCGGTGGCGGAAAGCTGGGTGTCCTTTGCCCGGCTGATTTCCGCCAGCATGGCCTTGGGCGCGAAGGTCTTTTCATCCAGGTCCATGTCCTTGATGATGTGCTTTATCAGGCTCTGGCTGTCGGAAGTGTCATAGATGGTGAAGTTTGCGGGGAAGCCCAGCTTTTCCGCGTCCCGGCGCAGGATGCGCACGCAGGCGGAGTGGAAGGTACAGGCCCAGATATCGTTTGCGCTCTCCCCCAGCATCCGTTCAAGCCGTTCCTTCAGCTCTCCGGCTGCCTTGTTGGTGAAGGTGATGGCAAGGATGCGCCAGGGCGCCACCGGGTCCAGGGCCGCGACGCGCTGTGCCGCCTCTCCGCCTTTGCGGAGTATGGCCAGCTTTTTCTCGTCCGCGTCGGCGGGAAGCTCGTCGCTGTCTCCGGCCTTGCCGTATTTCAGAAGATTGGCAATGCGGTTGATGAGCACCGTGGTTTTGCCGCTGCCCGCGCCCGCCAGGATCAGCAGCGGGCCCTCCGTGGCCATCACTGCCTCGATCTGCATGTTATTCAGATGTTCAAAATCGGCGCGGACCACATTGCGGCGCGCCTCAAGGTAATTATGTTCAAATTCAGTCATCATAGCGACAATTTTAGCACAAAGCCCAAGGATAGACAAGGCGCAAATTAAGTTGAAAAAATGCTGCGGCTGTGATACTGTTTTGTGCAAAAGGAGTGATTTTGCATGAAAACCATCGCGGTGATCGACGACGATGTTTATATAGGCGACCTTTTGCAGGAGCTGCTCAGCCGGGAGGGCTACCGGGTGCTCCGGGCCTATTCCGGGACCGAGGCGCTGCTGCTTCTGAAAGCGGAAAAGGCAGACCTGATCCTGCTGGATCTGATGCTGCCCGGCCTCTCCGGCGAGGAGCTGCTGCCCGAACTTACGGGTACGCCGGTGATCGTCCTCTCCGCCAAAAGCGATGTGCAGGGCAAGGTGCAGCTGCTTTTGGGCGGGGCGGCGGACTATATCACCAAGCCCTTTGACACCGGGGAGCTGCTGGCCCGGGTGGCGGTGCAGCTGAGGAAGTCCGCCTGTGGGCAAAGCGCCCGCCTGTCCTATCAGGACATGGAGCTGGATTTAAGCTCCCACCAGCTCACTGTGGGCGGCGTGCCGGTAAAGCTGACCCGCACGGAGTACGCCATTATGAAGCTTCTGCTCCAGTCCCCCGCCCAGGTCATCGCCAAGTCCGTGATTCTGGACGGGATCAGCCTGGACACCCCGGACTGCACCGAAAGCTCGCTGAAAATTCACGTCAGCAACCTGCGCAAAAAGCTGCGGGATGTTGACGGGCAGGAGCATATTGAAGCGGTCTGGGGCATCGGCTTCAAGCTCATCTGATCTTTACCAAATCTTTACCCTTTTCTTTACCGCCCGCTTTACGCCCCGCTGCTAAACTTTGGCCGTAGTAAACAAAAGGAGGCAATTTCATGGACTATATACTGGAAACCAGGTCCCTGAGCAAGCATTACGGTCACTTCAAGGCCCTTGACGGCATGGACATGCACGTCCCCAAAGGGGCGATTTACGGTCTGGTGGGCAAAAACGGAGCGGGCAAGACCACGCTGATCCGCCTGATCTGCGGCCTGCAGGAGCCAAGCGCCGGCAGCTTCACCCTGTACGGCACGGAAAACCGGGACAAAGCCATTGTAAAGGCCCGCCGCAGAATGGGCGCGGTGGTGGAGACCCCCTCCATCTATCTGGACATGACGGCGGAGGACAATCTGAAAATGCAGTACCGGGTCCTGGGTCTCCCTTCCTTTGAAGGGATCGGCGAGCTTTTACAGCTGGTAGGCCTGGAAAACACCGGTAGGAAAAAAGCCCGGCATTTCTCCCTGGGCATGAAGCAGCGGCTGGGTATCGCCGTGGCTCTTGCGGGAGATCCGGACTTTCTGGTACTGGACGAGCCGGTGAACGGCCTTGACCCCCAGGGCATCATCGAGATACGGGAGCTGATTTTGAAGCTGAACCGGGAGAGGCAGATCAGCGTTCTCATCTCCAGCCACATTCTGGACGAGCTGTCCCGCCTGGCCACCCACTACGGCTTTGTGGACAGCGGGCGGATGGTCAAGGAGATCAGCGCGGAGGAGCTGGACGCGGTCTGCCGCAAGTGCGTGCGCCTTGTGGTGTCTGACGTGAAGCCCCTGGCCCGGGTGCTGGACAGCATGGGCATCGAATATAACATTCTCTCCCCCACTCAGGCGGACGTTTTTGCAAACGTGAATCTCAGCGGCCTGGTGAACGCCCTCACCAAAGAAAGCTGCGAGCTGATCGCCGCCCAGGAGCGGGACGAGAGTCTGGAAAGTTATTATGTAAACCTTGTGGGAGGTGCCCGCCATGACTAAGCTGCTCTCCGCCGGGTTTTACCGGCTGTTCAAAAGCCGTGTTTTCTGGATCATGCTGGTGATCTGTGTGCTGATTCAGGTACTCGTATGCGTGGATAATTTTCGCTTTGAACAGGAAAGGCCGGAATATACCGTAATTTTGGACGATATTGTCTTTTCCATCCTCCCTGCCATCGGTTTTATCTCCTCGGCGCTGATCAGTCTGCTTCTTGGCGAGGAATACAGCGACGGCGTGGTGAGAAACAAGCTGACCGTCGGCCATCGGCGGAGCCACATTTACCTTTCCAACCTGATCGTCTGCACCGCAGGCTCTTTTCTCACGCTGGCCGCGCTGTTTCTGACCGGCGGACTTTTGGGCTTTGCCCTTTTCGGCGGCTTCACCTATGAAACCGGGATGCTTTTCCGGCTTTTTCTGTGCAGTTTTCTGTTGACGGCAGCGCTCTCGGCGATTGATGTTCTGGTCGTGATGAGCTGTCAGAACAAAGCTGTGGCAGCGGTTCTTTCCCTTGGTCTTGTGCTGGTCATGGTTTTTGTCGGATCCTATCTGGACAGCGTTCTCAACGAGCCGGAAATGCAGTACGGCGTCATGGTCATGCACGAAAACGGCGTCATGGAGTTTGAGGACCCCGCTCCCAATCCCCGCTATGTCACCGGCATGACCAGAACGGTCATGGCTTACGCGGAGGACATCATCCCCATGGGGCAGGCGCTCCAGATCAACAATTTTCAACTGGACCGCTGTGCCCGCTGGCCGCTGCTGTCCATTGCCGTGTTTACCGCAGTCTCCGCGTTGGGATACGCAATATTCAAAAAGAAGGACATAAAATAACATGGAAATCTGGGTCTGGGCTGTTTTCGGCGCGATGGCCATTCTCATCGCCGTGCTGATCGTGAAAATACACCTGCTTCGGAAATCGGCAGCTGAGATCAGCCGCGCCTTTGAAGACAGGCTCAGCCAGGACACCAACACCCTGATCGACATTTCCAGCCGTGACCGCTGTATGCGGAGCCTTGCCGATGACATCAACCGGCAGCTCCGCCTGCTGCGGCAGGAGCGGCAGCGCTGCCAACAGGGAGACGCGGAGCTGAAAGCGGCGGTGACCAACATTTCCCACGACCTGCGCACCCCGCTCACCGCCATCTGCGGCTATCTTGAGCTTTTGCAGCGGGAGGACTGCTCTGATGAGGCCCGGCGCTATCTGGACATTATCCGCGGCCGGGCCGATTCAATGCGGGAGCTCACCGAGGAGCTTTTCCGTTACTCGGTGATCGTCTCCGAAGAGAAGGAACCGGTGCTTGAAGCCCTCAGTCTGAACGCCGCGCTGGAGGAGAGCATCGCCTCCGCCTACACCTCTCTGTCCGCCGCCGGCATATGCCCCTGTATACACATCTGCGAAGAAAAAGTGATCCGGCAGCTGGATAAAGGTCTGCTTTCCCGGATTTTGGGAAACATTCTCTCCAACGCCGCCAAGTACAGCGACGGAGATCTGGATATAAGCCTTGAAAACAACGGCGAGATCCGCTTCAGAAACAGCGCCTCCCGCCTGGACAAGCTGCAAACGGAAAAGCTTTTTGACCGCTTCTATACCGTGGAGGCCGCCCGGCGCTCCACCGGTCTGGGTCTTTCCATTGCCCGGGACCTGACGGAGCGCATGGGCGGAAAAATCAGCGCCGGGTATGAAAACGGCAGCCTGACCGTGATTCTGAGCTTTCCTTAAACAAATCCTAAACTTTCGCCTGCTGTTATCTTAATTTTCTTCTGTGTATAATCATGGCTGTAAAGCGCTCACAAAGGAGGAACAGTCATGAAACCCATTGAGCTGATCAATTTTCTCATCATAAGCTTGTTTTTTCTCTGCTATTCCTATCAGTTTTTTTACATACCCGTTTCCCTCTTCAAAAAGCCGAAAGCCCACCGGGACCCCAAGCCTCATCGCTTTGCCGTGCTGATTGCGGCAAGGAATGAGCGCTCGGTGATCGGTGAGCTGATCGACAGCATCAATGCGCAGGACTACCCTGCGCATCTGATCAAAATATTTGTTATTGCGGACAACTGCACGGACGACACGGCCCTGATTGCCCAGGCCCACGGCGCGGCGGTCTACACCCGCCGGGACGCCCTCCATGTGGGCAAGGGCTACGCGCTGAATTTTCTGCTGGAAAAGATCGCCCGGGACTACCCCGCCGGCAGCTTTGACGCCTTTATCGTGCTGGACGCGGACAACGTGATCGCCCCCAACTACATCACGGAGATGAACAAGACCTTCTCCGACGGCTATGGCATCATCACCAGCTACCGCAATTCCAAAAACTACGGCGACAACTGGATCTCCGCAGGCTACGCCATGTGGTTTCTGCGGGAGGCCCGGTACCTGAACAACGCCCGGATGCTGCTGGGCAGCAGCTGCGCCGTGTCCGGCACTGGTTTTCTGTTTTCCGAAGAAATCCTTGCGCGCTGCGGCGGCTGGAACTTCTTTTTGCTGACGGAGGATATTGAGTTCAGCATTGACAACGTGGTCCGGGGCGAGAAGATCGGCTACTGCGGCACGGCAGTGCTCTACGACGAGCAGCCAACCAGCTTCCGCCAGTCCTGGAGGCAGCGGCTCCGCTGGTCCAGGGGCTATCTGCAGGTGTTCTCCCGCTACGGGGGACGGCTGACGCGAGGCATCTTCCACGGCAGCTTTTCCTGCTACGACATGGCCATGAACATCATGCCCGCCGCGGTGCTTACAGGCGTAAGCCTTGTGGTGAACCTGTCCGCCGCAGTGATGAACTTTTCTTCCGGCGGGGATCTGAAGGTGCTGGGGCTGTCGGTGCTTCAGACGGTGGTGAACCTTTATCTGACGCTGTTTGTCATCGGCAGCATCACCACCCTTACCGAGTGGAAGCAGATTCACTGTTCAACCGGGAAAAAGCTGCTCTACGCCCTGACCTTCCCTGTGTTCATGTTCACCTATGTGCCCATCACCATTGCTTCCCTGTTCTGCAATGTGCAGTGGCAGCCCATCCGCCATGAGCGCTGCCTGAATGTGAACCAGATCACCCGGGTCTGCGGCAAAAGGGTCAGCTGAGCAGCTGGCGCAGCTGTTCCACCGCTCTTCGTTCCAGCCGGGAAATCTGCACCTGAGAGACATGCATCACCTTGGCGCAGTTTTGCTGGGTCATGCCATGGTAGTAGCGAAGGGACAGCACCTGGCGCTCCCGCTCCGGCAGCTTCTCCATGGCGGCGCGGAGGGCCACATGCTCCACCATCTTCTCCTCCGCGCTGTAATCGCCCAGTATCAGCTCCAGGGTGAAGCCGTCCTCCCCGCTCTCCCGCTGGAGACTTTCCGCCGGGCCTGTGGCGGTCTCCGCAAAGGCGATATCCTCAGGGCTCAGTCCCATCTCCCGGGACAGCTCGGAAATAGTGGGCTCCCGGCCTATCCTCTGCTCAAGCTGCATACGGGCGGCGCGTATCTGCGCCGCCTGTTCTTTGATTCCCCGGCTGACCTTTACCGCCCCGTCATCCCGGAGAAAGCGCCGTATTTCCCCGGAAATTTTCGGCACGGCGTAGGTGGAAAACCGGGTGCCGAAGCTCTCGTCAAAGCCCTCGATGGCCTTGAGAAAACCCACGCAGCCCAGCTGATACAGGTCCTCCGGGTCAACGCCCCGGCCGAAAAAGCGCCGGGCCACGCTCCAGATCAGGCCGGAGTTCTCCTCCACTAATTTTCCGGCCGTCTCCCGGTCGCCGCCCTGGGCCCGCCGGATGTCGGAATAGAGCTCCTCGCTCATCGCTTGCCGATGCGGGGGCATATGGTCCGGAGCATGGTGACGGTGGTGCCCTTGCCGGGGGTGGAGCGCACCTTCAGCTTGTCCATAAAGCTGCCCATGATGGTAAAGCCCATGCCGCTTCTGTCCTCCCCGCCGGTGCTGTAAAGGGGCGTCATCGCCTGCTCCACGTTCTCAATGCCCCTGCCCCAATCCCGGATAGAGATTTCCAGCACATGATTGTCCAGGATGCGCAGGCGCATGGATATGCGGCCGATGCTGTCCGGGTAGGCGTGGACAATGGCGTTGGTCACCGCCTCGGAAACCGCGGTTTTGATATCGCCCAGCTCCTCCATGGTGGGGTCAAGCTGGGTGGCAAAGGCCGCCGCCGCTGTGCGGGCAAAAGCCTCGTTGCTGCTTTTACTGGGAAACTCCAATTTTATGTAATTCAGACTGTTCATTTCTTTCCTCCTATTTTCCTGTGGCCACAGGCACAAGCCGGTCAATGCCCGAGGCGTCGATGACCCTCAGGGCCTGCTTTGCCGGGTTTTCGAT
This sequence comes from Clostridiales bacterium, assembly GCA_022782265.1. GTDB lineage: Bacteria > Bacillota > Clostridia > Oscillospirales > Oscillospiraceae > Limivicinus. Next base: position 6,803 of record JALFOM010000067.1, on the reverse strand, counting down.
CCATACTCGTCCCCCCAGAGCCTTCATCCGGCGGCTGGTCCTGATGATGACCGCTATACCGGACGAGTCCATAAACGTAAGGCCGGCCATATCCAGAACGCAGTCCCGGGGCAGATACTCGTCCAAAAGCTCGTCGATGGTGTTCAGGGTGCATCTGGCCTCGTGGTGATCCAGCTCTCCGCTGAGAAATATGGTCAGGCGGCCTGAGGAAAAAGCGGTACTGATATTCATGGTCTTTTCTCCTGTCTGTTAAACAAAAAATGGCATCGCATAAAATCTATGCGATGCCATTTTATTTCTTTTTCAATGCATATTCCGTCGAAACAGTGTCCTCATTCAGATTTTCCGCACCAGCAGATGAATTTATCGGAGAAATCCATGCCCAGCTTCTCCTGAAGCTGCCGGGACGGGGTATTCCCTACAAAAATCTGCCCGTAGGCTACGTTTCCTTCGGCCAATTCCCGGTTTACATAATTTCTTTCCAGTGCCTCGGCTATGCCCATACGGCGAAATTGAGGGAACACAAAGAGCATGCCGACCGAACCTTCATCGTGTCGGCCAATGAAACCCGCCAGCTCACCCTTGACAAAGGCCCCGAAAATGACCCCTGCGTCCAGCTGTGCGGTGATCTCCTCCTCATCCGCCAGATCGTAATTTTCATCGATCAGCTTTGCATAGCTTCTGTCCAGCTGCCGGATATCCGCAAAGGCCTCTTCCATGGGCGTGGATTTTGTATAGGCGCTCTGCCAGCATTCGTCTCCGATGCGGTAGCCAAGTACGGCCAGAGCTTCTCTCATGTCCATCTGGTGCAGCACCACCCAGGGCGGCTGGTGGGTTTTTATCAGCTCCAGGCCCAGCTCCCTGTCCTCGCAGGAGAGCATATAGACCCAGCCGCTGTCCGCCACGATCAGCGCCGCCTTGTCAGAGGCATACAGGATGCGGCAGATATCCCGGCGGATGCACTCGATCATATCCACATTCAGCAGATAGTCTTTATTCAGAAATTCCAGTGCTTTTTCTTTCATATACGCTCCAAACGGCCCTCCATTCAGAGGGCCGTTTATGTTTTTTATTTGCCCAGGTTTTCCAGGCTGGCTTTCAGGTTCTCGATGAGGGCCTCCAGCTTCGCCTTTTTCTCCCGCTCCACATTGACCACCTGCTCAGGCGCACGGGTGACAAAGTTCTGGTTGGAAAGCTTTGCGTTCTGGGAGGCCAGCTGCTTTTCGGCGTTGGCCAGCTCCTTTTCGATGCGGGCCTTCTCCTTTTCCAGATCCACCAGCTCAGCCATGGGCATGAACATGCGGGCATTGTCGGTGACAACGGAGACCATTCCCTCGCTGCCGGCAGGCGCGTCGTCCACCACGCTGACCTCGCTTGCGTAAGCCAGCTTGCAGATATAGCTGAAGCCGGCCTCAAAAGCGGCCTTCTTTTCGGTGGCGATGACCAGATGGGCCTTTCTGGAGGGGGGCACGTTCATCTCGCTGCGGCGGGCGCGGACGGCCTTGATGGCGGTCATGACCATCTCAAAGTTCTGCTCGTCGGCGGGGAAGCTGAGTTCAGTCTTGTATTCGGGGTAGCGCTGGATCATCAGGGCCTCGCCCTCGTGGGGCAGAGCCTGCCAGATTTCCTCGGTGATGAAGGGCATGAAGGGGTGCAGCAGCTTCAGAATCTCCGTCAGGACGTACAGCAGCACCTTCTGGGCGGAGAGCTTCAGCTCCTCGCTGCTGCCGTTGAGACGGGGCTTGGTCAGCTCAATGTACCAGTCGCAGAAGCTGTCCCAGATGAAGTCATAGATCTTGCCCGCGGCCACGCCCAGCTCATAGCTGTCCATGTTCTCGCAGACCTCTTTGATCACGTTGTTGAGCTTGGAGAGGATCCACTTGTCCTCGATCTCCAGCTTTTCGGGCAGCTCATTTTTGTCGATGCTCAGATTCATCATCACGAAGCGGGAGGCGTTCCAGATCTTATTGCAGAAATTCCGCATGGCCTCGCACTTTTCCACATAGAAACGCATGTCGTTTCCGGGAGAGTTGCCGGTGATCAGGTTATAGCGCAGAGCGTCGGCGCCATAGGTCTGGACCATCTCCAGCGGGTCAATGCCGTTGCCCAGGGACTTGGACATCTTGCGGCCCTGGCTGTCGCGCACCAGGCCGTGAATAAACACGGTTTTGAAGGGCTCCTTGTCCATCTGCTCCATGCCGGAGAAGATCATGCGGGCCACCCAGAAGAAGATGATGTCATAGCCCGTGACCATAACCGTGGTGGGGTACCAGTAAGAAAGCTCCTCGGTCTTTTCCGGCCAGCCCATGGTGGAGAAGGGCCAGAGGGCGGAGGAGAACCAGGTGTCCAGCACGTCCTCATCCCGGGTGATGTTCTTGCTGTGGCAGTGCTCACACTCGGTGGCGTCCTCCCGGGAGACGGTGATGTGGCCGCAGTCGGCGCAGTACCAGGCGGGGATCTGATGGCCCCACCAGAGCTGGCGGGAGATGCACCAGTCGTGCACGTTCTCCATCCAGTTCAGATAGATCTTGGTAAATCTCTCCGGCACGAATTTAATGCGTCCGTCCTTGACCACCTCGATGGCTTTCTTGGCCAGAGGCTCCATTTTCACAAACCACTGGGGGCTGGTGAGGGGCTCTACAACAGTACCGCAGCGGTAGCAGCAGCCCACGTTGTGGCTGTAAGGCTCGACCTTTACCAGATAGCCCTGCTCCTCCAGATCGGCCACGATGGCTTTTCTGGCCTCATAGCGGTCCATGCCGTTATACTTGCCGCCGTTGATGATCCTTGCGTCCTCGTCGATGCACTTGATCTGCTCCAGATTGTGGCGCAGGCCCACCTCGTAGTCGTTGGGGTCGTGGCAGGGCGTCATCTTCACGGCGCCGGTGCCGAAGCCCAGCTCAACATACTCGTCGGCCACGATGGGCAGCTTTCTGCCCACCAGGGGCAGGATGGCGTTTTTGCCCACCAGGTGCCTGTAGCGCTCATCATCGGGGTGGACGGCCACGCCGGTGTCGCCCAGCATGGTCTCGGGGCGGGTGGTGGCGATGATAAACTCCTCATCGGAGTCCTCGATGGGATAGCGGATGTGCCAGAAGCTGCCAGGCATATCCTTGTATTCCACCTCCGCGTCGGACAGGGCGGTGCGGCAGTGGGGGCACCAGTTGATGATGCGGCTGCCCTTGTAGATCAGGCCCTTGTCGTAAAGGTCACAGAAGGTCTCCCGCACAGCCTTGGCGCAGGTGTCGTCCATGGTGAAGCGGCTGCGGTCCCAGTCACAGGAGACGCCCATGCTCTTCTGCTGCTCCACAATGCGGTTGCCGTACTGGGCCTTCCAGTCCCAAACCCGCTCCAGGAACTTGTCGCGGCCCAGATCGTAACGGGTCTTGCCCTCTTCCTTGCGGAGGACCTCTTCCACCTTGATCTGGGTGGCGATGCCCGCGTGGTCGACGCCGGGCAGCCACAAAGCGGAGTAGCCCTGCATACGCTTATAGCGGGTCAGGATATCCTGCAAAGTGGCGTCAAGGGCGTGGCCCATATGGAGCTGGCCGGTGACGTTGGGAGGGGGCATAACGATGGAGAAGGGCTTTTTGTCCGGGTCAATCTTGCCCTTGAAGTAGCCGCCTTCCATCCACATATCATAAATTTTCTTTTCCACAGCCTGTGGTTCATAGACTTTCGGAAGTTCTTTCATGTTCATTTCTCCTATTATCAATTAATCTTCTTTCAGGCAATCAAATCAGGAACGCTCCCGTGGACACTCCACGAAGCAAAGCGACTCTTCCTGCGTTCCACAGGCTCACCCCCTTTGAGTAAACGCTGAATAAATCGTCTGCGGCGTCTGGCGGAAAATTTGTGCCCTGATTTTGTCACTTTTTCTTGCAATACACAAAGTATTCCTGCGAAAAAGTGCCTTCATCAGACCGCAAATTTTCTCGCAATCCGCTCTTGCCGATTTAATCATTGTTTACTTAAGCACAAAAAATGAAACGCCCCGAAGCCAAAGGCTTCAGGGCGATAAAATACCGCGGTACCACCTGAATTCCGCGAAACGCGGCGCTCATGGGTTTGATAACGGCAACCAGCCGCCGGGGGCTATCCGGGGCTGCTCCCCCTTTCACTCCCGATGCTCCGGGCCGACCTTCCGCAGTGCCTCATGGAAGCTTGCACCAAACGCTCCCTCTCTGCAAATCCGCGCTCTGCGTACTCCTGCCCTTCTCAGCAAGTGGAAATATTATAATTTACCCGTCTGCATTTGTCAACACAAACAAAACAAAAGGGGAAAATTTGTGTACTATTTTGCACTGTCCAGGTACTCGCAGGCGCTGAGTGCGGCAATATTGCCCTCCCCTACGGCCTTGGCCAGCTGATAGGGCTTACCGGTGCAGTCCCCGGCGGCGAACACGCCGGGCAGGTTTGTGGCCATACGCCGGTCTGTGACAATGCCGCCCTTTTCCACTTCAAGGCCGGGCACCAATCTGGTAACGGAGACCGTGTCCTTGATGATAAACACGCAGTCCACCTTGTATTCCTGTCCCCGGAACTTCAGGGTATCGGCCTTCACGCCGCCGCTGATCTCATACCGGCCGTTTTCCGCAAAGCGCAGTACCTTGCAGCCGATGTCCTCCAGGAATTTGGCATCCTCCTCCGCTTCTTTATTATTACCGATGAGAGCAACAGTCTTTCCCCTGTAGAGCATCCCGTCGCAGGTGGCGCAGTAGCTGACGCCCCGGCCCAGATACTCCGCCTCCCCGGGGTAGAGATTTTCCCGGGTGATGCCGGCGGCAATGATCAGACTGCGGCACTGGGTAAAATCGTTCCCCACGGCCACGCCGAAAATGTCTCCCATGGGCATCACGTTCAGCGCCCGGCCGGAGATCAGATCCGCTGCGCTGTTTTCCAGCTGGCTGTGGAATAAATTGCACATCTCCTCGCCGCTCATCGGCGCAAGGCCCGGGTAATTGGTGACCAGCTCCGCTTTATAGAGACTGCCGGTTTCCACGCCGTTTGCAATGACCGCCACGGTCTTCCCACGGTTCAGACCCGTAAGCGCCGCCGACACGCCGGCCGGTCCTCCGCCTACAATTATCATATCGTACAGCTCCTGCATAAGCGCACCTCCTTCTTTTTTTCGTAGTCTACCACTTTTTTGTTGTAATTACTACCCTAATCGTATATAATATCAGAGAATTTTCAAAAGGAGAAAGAGAGTTATGGAAGAGGCAAGAAACTTTATAGAAGCCTTTGTTCAGGAAGACCTTTCCGAAGGCAACCGCTGCTACGGCATGCAGGTACATACCCGTTTTCCGCCGGAGCCCAACGGATACCTGCACATCGGACACTGCAAGGCTCTGACCATAGATTTCAGTACCGCTGAGCGCTTCGGCGGCATCTGCAACCTGCGCATGGACGACACCAACCCCGCCAAAGAGGATACCGAATATGTGGACGCCATTCAGGAGGATATCCACTGGCTGGGCTTCGACTGGGGCGACAGGTTCTATTACGGCTCCGACTACTTTGAGCAGACCTATGAATATGCCATTGAGCTGATCAAAAAGGGCCTGGCCTATGTCTGCGAGCTGACCCCTGAGCAGTTCAAGGAATACCGGGGCGACACCACCCACCCTGCCGTCAGCCCCTGGCGGGACAGGCCCATTGAAGAGAGCCTGGACCTGTTCCAGCGCATGAAAAACGGCGAATTTGAGGAGGGCAAGTACACCCTCCGGGCCAAGATCGACCTGGCCAGCGGCAACTTCAACATGCGCGACCCGGTGCTTTACCGCATCCGCTATATCGAGCACCACCGTCAGGGCACGAAATGGTGCATCTTCCCCATGTATGACTTTGCCCACCCCATCCAGGACGCCCTGGAGGGCATTACCCACTCCCTCTGCTCTCTGGAGTATGAGGCCCACCGCCCCCTGTACGACTGGGTGGTATCCAACGTGTCTATCCCCGGCATCAAGCCCAGGCAGATCGAGTTTGCCCGGCTGGGCATCAACTACACCGTCATGTCCAAGCGCAAGCTGCGCCAGCTTGTGGAGGAAAAGCGGGTCTCCGGCTGGGATGATCCCCGTATGCCCACCCTCTGCGGTCTGCGCCGCCGGGGCTACACCGCCAAATCCATCCGGGATTTCTGCGAGCGCATCGGCGTTGCCAAGGTGGACTCCACCGTGGATTGGGCGCTGCTGGAAAGCTGCCTGCGGGACGACCTGAACGAGAACGCCAAGCGCGTAATGGCCGTGCTGCACCCGGTCAAGCTCACCATCACAAACTACCCGGTGGGCCAGAGCGAGCTGCTCACCGTTGAGAATAACCCCCTCAAGCCCGAGGAGGGCACACGTCAGGTCAGCTTCTCCCGCAATCTGTGGATCGAAGCGGACGACTTCATGGAAGTCCCCGTTCCCAAGTATAAGCGTCTCCATCCCGGCTTTGAAGTCCGTCTCAAAGGCGCGTACCTGGTCACCTGCACCGGCTGCTTGAAGGATGAAAACGGCAATGTGACCGAGATCCTCTGCGAATACGACCCCATGAGCCGGGGCGGCGACCCTGCCGACGGCCGCAAGGTCAAGGGCGCTACCATCCACTGGGTGGACGCCGCCACCTGCGCCGACGCCGAGGTGCGCATCTACGATTATCTCTTCAACGATCCCGATCCCGACGGGGCCGGCAAGAATTTCCTTGACCATCTGAATCCCGAGAGCCTCATCGTGCTTCAGGGCTGCAAGGTGGAAGCCTGTCTGGCCCAAATCCCCATGCCGGAAAAGGGCAAAAACGCCGAAAGCTTCCAGTTTATGCGC
>JALFOM010000131.1 GCA_022782265.1 Clostridiales bacterium | reverse complement strand
AGGTAAGGCATATCCTCCCGGGGCAGAATGCGGGAGACAACGCCCTTGTTGCCGTGGCGGCCGGCCATCTTGTCGCCCACGGAGATCTTGCGCTTCTGGGCAATATAGACGCGGACCACCTGGTTTACGCCGGGGTTCATCTCGTCGCCGTTTTCACGGGTGAATACCTTGACATCGACGATGATGCCGCTCTCGCCGTGGGGCACCTTCAGTGAGGTGTCGCGGACCTCCCGGGCCTTCTCGCCGAAGATGGCGCGGAGCAGACGCTCCTCTGCGGACATGTCGGTCTCGCCCTTGGGGGTGACCTTGCCCACCAGAATGTCGCCGGCGGTGACCTCTGCGCCCACCATGATGATGCCGCGCTCGTCCAGATACTTCAGGGCGTCGTCGCCAACACCGGGGATGTCGCGGGTGATCTCCTCGGGGCCAAGCTTGGTGTCGCGGGCGTCGCACTCATACTCCTCCACATGCAGGGAGGTGAACACGTCCTCCATCACCAGGCGCTCGTTGAGCAGGATGGCGTCCTCGTAGTTGTAGCCTTCCCAGTTCATGTAGCCCACCAGGATGTTCTTGCCCAGAGCGATCTCGCCGTTGGAGGTGCTGGGACCGTCGGCCATCACATCGCCCTTGCAGACCCGGTCGCCTGCGTTGACGATGGGGCGCTGGTTGATGCAGGTGCCCTGGTTGGAACGGGCGAATTTAATCAGCTTATAATCCTTCACCTGGCCGTTGTCGTAACGGACGGTGATGTAGTTTGCGTCAACCCGGGTCACAAGGCCGTCGTCCTCAGCCAGGACGCAGACGCCGGAGTCCACGGCGCACTTGTGCTCGATGCCGGTGGCCACGATGGGGGCCTGGGTGGTCAGCAGAGGAACCGCCTGACGCTGCATGTTTGCGCCCATCAGTGCGCGGTTGGCGTCGTCGTTTTCCAGGAAGGGGATCATGGCGGTGGCGATGGAGATCATCATCTTGGGGCTGATATCCACATAGTCCACGTCCTCGCGGTTGACCTCGATGGTATCGTTGCGGTGACGGCAGGTGATACGCTTGTTGATCAGGCAGCCGTTTTCATCCACAGGCTCGGAGGCCTGGGCCACAATGTACTGGTCCTCCACGTCGGCGGTCATGTACTCCACCTCGTCGGTGACGCGGCAGGTACCCTTCTCCACCCTGCGGTAGGGGGTAGCCAAAAAGCCGTACTCGTTGGCACGGGCGTAGGAGGCCAGGTAGCTGATCAGGCCGATGTTGGGGCCTTCAGGGGTCTCAATGGGGCAGAGACGGCCGTAGTGGCTGTAGTGAACGTCACGCACATCGAAGCTGGCGCGCTCTCTGGACAGGCCGCCGGGGCCCAGAGCGGACATACGGCGCTTGTGGGTCAGCTCGGCCAGGGGGTTGGTCTGGTCCATGAACTGGCTCAGCGGGGAGGAGCCGAAGAACTCCTTGATGGCCGCGGTGACGGGGCGGATGTTGATCAGGCTCTGGGGGGTGACAATGTCCAGATCCTGGAGGGTCATGCGCTCGCGGATAACCCGCTCCATGCGGGAAAAGCCGATGCGGAACTGGTTCTGCAGCAGCTCGCCCACGCATCTTACGCGGCGGTTGCCCAGATGGTCGATATCGTCTGCATTGCCGATGCCGTGGGCAAGGCAGTTCAGGTAGTTAACGGAGGAGAAGATGTCGTCCACCACGATGTGCTTGGGAATGAGCACGTCGATGTTCTCGCGGATGGCGTCCTTCAGGGCCTCGCCCTGGTACTGCTCGGTGAGCTGTCTGAGGACGATGCCGCGGACCTTCTCCTTCACGCCGCACTCGGCGGGGTCAAAGTCCACAAAGCGGGCCATATTGACCATGCCGTTGGAGAACACGCGGACCTTCTTGCCTTCCACGTTCAGATAGACGCTGATGACCCCGGCCTCGTCGATGGCCTTTGCCATATCCCGGGTGATCACCTGGCCCGCCTCGGCCAGCAGCTCGCCGGTGAGGGGATCGGCCACAGGCTCGGCCAACTCAAAGCCGGCGATGCGGGGGTAGAGGGACAGCTTCTTGTTGAACTTGTAGCGGCCCACGTTGGAGATATCGTAGCGGCGGCGGTCAAAGAACAGGCCGTCCAGCAGGCTCTCGGCGGATTCCACGGTGGGAGGATCGCCCGGGCGGAGCTTGCGGTAGATCTCGATCAGGCACTCGTCCCGGCTGCCGGTGGTGTCCTTGTCCAGGGTGGCGACAATGCGCTCGTCCTCGCCGAAGATTTCCTTCAGCCGCTCATTGGTGGTGGCGCCCACGAAGGCGTCGCCCACGCAGCTGAGCCAGGTGGCGGGGCGGTTCTCGTCGTATGCGCCCATGGCCTTCAAAAACCAGGTGATGGGGAGCTTGCGGTTCTTGTCGATGCGGACGTTGAACACGTCGTTTGCGTCGGTCTCATACTCCAGCCACGCGCCGTGGTAAGGAATGACGGTGGAGGTGTAGATGTTCATCATGGACTTGTCCGTCACCTTGTCGAAGTAAACGCCGGGGGAACGGACGATCTGGGAGACGATAACGCGCTCCGCGCCGTTGATGATGAAGGTGCCGCCGTCGGTCATCAGGGGGAAGTCGCCCATGAAGATCTCCTGCTCCTTGATCTCCTCCGTCTCCTTGTTGCGCAGACGGACGCGGACCTTCAGCGGAGCGGCGTATGTGGCGTCGCGGGCCTTGCATTCCTCCTCGGAGTACTTGGGCTTCTCGTCCATGGAATAGTCGATGAAGCTCAGCTCCAGATTGCCGGAATAGTCGGTCACGGAATCCACGTCCTTGAATACCTCCCGAAGGCCGGTCTCAAGGAACCATTTGTAGGAACTCTTCTGGATCTCCAGAAGGTTCGGCATGTCCATGATCTCTTCGGTGCGGGCAAAGCTCTTTCTCAGGGTCTTGCCGTACATAACGTCTTTTGGCATCAGCGCACTCTCCTTATTTGTAATTGCAAACACCCGGATGAGTTGTCAAAAAGCGAATATCCGGTGTTGATTTCAGATTGCCTGGGTGCTATACTGTGAAGCGTGAATAGTGGGGGCATGCGTCCCCTTTCCCCACACATAAAGCAAGTTATTTTACCATTATTCATTGTTTAAGTCAAGCATCTTTTTTAAATTTTCTGCGGGAGTTTTGCTCCCGCTGTTTTGATTTTCCGAGGTTTTTTTATGGATATCCGGGTCATCCTTCTCCTCTGTGCCGAGGCGCTGTTTGCCCTCTTTCTGCTGTACCGCTCCGGCAACCTGAAAAAGCCCTCACTTTGGGCCGTCTCCGTGCTGCTGCTGGCGCTGGCTTTTGTGTCCCGGGCCATGGTTTTTGACTATGAGACCCTGGACTACCGGGACTTTCTCACCCATTGGGTGGATTTCTTCCGCTTTAACGGCGGCTTTGCGGCCCTGGACACACCGGTGGGAAATTACAACATCCCCTATCTCTACTTTATGGCCCTGTTTTCCTATTCCGGCATAAAGGACCTGTATCTCATCAAGCTGCTGTCCGTGTTTTTCGACGTGGTGCTGGCCTACGGCTCCATGATGCTTCTGGGCAAATATGCGCAGAGCCCGGTGCGGCGGCTGGCCTGCTTCTTCACGGTGCTGTTTCTGCCCACAGTGTTTTTAAACGGCGCTGTCTGGGGCCAGTGCGACAGCATCTATGTGGCCCTGGCGGTGATGAGCATTGTTCTGGCGCTGGACGGCAAGCCGGTACGGGCCATGATTTTTATTGCCCTGTCTTTCGGCTTCAAGCTTCAGGCGGTGTTTCTCATGCCGGTTTTCGCCGTGCTGCTCATCGCCGGCAAGGTGAAGCTGAAGCATTTTCTGGTCTTTCCGCTGACCTATGTGATTCTGGTGCTCCCGGCGGTGATCGCGGGGCGGCCCTTTCTGGATACGCTTTTGCTCTATTTCGGCCAGACCGGCAGCATCGGGGACGCCCTCAATTATAACTCCTCTTCCCTTTTCGCCATTCTTGAGCGGGTGCAGAACACGGCTCTGGCCTCCAGGCTCGCTATTCTGGCGGCCTTTCTGTTCATGCTGCTGGTGATCGCGCTCGTTTTCTTCGGCAGGAAGCGGCTGACCAACCGGGTGATTCTGGGCGCGGCGGTGCTCTTTGCCATCGGCATCCCCTTCCTGCTGCCCCACATGCACGACCGGTATTTCTTCGCTGCCGACATCATGACTGTCATTATGGCTTTCGCCGCCTTTGAGTATTTCCCGGCGGCGTTTCTGGTTCAGTTCGGCTCTCTGCTGGGCTACCACGCCTATCTGAAAATGCGTTTTCTTCTGCCCATGCGCTACGGCGGCTGGGCCATGCTGACGGCGCTCTGCATCGCTGCGCTGTACTTTGCCTCCGGTTTTGACGAAAAAACGCCGGGCGCAGGAAAAAATGTTCTTGACAAAACCTGAAACCCTGCTATAATAATCCATGCCTTAAATGCGGCCGCCATGTGGTGCACACGGCTTTAAATGGAGTCGAAGCACCGGCGTTTATATGCGAGAGTGCTGGAACAGGTAGACAGGCACGTTTGAGGGGCGTGTGTCAACCGACGTGGGAGTTCAAGTCTCCTCTCTCGCACCAGAATACCCAGCCAATTTTGATGACACTGGAGAAAATCCAGTGTCATCAAGGCTTTCCAGGATTTTTCATCCCGGAAATTTTTTTATTTTTCCATTGAGGACAAAAGGCGTTTTCACCCAACTGAGGAGACTTGAACTCCTCTGCGTCTCCTTTTGGGGCTTATTGCCCCTCCCCTGCTACACGTTTTAGAAAAATATTTTCTATTTTCAAAAAATAAACTATACAAAAATTCAAGTGCCGGATTGTTGATTTCGTAGAATCAACAATCTGGCACTTTTATTGTTTCAGGAAGTGGAAAATGCGCCCGTTTGTATCAGATAGTCAACTTAATATGCGATGCGGTTTTTTCAAATAAAGCACCTGCTTTTGAAAAACACTGGAAAGAGCTCTGCTCTTTTGGAGATTCTTTTCCATAGAATAAGTATGTTTGTATCTTGCAGTGTTTTGCCGTTTATGTTACACTAATTAAAACGACATCTCGCATGCGTTTCACAATAGAAGATGAGCTTGGTGAGGGAATATGAAAACATCAGAAATCATCAATAATGCCTGTATAGGGCTTGGCATAACAAGAGCTGAGTTGGCAAAGCGGATGGGAATGTATCCATCTTCTTTATATCGGAAGATTACGAGAGAGAGCATGACATTGGAAGAACTCCAGAAATGCCTTGACGTCCTCGGGGTCGTAATTGAGTATAAACTCCGCTTCCCGGATGGCCATACGAGAGACTCACAGGAAAACCATGAGCTTCTTCTTGAAAAACTGGCCCTCATGGAAACAGAACTGGGAGCAGCCAGGAAGACATCGGAATTCCTCAAAAAATCCTTACGGGACATTCGAACTGATCTGAGCAGCGCGGTCGGATATGCAGAACTTGGCGGCAAACATTGCCCTAAAGCGGAGGAGTATTTTGACAAGCTCCAGACAGTTCATGCCAAAATGGATGCAAAAATCGCCCATGCGCTGGGAGAGGAACCGGCGGAGGAATCGGAACCGGAAGAACCGGAAAACGTCGAGGCGTTAGTGGGCAAGCGGGTTCTTGTTGCGGATGACAACGAACTGAACCGTGAAATACTGAAGGAAGTGCTTGTGGAATACGGGCTCCTTGTGGAAGAAGCCACAAATGGTCGGGAGGCAGTTGAAGCTGTGAAAAGGAACGAGCCCAGCTATTACGACTTTATCCTGATGGACATTGAAATGGCCGTGATGGATGGATACGAGGCAACGTCAAAAATCCGAAGCCTTCCAAACCGTATCAGGGCAAACATTCCTATTATCGCATTAACCGTAAATACGATCCCGGAAGATCGGGAGAGAGCGATCAGCATTGGCATGGATGATTTTATTGCAAAGCCCGCGAATTCAGCGCGCTTGTTGAGGAGTCTGGTTAAATTTCTGTAAGAATTGGGGGCCCGCCCGGCAGCCCTCCGGTTTTTATTCGTACGGAAAAGCAGGAGAATCAAATACTTTGAAAGAAGGGGGGATTTCTTTTTCTACCGTCTCTCTTACGTCAGAAAAAAATAACGAAGAGGAGAAAACAAATGGAGAAAAGAAGACTGATTTGCTTGTTTCTTGCCCTTTCTGTTGCAGTATGCTTTCTGGCAGGCTGCAGCGTAAAGGATACCGCGAAAGAGGATGCCGACACCATTACGGTATATATGTGGAGCACGGCAATGTATGAAAAATACGCTCCCTATGTCCAGTCCAAGCTTCCAGATATCAATATCCAGTTTGTGGTAGGCAATAACGACCTTGAATTTTATAAGTTCATGAACGAGAACGACGCCCTGCCGGACATTATCACCTGCCGCCGTTTTTCTCTGCACGATGCAATGGCCCTGAAAGGCAGCCTGATGGATTTATCCACTACCGAAGAAGCCGGTGCAATCTATGATTCCTACCTCAAAAACTTCGCCAATGAGGACGGCAGCGTGAACTGGCTGCCTTTGTGTGCAGAGGTGGATGGTCTTGTTGCCAACAAAGCGCTGTTTGACCAGTACAACATTCCCCTGCCAACGGATTATGCAAGCTTTGTCTCCGCCTGTCAGGCTTTTGAGGAAGTGGGCATCCGGGGCTTTACCGCCGACTTTGTTTATGATTACACATGCATGGAGATCCTGCAGGGCCTGATCATCCCCGAGCTTACTTCCACCGAGGGGCGCAAGTGGCGCACCCGGTATGAAGATCCTACGGATATGGAGGTCACAGGTCTGGATGACACCATCTGGCCCGAGGCTTTTGCCCGTATGGAGCAATTCATCAAAGATGTGAACCTTCAGCCTGAGGACGTAGATATGGATTATTCACCTGTCATTGAAATGTTCAGCGCGGGAAAGGTAGCCATGATCCGCTCAGGCGGAAGCAACACCGTCTGGTTCAATCAGGCTGGCGTAAATGCAATTATGCTGCCATATTTTGGCCAAAAGGGTGAACAGTGGCTGCTGACCTACCCCCAGTTTCAGGTGGCTCTGAACCGGGATCTGGAGCAGGACAAGACCCGTCTGGAAAAGGCTATGCGGGTGTTGAATGTGATGCTCTCTGAGGGAGCACAGAATGAACTGGCCGGCGGTGAGGACGTGCTGACCTATAGCCAGAATGTGAATCTGCAGGTTTCTCCCTATCTGTCAAACCTGCAGCCTCTGATCAATCAGAACTATCTGTATATTCGTATTGCCTCCAATGAGTTTTTCTCTGCATCCAGGGATGTTGTCTCCAGGATGATCAGAGGCGAATACAACGCCCGGCAGGCGTATGAAGCTTTCGACGCCAGACTCCGTCAGTCAGGGGATGCTTCCTCTGATATTGTCCTGGCTTTGGAAAAGGGTTACTCCAACATCTTCCACAAGGACGGCGGCAATGAGGCCTATTCCGTCATGGCACACACCATGCGGGAAATGTATGGCTGCGATGTGCTCCTTGCCTTTGGCGACAGCTACACCGGCTCCGTGTTTCAGGCGGATTACAGCAAAAAAATGGTTGGCAATATGGTAATGCCAAACGCTCTGGTTTCCTTCAGCCGGGAGATGTCCGGCGCAGAGCTGAAAGAGAGCGTCAGAGTTATGGTAGAGGGCACTGAGGGCGGCTTCACGCCCTTCAATCGCGGCAGCCTGCCTGTGTTCAGCGGAATCACCGTGGAAGTGAAAGAGGAAAACGGCGCCTATACTCTGCTAAAACTCACAAAGGCCGGGAAACCCATCAACGATGAGGATATTTTCAAAGTAACTTTTATCACCACCTTTGCGCACATGACTCCCTTCTTCACGGACGAAAGCCGGGAGTATGTCAGAGGCGAAATGAATGTCAGGCCCGCATGGACAACATATATTCTGGAGGGCGGTACCCTTGCAGAACCGGAACACTACATTACCCTGAAATAAGCAAGCAGGGAGGAAATTTCAAATGAAAGTACGTTTAAGGAGAATCAGCGCCGCTTTTCTGGCGATGATGATGCTGCTTAGCCTGACAGCTTGTGGTGCAGGGAAGAACAGCTCAAAGATCAAGCTGACCATGTATCTTTGGGACAAGCCCATGATGAAGGAATTGACCCCCTGGTTGGAAGCACAATTTCCGGACATTGATTTTACCTTTGTGGTCGGTTACAACACCATGGATTTTTACACTGACCTGGCCCAACGGGACAAGCTGCCGGATATTATCACCTGCCGCCGCTTCTCTTTGAATGATGCCGCTCATTTGTCGGACCTTCTGATGGATTTGAGTGAAACCAATGTGGCAGGCAGTTTCTACGACAGCTATATTGAAAATTATCGGGAACCGGACGGCGCCATCCGGTGGCTCCCCACATGTGCGGAGGTGGACGGATATATTGCCAATGTCGACCTGTTTGCCCAGCACGGCATTCCTCTGCCCACCAACAGAGCGGAATTTACCGAGGCAAGCCAGCGGTTTGCGGAGCTGGGTATCCGCTGTTATGTGAATGACTACCGGATGGATTACTCCTGCATGGAGGCCCTTCAGGGCTGTGCGATTCCCGAACTAATGAGTTCTGCCGGCATCAACTGGCGCAAGGCGTACGAAAACGAGACAGATGATGTACCGGTAGGACTGGATAAGGCCGTGTGGCCCGGCGTATTCGACGCATTTGCTCAATATTTGCAGGACACCGGCGTTGAACCAGGTGATGTGGACATCAGCTTTGAGCAGATGTATAACGGGATGCTTGAAGGCAAGACCGCCATTGTCCGCGGTACGGCCAACGACTGTGTGCTGCTGGGCAAACAGGGCGGAATCAACGCAGTCATGCTGCCTTATTTTGGGGAGACGGCAGAGGATAACTGGCTGCTGACTTACCCGATGTTTCAGGTGGCGGTGAGCAGCGCCGTGGAGCAGGATGCCAGGAAGCAGGATGCTGTCATGCGGGTGCTGGAGGCCATGTTCAGCGAGGAAGGGCAGCATCGGACTGCTGTGAGCAAAGCCGTGCTGACCTACAATAAGAATGTGGACATCCAGATCAGCGATGTTTTTTCGTCTGTCATGGACTGCATCAACAGCAATCACCTGTATATCCGCCTTGCCTCCACCGAAATGTTTGCTATATCCAAAAATGTGGTGCACAAGATGGTCAGCGGGGAATACGGAGCAGAGGAAGCCTACGCGGATTTCAACGCCCAGCTCATTGCCGGTTCCTCCGACAACGCCGCCGAAATCGTGACCAGGCAGAATACGGCCTATCCCTATTCTGATGACAAGGGCGGCAGCCCCGCGGCCTCCGCAGTGGTGAATACGCTGCGGTCAGCTACCGGCAGTGATATTGCCGTCGGCTATTCCAATGTGGTGTCCGGTCCGATCTATGCCGGGGATTACACAACCCGTCAACTAAACTGGCTCCTGTCCGGCTGCCTGACCATGCGCCAGGGTACCCTTACCGGCGCGCAGATCTGGACCCTCATGGAGTGGCTGATCAACGAAAAAGAGGACGGTTCCAATCCCATCCGGCATCATAATCTCATCCCCGTGACCAGCGGCATGACCTACAGGATGAGAGACAATGGCGACGGCACCTATTCCCTTCTTGAATTGACGGTGAATGGACAGCCGCTGGATGTCTCAAAGGAGTATACGGCTGCAATCTTCGGTGATGAACAATTCCTCGAAGAATCCGTATACTGCGCCTGTCCTATGCCCGGGGAATTGAAAGAGCGTCTGGGTGCATCGGCTGATGATGTATATCAGCTGTTATGCTCTGCTCTGGCAGAGAGCGGCCAATTCGAGGCACCGCAAGAGTATGTATCATTTGACGGAAAGAAGTGATATTTCTTGAGAAAACGGCGGGGTATCATCATTACTGCGATTGTGCTGCTCATGGGAATTATCACTGCCACCGTCCAATATTCCCGGGTCGTGACGCGGACGATCTATACAGAGAGTGTTTCCCATCTGTCGGAGATCTTCCATCAGGATAACCGTACCCTGCGTGATCTGGTTGAAACGAGCTGGAGCAATCTGCATACCTGGGACAAGTATCTGGAAGACGTCGGTGATGAGAAAGAGATTCGGGATTTTATTGCCAGCGCAAGAGAAGAGACGGGATTTACCGACTTCTATTTTATCTCTCTGAATGGCGACTATATGACAACAAACGGCGAAAAGGGTTATCTTGACCTGAAAAACGGCCTGTCCGATCAGATAAGCCGCGGGCAGGACATCGTAATGTGCTCTGTGGTGCCGGGGAAACCGCAGATTCTGGTGTTCGCCGTGCCTGCGGCCCACGGTATCTATCAGGGCTTTGCATACGATGCTATTGCAGTCAGCTACAACAACTTCGACATGGTGCAGATATTTGAGATATCTGCCTTTGACGGAAAGGCCAGCGGCTATGTGATCCATTCCGACGGCCGGGTCATCGTGGACCAGGCCGTCAACAAGCAGGAAGATATCTATAATTTCCTGGCCATGCTGAAAAAATATTCCGATCTGAACAGCGAGGAAATCTCTGCCATGCGTGAGGATTTCCGGCAGGGACGTTCCGGCGCGAGAATCGTTCGTCTGGGCTGCGTGAAGTATTATCTGCTTTATGAACCAGCCGGGATTCAAGACTGGATCATGCTTGGCATCGTGCCCGCCGGTGTGGTCAATGCCAGCATGAGCAATCTCCAATCGACCACCGTCATGCTGATGATGGGAATCGGAATTTGCTTGTTCCTGGTGGTTATCACATGGATCATCCGGGAAAACAGACTGAAGCTGAGACAGAAGGACAGCGCGCTGCTTGCCCGGGATGAGCTTTTCTCCAGACTGTCCGACAATGTGGACGATATTTTCCTGATGCTGGATATCAGGACCAAAAAGGTGGAATATATCAGTCCCAACATTCAGAAGATCCTGGGCATTTCCCCCGCGGATGTGCAGAAGGATGTCCAGGTTCTGCGCCATGCGGAATGCGGCACAAAAGTCTGGGTAACTTTGGATGATCTGGCACGGATGGAGCACGGAGAACAGGAGGAATGGGACAAAGAGTTTATCCATCAGGGCAATAACGAAGTCCGTTTCTTCCATGTGATCGCTTTCTGCAGCAATGTTCAGGGAGAGAAGAAGTGTATCATTGATTTTTCCGACCGCACCAATGACCGCCGGATAAACCTTGCGCTGAAAACCGCTGTTGAAGCAGCAGAGAACGCAAGCAAGGCAAAGAGTACCTTCCTTTCCAACATGTCCCATGATATCCGTACACCGATGAACGCCATTATCGGCTTCGCAACTCTGGCGGTGAGCAACATTGACAGCAGAGAAAAGGTACGGGATTACTTAGGCAAGATCCTTTCCTCCGGCAACCACCTGCTTTCCCTCATCAACGATGTGCTGGATATGAGCTGGATCGAAAGCGGAAAACTCCATTTGGAGGAGACGGAAGTCAATCTTCCGGAAGTACTCCTCGATCTTAAGACCATCGTCTGCGGCCAGGTTCAGGAAAAACAGCTTGATCTGTTTATGGATGTCATTGATGTGACTAACGAGGATGTGTTCTGTGATAAGACCAGACTGAATCAGGTGATGCTGAACCTGCTGTCCAATGCAATCAAGTTTACCCCCGCCGGTGGTACCATTTCTGTCCGGTTGACACAGCTTCACGGCGCACCGGCCGGCAAGGGAATGTATGAGATCCGGGTGAAGGACAACGGCATTGGTGTGAGTCAGGAGTTCACCGAGCACATTTTTGAACCCTTTGAACGTGAACGCAGTTCCACGGTGAGCAGAATCCAGGGTACTGGTCTGGGGCTGGCCATCTCCAAGAACATCATCGACATGATGGGTGGTACCATTGAGGTCCACTCAGAGGAGAACAAGGGCACAGAATTTATCATTCGGTTGGCCTTAAGACTGCAGGAGACACCCTTGACCGCTCTTGGACAAAAGCAGGAGCAGCTCCATGACGGTATTCTTCCTCTATTTCACAAAAACGCTGACTTCCAGGGAAAGCGGCTGCTTCTGGTAGAGGACAACGATCTGAACCGAGAAATCGTAGAGGAGATTCTCAGTAAGTACGGTTTCCTTGTTGAACCGGCAGAAAACGGCGCCGTCGCGGTGGAAAAGCTCAAGAATTCCCAACCCGGAGATTTTGATCTGGTGCTGATGGATATTCAGATGCCAATTATGGATGGCTACGAGGCAACGAAAGCGATTCGTGGGCTGGAAGATCCTAATCTTGCCAATATTCCTATTCTGGCCATGACTGCCAATGTGTTTGAGGAAGACCGCAAGGCAGCGATGGAAAACGGGATGAATGGCTTCCTGTCCAAGCCAATTGTGCTGGCAGAGGTTATACGGGCTTTACAAAGTATTCTCAAATCCCAAAGTGGGGCAGAGTAGAGAAAGCAAAAAGGAGGGGGACGACCATGACGATGGAGGAGTGTTATCAGGAACTGGGAGGAAATTACGCTGAAGTATGTAAGCTGCTCTCCAATCCAAGCCTCATTGAACGCTTTACTGCCCGATTTCTGGATGATCAAAGCTATTGTGACCTCTGCAAAGAGATTGAAAATGGAAATCGCCAGGCGGCTTTCCGTTCGGCCCATACGTTGAAAGGTGTATGTGCAAACTTGAGCTTTACTCGTCTGTTGGAGACGGTAAGCCGACTGATGGAGGTATTGCGTCCTGAAGCGGATACAATTCCTGATGATGCCGTTGAGCTTCTGGAGAATGTCAGGCAGGATTATCAACATACCGTGGATACCATTCGCAAATATCAGAGGGAGCGGTGAGCAGCCCTCAATAAATGGATAAGAGAAGGACCTGTTGCAGAAACAAAAAATCTGCGGCAGGTCCTTTTCTTGTCATGAAACATAAATTATCCTGCTTTCCGGAGAGAGGGCGGTTCTTGTTGGTAATACAATTTTTCAAAAACCTACAAATTCCCCTTGCGTAATGTTCCAAAAGTGATATAATAGCAAATATGAACTATATATCATCGGTGTGACCAAATCATTGAAACAAAGAAAATCAATTTAATTCTTCTGAATTGCTCTGGCTTGCGATACGCTCCTGTACAAACTGTCATCTGGAGGGGTAGTTGTGAAATACAGCTTTTTGATTGAAGCTGCCGATTGTTGTTCAAACATACTTTCTCAGTTTCGGATCGACGCCGGTTTGAGTCGAAAAGACATGAGTCAAGTGATGGATGTATCCGAAACCACAATCAAAGCATGGGAAACCGGGCAAGGATCACCCACTCTGCCGGGAATGCTGCTGTGGTTTCAGGCGACGGGAAACAGCGCTGCGCCGCCGCTGGTAAAACTGTTTTGGCCAGACGAAATTGGCAATACCTCCATACACAGCTCTTATGACGAAATCCGCAGTGCATTAGCTTACTATCTCGCCAATTTAGCCAGCCCTGAGGAGGTGGCTAAGCTTCACTATCTGATGTATGGCGGCCATGGTTCGTCATGGCTCGGTTTGCTGGATATGGGACTTGCTCATGTAAATGCTTCTCTGGACAGTCGGGTCAGAATCAGGGAGACGATTATGACTTCCTATTCTCTTTGCGAAGTATCCGGTCGTCTGCAAACACCTCCGGGGCTTTCGGTGAACCGCGCAGTAATTGAATCAGTAAAGGTCGCAGCCCAGGATGCTGTTGCAGGGCATCTTCAGGGAGATACAATTACTCCCGTTACGTTACAGCAAAAAGAGAATTATTCAACAATTCTTGTGCGTTCCCGCATGGATGCGGGTGTGACCCAGAGAGAGATGGCAAAGGCCATGGGAAAAACAGAGCGAACAATCCAAAACTGGGAGTCAAATTGCTCTCCTACTTTTTTGGAACTTCGCCAATGGTTTTACGTACTGGATATTTCCCCATGGCCATATATCCGACCGTTTCTACATCCCAGCGAAGATGCCTGTTGCTCATGTCCCAACACTCTTGAAAAAAGAAGTCTAATACAATATATCCAAACCTGTCCGGAGGATGAGCTGAAAAGATTTGCCTATTTAATTGGCGGTTCGCACGGTTCGGAGTGGTATGCTGTTCTTGAAATGCTGTTTGTTCATGTCTGTGAACCGCTTCCACAGCGGATCATCTCCGCACGATCAATCCTGCTGGGATATACGCTGGACTCCAAAAGTGGGAAAATACGGGACCCGCTTCGCGTTCAACCGGATTTGGCGAACCTGAACGCCTGTATAGACCGCGGAATCGAGGCCGCAATGAACCATAAAAGCGGATATGTATAATTCATGGATTGAAACGCAACTTTTTTGCCCGATTGCACGAAAAAAAGCATCCATGTTTTCCTGTCTTTCTGTCGTATTTTTTCCTTGTAAAAGCGAAATTGTGGTGTTGAAAAAATTTGCAGGTATTTTTTTGCTAATTTATAAGGCAAAATTCATCAAAATGAGATAAAATACAAACAGAATCGACAAAGAAGTACGGCAGAAGCAACAAAGGAGGTTAAATCAACATGAGATCAGAACCCGGAAAAAATCAATTCTCTCCAGCAAAAGCGATATTTTTCCCAACACATGACGAAGAAAAACCAATAGCATATATGAGCGGATTTCATTTTCCGGTAGTAGTGCAGGAATTCCCGGATGTCAAAAGCAGTCGTTCAGATGAGCGTTCGTCTGCCTTCAGTTCCCGGAACGAGCTGATGCATCAGCTCACCTATATGCTGCTGGATTGCGGTATTCCTGCCAACTTGACAGGGTATTTATATGTCCGAAAAGCGATTCTCCTGGATTACCACAATGCAGATTACCGTGGAGCAGTATATAAAGCCTTATATCCGGATGTAGCAGCTTATTTTCATACTACCCCTTCCCGGGTAGAACGGGCCATTCGTCACGCCATTGAAGTTGGCTGGTCCCGGGGAAATATTGAAGTATTGGAAAAGTATTTCGGGTACAGCACGAATCCAAACAGAGGCAAGCCCACCAATTCGGCGTTTATTGCAACAATCTCTGATCATCTTCAATTGCGATGCCCTGCCAGCCCAGCCATCAAAGGCAACGGAACGGGGAAAACCCAATTTCATATGTAAGCCTCGTGATGAGGCTTAGGGATGTATTTTGCGTTCAGACAAGAAACGGATGCCCCGGCAGCAAACGAAACGAAGTGGGTTCTCAAACATATTTCTCAAAATAAGAATAATTTTTCTGCACGACACCATTTGACCTCGATTTTTCGAAAAACTTGTAACATCTGAAGTTGAACGAAGTCCGTTTTTCGAACATTTTTTCGAAAAACGGACTTCTCATTTTTGGAAAGTTTTGTCATTACAGGGTTTGCGTCAGTGAGAAAGGGCATTAGAAGCGTTCAGGAACAGATTGAAAAGGGCGTGCCGGATATCGCAGAGAACCTCCCCACGCACGAACAATATGCTCCGGAACAAAAGTATTAAACACATGCTATTGTCCGTGTATTAAATAGTCCTGATTGTATAGTTTAAACAGGGAACAAGCAATGAGGTGCGTAGAACCTCAAAATTAAGGGTAGTTGTTCTCTTGCAGAAACTTAAAAATTTTACTTTCAGGGTATTGGGACATATCTTCTATACTCAGTTTCCGATAAGTCTTAGCCATGAATGTGTCATGGAAGCTATGATCGTAGGTAGCAATAACCGGTTCGGATATGTTGTCAAATTGATCTGCTGTTATATCGATGATAAGATTATTCATCTCTATCCATGCATGGGACTGTCTCCCGTGGAAGCCACACACATATTCATAATCATAATTTGGGAACAGCCCAATGAGCCAGGGCCCAAGCACTCTGCATGTCAGTCCACACCGACCAGCAGGAAAGCCGCTTAAATAGCCATTGACTATTTGTTCTTTCGACGCTGTTTCCATGAGAGATCTAATTTTATGGCATTCTCTTTTTATAATTTGAATTTGAATGTCTGAAAATATTTTATCTGTATCTAATTTAGGTCTACACATTTCAGCCTTTTTACTATCTTTGGAATCATTTGCCACTAGTAAGCACCTACCTTTAGTCAAATCATAATGGTTTTGCCTTGAAAAATCAATATTATAACAGTTATTTCAGCCCAGCAGCCCGGAGTTCAAAAAAGAACTCCGGGCTTTTTGTATTTAGGAGGTAGATATGAAAAGCGATATTGAAATGCTGATGCGGCGCAGGTACAGTCCGGAGTATACGCCTGACCCGGAGGAAAAGCCTGTGTGCAGGGACGATCCCCGCTGTGAGAACTGTCCTTATCCAAACCACGGCTTCGTGTGCTGGAACAAGGGCGAAAACTGCGTCAGAAAGGAAGTCGAGCGAATGAACGCGGAGAAAGAGAGGTTTGCAAAATGATGACCGCTGTCATAAGCAATGCGGCTCACCCGGAATACGGCGCCGCCACAATCCCCTTCCCCATTCCCGGGGACGAATATGACCATTGTATTGAGCTGCTGGCAGCTCTGGAGAGCGGCGACGCAGTAAAGCAGGACTGCCGTATAGACGAGCTTCAGCACCATATACCGATTCTGAAACGGCTGGAAAAGGCCGTCGTCAACGTGGACGAACTGGACTATCTGGCAAAGCGGCTGGACAGTTTCACCGAACAGGAAACGGCCCAGTTTCAAACCATGGCGGTCAAGCTGGGAATATCCGAGGTCAAAGACTTCATCAATCTGAGTTTCTGCTGTCAGCAGGCCACCGTCATCACGGACTTTTCGAATTGGGAAGCCATCGGTCGGGATCACTTTTTGGCTCTGAACGGAGGCTGCGCCGTTACGGCAGAGTGGGAATCGCTTGACGCCCGCAATACGGCACTGAATCTCATCCTGAATGAACATGGGACGGTTACGCCCTACGGTGTGGTCTATGACAACGGCATGAAGCTGGAGACCCTCTATGACGGCAATCACTTCCCCGGCTATCACTACGATGAGGACATACTGGCAGTTGGCATCTCCTCCCGGGAAGAGCCGGAAGACACTGCGAAAATAACTTGGCTGTACCTGCCCTGTACCCGGCTTCAGCTGGAACGGGGAATGCAGCGCTCCGGTATCGGCGACCCTGACGGAATGCGTTTCTGGTATGAGGACAGCTCCCTTCCGCCCGAGGTGGAAGAGGTACTGGAGTTCGGTCAGGAAAGCCTCTATGAGCTGAACGAACTTGCCGCCGCCGTGAAAAGGCTCTCCCCTACTGATCGGGAAAAGCTGGGCGCAGTAGTGAACATGGCCGAGCCTGAATCCGCTGGTCAGATCCGGCAGCTGGCCGAAAATCTGGACCAGTTTACCTTTGCTCCCAATGCCCATACCCCTGCGGAATACGGCAAATACATGATTCGGGAATCCGGCCACTTCGACTACGACGAAAATCTGGAGGACTTCTACGACTATGAGGGGTATGGCCTTCAGCATATGGAACAGGAGTCCGGACTCTTCACCGCCAGGGGCTTCATTTCGTATCATGGCACACTGAGCCTGGAGGAACTGATGATGGAAGATTCAGACTGGCAGAACATACAGATGGGAGGAATGTGAATGTCAATTTCAAAGGAATGGCTGGTTTTTCTGCGGGAGCAATATCCCGTTGGCTCCAGAATAAAGCTCCGGGAGATGAAAAATGACCTGAACCCTGTCCCTCCCGGCACCGTAGGGACACTGGAATACATTGATGATGAGGGGCAGTTTCTCGTGCAATGGGATAACGGCAGATCGCTCAGCCTCATCGTCGGCCAGGACAGCTTCTCTGTGCTGCCAGCCGAGCCCACTACCATAAAGCTGTACATGCCCCTGACGGCAGATCTCTTCCCATATGACGAATACGGAGAAATGGAAGACGACTGCAGCCAGCTGGATGGCCGGGACCTCCGCGCTTATGAGGATCAGATTCTGGCGGCGCTGGTGAAAAACCGGATGCCGGATGAAGCGGAGCGCGGCATCATGCACTGGTACGGGCAGAACGACTGCGTAAATGACAAGGTCAAATCCGTAGTCTTCACCGCCGAGGAGCGGAACGGCCGGCTTTGGGGTGTGGCCGAATGCCGAGTGGTCGGCGTTCTATCCCCCAAAGAGCTGGACACGCTGAAAGCCTACGTCTCCGGTCAGGCGTCGGACGGCTGGGGCGAGGGCTTCGAGCAGCGTGAGATCGACACCGGGGACGGCAGCCTGTATGTCCACCTGTGGAGCTGGGACGACAATTGGGATATCCGAACAGAGGATGAATGCTTCGCGCCAAAACTTGCAGAAGGATTGCCGGAGCTGTGCTATTCCGTGCATGAAGGCACCGGCGAACTCATCGTGATCCAGCGGGGCGAGGTCGGCTACTACCGGACAGATTACAGCACGGAGGACAAGGAGCAAAACGTGGAACTGGCTGACCGCCTTAATGAAAAGCTGGGTGTAGATATGTGGCAGCGGCAGGCCATGGAAGTGGGCAGCATCTGCGGCTGGGATGTGCCCGGCGCAGACCCTGCCAAGTATCTGGAGGATTATGACCCGAAAGGCTGGATGAAGCTTGAATAATACGCCCTGCGTGGGTCAAGCGCAGGCGCGGTAAACCGGCAACCAGAAGATGACCGGTTCAAAAAACGATTACAGGGGCCGTTACCCGAACGGGACGGCGGCACCCTTCTTTTTTTTGCGCCTTTTTGGGTAACAGCCCCGGAAAGGAGCGCAATGAAAGATAAGGATATCCTCAATTATTTACAGCTGTTCTGCTCCGGGAAGAAGCACAGCAAAAAGAGCCGACAGATCGAGCAGGCGCTGCGCATCAGCAAGACCGAGCTTCGCCGGCGCATCAACCGAATGCGGCAAAAGGGCATTCCCATTGCCAGCAGTCAGGACGGGTATTATTACGCCCGGACGGCCGGCGAAGTGTATGGGACCATCCGGCAGCTGAAAACGATGGAGGCCGGACTTCAATCCGCCATTTCCGGTCTGGAGCAGGCGCTGGATATGTTTGACCAGGACCGCGGGGGGTAAGGATGAAAAGCTTCATCCCCTGGGTGGGCGGAAAAAGCAAGCTGCTGTGGCTGATCGACAAGCTGTCTCCGCCCCATTACACCCGCTTTATTGATGTCTTCGGCGGCAGCGGTACGGTCACGTTCAGCCGTCCTGTACAGCGAAACTGCATGGAAGTCTATAACGACTACAACAGTGACCTGACCAATCTCTTTTTCTGCGTCAAAAACCGTACCATGGCCCTGATCCGTGAGCTGGGATTTCTGCCCCTGAATACCCGGGACGACTTCAACGTGCTGTGCAGGTTCTTCTCCCAGGAGAGCTTCACCGACGACTATCTGAAAGAAGAGCTGGAACTGACGAAGGCCTATCTGCCTATGCCGGAGGAGGAGATGATCCGCCGTATGCTGATGGAACGTGCGCCCAGGGGCGACGTCCGTCGTGCGGCGGATTATTTCAAGCTCATCCGCTACAGTTTCAGCGGCGGCGCAAAATCTTCCGCGGGAAAGCCCTGCGACCTGCGCCGGTTTTTCTATCTGATCTGGGCGTGTTCCCGGCGTCTGGCCGATGTGGTCATTGAAAACAAGGACTGCGTGGACCTGATCCGGCAGTACGACCGGGTGGGCGCATTCTTTTACTGCGACCCGCCCTACTTTGAGGCGGAGGGCTGTTACGCGGTGGCTTTCACAAAAGCTGACCACCAGCGTCTTCATGCCGCACTTCTGGAATGCGAGGGCTTTGTGATGGTGTCGTATAACTACTGCCCCTTTATTCTGGCGCTCTACAAGGAGTTTTTCATCTTTTACACCACCCGCTCCAACAGCATGTCGCAGAAAGTGGGAAGCGAATATGAGGAGATCATCATCACCAACTACGACCCCCGCCAATACAACTGGCAGCCGTCCATGTTCAATACCTTAAGCGGCGAAGAAGACGGGGCGTTTCGGCTCATCCACAAGCCGGAGCAGCCCTATGGCCTGACCCAAAAAGGAAAAATCATATTTACCGAGGAGGAATACAATGAAGTTTGTAAAAGAGAACACCGGCAAAGGAATACAGCTGCCGGAGGCCATCCTGAAACTGAGTGGCCTGAATGACGAGGAAAAGCTGGCGTTAATCTCCTCGCCGGAAATTCTGCTTATCCGGAGAAACCGCATGACAGCGAAAGAACTGATCACTGCGGTCATCAGCCTCAGGATGGCGGCAAATGAGCTGATGGGACAGCTGGAAGCGCTGCTTCCCGGTGAGTGCGGCGACTGCGGAGATTCGTGCATCGGCAATCTGTGCGGCATTGCCCTGTCGGTGGCCTGCAGTGACCTTGCAGGGCAATACGGGCTAAAGGCTTCTTCACAGACTGAGGAGGCCAGGGACACCGCGGACGCTGTGTGTGACGAGCTCTTTGTCCGGGGCGTGTGCATCCCTGCGTTGCTGGAGCATTACATCAATGAGGATAAGATATATGGATAATAAGCTGTATCTGTACCCGTACTCCGCAAAAGAGGCGGACCGAAACGGGGAAATCAAGCTCTGGCGTGAAAGCTTCAAAGAGAACATCCGCTGCAGGGACGCCATTGAGGCGGCAATCCGTGAAAACTTTGATGGCATGAGGCTCAATGGCGACTGCGCTTCATCCCTCATTCAGCGTTTCGGCTACAAACGAGTGGCCTTTGTTCTGGCCAACACCCTGCAGCAGTTGCGTTACGACGGACGTTTCAGCCAGGGAAACAAGGACTGGGGAAAAACAATCTCTGTGCCGCCGGACCAGGAGCACAACAGTCAGTTCTGCGTACGCAGCCATCCGGCAGTACTGGATGGCTTCATTAATGAATACCGCAAAAGTGTTGAGCAGCTGGGGCTTTACGGCGCAAAGCACAGTGTCAGTGACGCTGCGCAGCAGGACTATGAGGGGAAAGTGCTGATCCTCAGCCCGGAGGCGCTGGCGGAAAGTTACTGGGAGGGAAAATACCAGCTTTGGTATGCCCATGACGGTTTCGGCTGCCGCCCCGGGGCTATAGGCCGCTCTATCCGCGCAAGCTGCCTTTGTGACGGGGAACAGAGCCGGTGGCAGCGTACTGACTTCATTGGCCCCATTGCCGGAGAGCATCTGCCGGATTGGGCAAAGGAACAGGTGCAGTGCATTGAAAATGGGCAGAGCACTGGATTCGGAGAAATGGATCTGATATAGGAGGAGAAATGACAGATAAGAAGGAACGATACGCCGCCCTTTCAAGGAAGATCGACCTTGAATTTCTGGGCTACGAGGCGGATATGCTGGGCCGCTCTCCCAAATTCCTCTTCGCCAAAGCCGGTGAGATCGCCGCCATGTGCTTTGTCTATAACCGGCTTACGGAGTATATGCTGGACGGAAAATTCAGCGGGGAGACGGAAAATCTCCTGCGCTGTGAAGAGCCTCTGCAGACCGTCTGCAAACTGTGGGAAAAGGAGGTGCTGCAGCTCTGTACGAAAGCATTTGAACAGGCTTTGCCGTCTCTGAACAAAATGATTGAGGAAGGATGATGTTTATGCGAAAGAAAAAAGTGATTGCCGCAGCAGTTCTCACCCTGCTGCTCGTTGCCATGCTCAGCGCCACGGCCTACGCCGACGGGGATGTGGCCGGGGCGGTGGAGAGTACATGGAAAACCGCCTCCGGGCAGATCAAGGCGGTGGTGAACAATGTGGTATTCCCGGCGGTGGATATGATCCTGGCGGTTTTCTTCTTTGTGAAGCTGGGCACCGCGTATTTTGATTACCGCCGCTCCGGGCAGTTTGAGT
This sequence comes from Clostridiales bacterium, assembly GCA_022782265.1. GTDB lineage: Bacteria > Bacillota > Clostridia > Oscillospirales > Oscillospiraceae > Limivicinus. The sequence goes on along the minus strand of JALFOM010000131.1, from coordinate 3,866 downwards.
GGACCGGCCCCGCGATCCTGTTTGCCTGTCTGGTCTTCACCCTGACCGCACCCACCTATATCTGGGGCATTATCGGCGTATAAAAAAATTTAGCATTACCGCTGTATAATGTATTGCTATTGTGCGCACAATAAGATATAATAATTATGAAAAACCGTTGAAAAGGAAGTGACGTACAAATGGCAAAATCGGCAAATCTTTATGCACGGATAGAACCGGAGGTGAAGGAACAGGCGGAAAGCATCCTTGACGCCCTGGGAATCCCGGCCTCAAATGCGATCACGATGTTTTATAAACAGATTATCCTCCAGCGTGGAATACCCTTTGAAGTCAAGCTCCCCTCGGCGCGTCCGCTGGATGTGAGCACACTGACCGGCGAGGAACTGGATGCGGAGCTGGAGAAAGGCTATGGGGATATTGCTGCAGGACGCACAAGAAGCGCGAAAACGGTCTTTGAGGACATTCGCCGGGAGCATGGCATATGATCTTCATGGTGAATATTACCCGTCAGGCAGAAGAGGACCTTCGTGGGATATTTGAATATATCGCCTACGAACTGCACTCGTTTCAGAACGCAGTCGGTCAGCTTGGACGGCTGGAGGAAGAGATCGGCAGCCTTGAACGGATGCCGGACCGGTACAGAGCCTATGAAAGGGAACCCTGGTTCAGCAGAGGACTTCGCATCATGCCGGTAGACAACTATCTTGTGTTCTATATTCCCTGCCACGACACGCAGACGGTGGACGTGATTCGCGTCCTGTATGGCGGCCGGAACCTGGATGCTCAACTAAATCAATCAACAACAAATTAAAAACCTTGTACATGGAAAGCACCTGTCTTCGGGCAGGTGCTTTTTCCTTTGGTCAACAGAAAAGAGGTGATTGGATCGAATGTTCATATGGGACTTTGTATCGGCGACGATACTGGATGAAATACTGGACTGGCTCTACGGTCAGCTGGTGGGCTTTCTCGGCAACTTCTTCGCAGAGATGGGAAGCATGGGAGCTGAGCTTTTTGACATGAACTGGGTGCAGAGCATCGTCCTGTTTTTCTCCTATCTGGCCTGGGCGCTGTACGGTACGGGACTTGTGGTGGCCTGTTTTGAATGCGGCATTGAATATTCCTCCGGCAGAGGAAACCTGAAAGACGTCGCGCTCAATACCATCAAGGGCTTTATGGCCGTAAACCTGTTCAATGTCGTCCCGGTAAGGCTGTACCGCCTGGCCATATCCCTGCAGTCTCAGCTGACCGCGGGGCTCACAGGTTACGGAACGTCCATAGGCGAGGTGGCAAACAGCATATTGCAGGACTTTGCCGACGCGGAGACGGTGGCGGAGCTGGTGGACAAGCCCATGAGCGGTTTTAACGCGGTGACAAGCTCCCTGATGGTCATCTTCTGTATCATTCTGATGGCCTATGCCGTGATTAAAGTCTTCTTTGCCAATCTGAAACGGGGCGGCATCCTGCTGATCCAGATCGCGGTGGGGAGCCTTTACATGTTCAGCATACCCAGAGGCTATACGGACGGCTTCACCCAATGGAGCAAACAGATCATCGGCCTGTGCCTGACGGCCTTCCTGCAGTCCACTATTCTGGTCGCGGGGCTGATGGTCTTTAAGGATAACGCCCTTCTGGGCCTTGGGCTTATGCTGTCCGCTGGGGAGATCCCCAGAATCGCCGGAGCTTTCGGACTGGACACCAGCACAAAGGCAAACCTGATGAGCGCGGTCTACACGGCGCAGGCGGCGGTGAACACCACAAGAACCGTTGTGCAGGCGGTGGCCAAATGAACGATACGAAGCATGCTCCGACACTGGGCAGCCTGTTTGACGGGATTGGCGGCTTCCCCCTGGCTGCGGTGCAAAACGGGATCATCCCCCTGTGGGCCAGTGAGATTGAAGCCTTCCCCATGGCGGTGACAGGGCGCAGGTTTCCAGACATGCTGCAGGTGGGTGACATCACAAAACTAAACGGTGCAAAGCTGCCTCCGGTAGACATTGTCTGCGGGGGCAGTCCCTGTCAGGATCTCTCCGTTGCCGGAGCGAGAGCCGGACTATCCGGTGAACGCTCCGGCCTTTTCATGGAACAAATACGGATAACAAAGGAGCTGAGAGATGCAGATTTATTACGAGGACGAACAGGGCAGTTTGTTCGCCCCCGACTGTTCTGCTGGGAAAACGTGCCGGGAGCCTTTTCCAGTGGGAAGCCACAAGGCGAAGATTTTCGCATCGTCCTTGAAGAGACGCTTGGAATCTGCTTTCCCGGCATACATGTTCCTGGACCTATCTTCGGACGGTTCAAATCTTCTGGGTGGATACGAGTGGGAGATACGCTCTCCCTGGGATGGCGGGTGCTGGATGCTCAATACTGGGGAGTCCCCCAGCGCCGCCGCAGAATCTTCCTTGTCGCAGATTTTGCAGGACTCAGTGCCCCCAAAATACTATTTAAGCCAGAACGCCTGCCGGGGTATCCTGCGCAGAGCCGCTAAGCGGGGAAAGGCGCTTCCAGGAAAGCTGAAACAAGCCTTGGAAATTCAGGCTGGACAAGCAACCGAGGCAGAAGCCCGGAACATCGCAAAGCTGGATGCTGGTGTCGGGCAGCCGATACTCGTCGCCGGATTTTCTGCCGGAGCCGGAGCTTCCGCCGGCGGTATAGGCTATTCGGAAAAGGCAGCGCCGACATTAAAAGCCTCAGCCAGCGGAAACAGTATGCCCTCGGTCCTGTGTCTCTGCGACCAGGGCGGAAAAGCCATCAGCTGTGCGGAGAACCTCAGCGGCACGCTCAGAGCGCAGGAGCATGGGCATCAGCCGCTGGTCTATGAAAACCACGGCATTGACGGGCGGTACACCGGCCCCCACGAGGTCGCCCCGACCATGTCCGCCCGGTATGGCACGGGAGGAAACAATGTTCCGCTGGTGGAGCAGGCGCACGCCAACTGCATCTCCGGAAACACAGCAGACTGTCACATGGTGTTCAGCCGGCAGAGAGTGGATGTGTTTCGGGACGATGATGTAGTCAGTACCCAAAGCGCCCGACAGCATAAGGACGCCACCGACCTGATCCTTGAACCGTCCGGGACAGGCGGGAATATTTACACAAAACTCATCCGCCGCTTAACGCCCCTGGAGTGCGAACGGCTCCAGGGCTTCCCCGACGGCTGGACAGAACTCCCCGGGGCATCGGACGCAGCCCGGTATAAAGCTCTGGGCAACAGTGTGGCCATTCCCTGCGTCAGTTTCCTGATGAAAGGCATGGCGGAGGTGCTGCGGGATATGTATAAATAGCTTCCTTTCTCCCCTGCTTCTTCATTGCTTATGATGAATAGCTTTCCTCACTTTCTTCGTATATACTTCGCTTGCATCGGGGAGGTGACAACTTTGGAAAAGAAGAAAAATCTCTGTGCCATGATCCCGGAATCCCTGCACGCCAGGGTGCGGGAGGAGCAGACGGCAATGGAGATCAGTCTGGGCGAATATGTGGAAAAGATCATCCGCGAACATTTTGAGAAAGGAGAAGAAACCATGGCAGGAGGAACAAGGACATTAGCGCTGCAGATCCCGGAGGAGCTGTTTATGAGGATAAAAGCGTACCTGAAAAAATATGGGCTGACGCAAAAAGAGTTCATCATCGGTCTGATTGAAACAGCGCTTGTCGATGCAGAAGATGAGGAAGAATAATTGCAAACATCATCCCGGCCGCCGCGGGCATTTGCCTGCGGCGGTTTGTTGTATAGGTAAAACCACTCGCTAGGCGAGTGGTTCCAAAAAGCTTAAGCGAAGAGGAAGAAATAAAAACTCCTTTTGCTATAATGGAAGTGCGGTCTGCCAACTGCACAACGAAAGCAAAAGGAGGACATTCAGAATGAG
>JALFOM010000068.1 GCA_022782265.1 Clostridiales bacterium | reverse complement strand
TTTTCTTTGGTATTGCGTAGGAAAAGATCAGTAAAGGCGCTTTGACTGATCCACGCTTTTCTTTCCAGCGATGCCGCCGAGTATCCGCATTCTTCGATTTTACTGATTGGCATATGGAAGCTGAAAGTCTGCCCCAGGCACTCTGCCACAACTTCGACAGAGGCTTTTTCAGGAATCTCAATGTCGTTTACAGACGGAGACACCTGGGAAAGATAGTACTCAAAGGGGTGCCGCTCAGTATCCTGCCTCATAAGCCGTCCGGCTTGATCTTTTGTTCCGGTAGAATAGAGATAATACGGGACATAATAAAGGTAAACTGCAACCTCAGACGGTCTGGACACAAGCAACTTTTGTATCACCTCATCCTTTAAACGGTATGCTTCCTGCTTGTTTTCATAGCTCCAGCCGGGTTCCTTTAACTTACGGTTCAGCTTATCAATGTTAATCAAAATCCTCAGCCAAATTAAATCATTTTTCATCGTGGTATCTACCTGTCCCTCCTGTTTTTTATTTTTCATCAGTCCAAGCCTGGCAAATACATTGTTCATCATCTATCCTCCTGATTTTTATATTTTTGCCACCGCCAATTATCGTCAGATGAAAGAAAGAATTCGCCACGTTCTTTCAGAAACCGCACAGTATGCCGATTAAACCTGCCGTCAAAATACTTTTCCAGCACTTGGATGAAAACAGATTCATCCGGGGCAGCCAGATGAAAAAGCGTCATGCAGGCTTTTAGTTTTCTTGCATCTGTGCGGTCAAAAATATCTACAGCACTTCTCCCTTCAAGTGTCAAAACTGCGCTTGATATCTCACGAAGTCTATTCCCGAGAAGCGGATGCTGAAGATAAGCCTTTGCTTCTTCCAGACTGGATATCGCATAACGCTGTGACATATCGCTTCTGCCTATTCCTTCAACCTGAGGGAATATGTACCACATCCAGTGGCTCAATTTTTTACCGTTTCTGATTTCGGAAAGCGCATTCCCATAGGTAGTTTCCTGTGCATAAACGAATCTGTCGAGATTTATTTGCGCCTGCTGCATCATATCTCTCTCCCAACTTCAAAACCACGGGCAAATGAATGTTCCACATTTTACCTGGTTTTATTTTACAATAGTACATTCTTTTTGTAAAGAAATATATTATTTTCCGAATAAACAGACAGAAAATAATTAAAGATACTGAGATTCTCCATACCATTTGTGGTGCAATACTGTACGGGAAATAATTAATACTTCCCTATTCATGTTTTTAATCAATTTTTCTGCGATAATCAGTTTCGGAGAGTCCCCGCTTTTTTCCCGTACCTGGTCAATACACGCACGAATATCATAGCTTGTAATGTCTGAAGCCTCTCTGAAAATTTCCATCATGTCTTCTTCCAGGAAAAAATCGTTTTCCCAATCCGGTCAAAGAGCCTGATTTTTTATTTTTTCAGCCTTTGGGCCAGAGCTTCGTCTGCCTGAGCCAACATGGTTTTATAGTCCGTATAGATGACCTTTCCGGGCAGGGCGCCGGAGGGCTTGCGGACGAAACGGACCATGGTGTAATCCACCGGGACCTTGCCGCCGTCCCGGCCCTGGGAATAATACACGGCCAGGGACGCCGCCTGTTCCAGCGTCCGCTCCGGCGGCTCCAGGCCGTCACAGCGGATGATCACATGGCTGCCGTGCACCTTCTGGGTATGCAGCCAGTAGTCGGTGCGCCGGGCAAGCTTTGTGGTCAGCTCGTCATTCTGGGTATTGCTGCGGCCGATCAGGATCTCCAGGCCGTCGTCGGAGACAAAGCGCAGCGGGGCCTGGGCCTTGATCCGCTCCGGTTTCGCTCCCTTGGCCTTTTTGATATAGCCGGTCTCCATCAGCTCCCGGCGGATATCGGAAATGTCCTTCTCCGTCTCCGCCCGGGCAAGCTCCTCCAGCACGCTGTTCAGGTAATCCAGCTGCTTTTCCCCCTGGTCGATGAGCACCGTCAGATGCTCCTCCGCCGCTTTCAGCTTGTTATACTCCTTATACATGGCGGCGGCGTTCTGCTGGGGCGTTTTCAGCGGATCGAGGGCGATTTTGACCTCAGGGCAATCCGGCTGATAATAGTCCTCGCAGCAAAGCTCCCGGTCGCCCTTTCTCAGCCGGTACATGTTGGCGGTGATCAGCTCGGCGTTTTTCCGGATCTCCTCCCGGCCTGTGGTGCGCTGAAGCTCCTCGGTCTGCCCGGCAAGCTTTCTCACCAGCCGGTCCCGCATGGTCTTTACACTGCGGCTCAGTTCATGGCTGCGGCGGCGCTGCCGCTCGGCCCGGTCCCGGCGGGCATAAAAGGCGTCCAGCAGGGCGGAAAAGCTGTCAAAGCCCTCCCCCTTCATGCTGCCGCCGTACTGGCGGATGGGCATGAAGCTGAAATCCCGGGGCTTATCCTCATCAAGAAGCATATAGGGCGTAAATTCCCCGTTGGCAACGGTATCGTGCAGGGCGTCAAGCTGCTCCGGCAGGGTCTCAAATCTGCCGCCGCAGCGGAAGGCCAGCTCCCGGCAGATCAGGGGCGAAAGACCGGAGAAATTGTCCAGCAGCCACTTGTCCACGGGAATCTCCCTGTCCGCGCTGTCCGCAAGGGCCCGCCTTGTCTCGCTGTCGGAGGAGAAGAAATCCCTCTTGTTCTGCTTGGGCGGCAGGCGGTAGATCATTCCCGGCAGCAGCCGTCGGTCCGCGTCACCCGCAAAGTCCATGCGGCGCATACAGTCGATGATCCGGCCGTCAGTGCCCACAAGGATCACGTTTGCGCTTCTGCCGATCATCTCCACCGCCAGCCTTTTCCGGGACAGGTCGCCCATCTCGTCTCTTGTATCCAAATCGAGCACCAGCATACGCTCATGCTCCGGCTGCTCCAGAGCGGCGATGCGTGCGCCCACAAGATGCTTGCGCAGCAGCATACAGAACATGGGCGGCTCCGCCGGGTTTTCCATGCTCTCCCCGGTGAGATGTACCCGGGCATTCCCGGCCCCCGCCGCGATAAGCAGGCGGGAATTTCCGCTTCTGCCCCGCAGGGACAGGATCAGCATGTCCCTTTCCGGCTGCTGCACCTTGTCAATCTTTGCGCCCTCCAGCTTTTCCCGCAGTTCAGCGGTCAGTGCGCTGAGGCATATGGCGTCAAGCGGCATTTCACTCCACCTCCATGATGGCCGCGAAAAGAGCAGCGATCCGCTCCGTCTGCCCCTGGAGATAGAGCCAGCCGAACAGGGCCTCCAGGCCGGTGGCGGCGTGGTACTGGCTGATACTGGCCTTGTGGGGAACGGAGTTTACCTTGGCGTTGCGCCCGCGCCGGTACACGGCGCTCTCCTTTTCGCTGAGCAGCGGCAGGATCTTCTCCGCCGCCGCGGCCTGGGCCGGGGCATTCACAAAGGACACCGTGAGCTTGTGCAGCTCAATGACCGAGGAGTGACCCTGACGGCAGAGCATGGTCCTGGTCAGCAGCTCATACACGCTGTCGCCGATGTGGGCAAGGCCCAGCATACTGATTTTGTTCACGTCCTGTTCGGACATGTTCGGGCAAAAATAATCCATAATTGTTTCCTTTAATGAAAAAAGGGCGGTAAACGCCCTTTCTTCAGTAGTCGTTCTCGTCGTTCATCTCCGCGGCCAGGGACAGATCGTCGTCGGAGGCAAGGCCCAGCTGAACCTGAATATCGTGCCATCCGGCCCTGTCGATCAGCACCTGCCGGGGCTTTGCGCCCTCATAGGGGCCAACAATGCCCAGCTCCTCCATCTGGTCAACGATGCGGGCCGCCCGGGAATAACCCAGCTTCACCCGGCGCTGAAGCATGGAGACGGAGCAGGACTTGACCTCCAGCACGGCCTCCACGGCCTGGGGCAGCATCTCGTCAAAGTCGCCCGCAGGTTCGCTGCTGTTGTCCGTGGAATTTTTATCCTCCACAGCCTTGTTCATATAGGCCTCGATCTCATCGTTCTGCTGGGCAGTACCCGCGCTCTCCTTGATGAACTGGATGACCTCTTCCCTCTCCTCGTCGGAGACGAAAGCGCCCTGAATGCGGGTGGGCTTGCCGCAGCCCACGGGAGAAAACAGCATGTCGCCCATACCCACCAGCTTCTCCGCGCCGCCCTGGTCCAGAATGATGCGGCTTTCCATAGCGGAGGATACCGCAAAGGCGATGCGGGAAGGGATATTGGCCTTCATCAGGCCGGTGATCACATCGGCGGAGGGGCGCTGGGTGGCAATGATGAGATGCATACCGGCGGCGCGGCCCATCTGAGCCACGCGGCAGATGCTCTCCTCCACTTCCTTGGAGGCGATCATCATCAAGTCGGCCAGCTCGTCGATGACAATGACCACCTGGGGGAGAGTCTGCTCGCCTACGGCCTCGCAGTGCTTATTGTAGTTTTCCAGGTCCCGGACACCTACCTCGGAAAACAGGCGGTAGCGCTTGAGCATCTCCACCACGGACCACTGCAGGGCGCCGGCAGCTTTCTTCGGGTCGGTCACCACCGGGACATAAAGGTGGGGTATGCCGTTATATACGCCCAGCTCCACCATCTTGGGGTCGATCATGATGAGCTTCACCTCATCCGGCCTGGCCTTGTAGAGCAGGCTGAGAATCAGGGAGTTCATGCACACGGATTTACCGGAGCCGGTAGTACCGGCAATGAGCATGTGGGGCAGCTTTGCGATGTTGCCCACGATGCACTCGCCGCCGATATCCTTGCCCAGAGCAAAGCTGAGCCTGGACTTGGCGTTGATAAACTTAGGCGACTCAATGATGTCCCGGAGATACACGGTGCTGACGATCTTGTTCGGCACCTCAATACCCACGGTGGAGATCTTGTCCGGAATGGGCGCGATACGCACATTGATCACGCCCAGGGCCAGGGCCAGGTCCCCTGCCAGATTGGTCACCCGGGACAGCTTCACGCCCTGGTCAAGCTCGATATCGTAGCGGGTGACGGTAGGCCCGCGGATCACGCCCACAATGGCGGCGCTGATGCCGAAGCTGCGGATAGCCCCTTCCAGCCGCTCTTTGTTGAGCATCACTTCGTCCTTGCTGTCAATGGCAGCTGCGCTGCTGGCCCGGAGCAGGGACACCGGCGGAAATTCATAGCCGGTGCTGTCAGTCTTTCCGGCGATGGCCTCCGCCATAGCCTGGGCCTCCGCCGCCACATCCTCATGGCTGAGCTTTTTCGTCTTGGGCGGGTCGGAGATCTCGGCGGTCATGGTGACGCGGCTGCGCTTTGTTTTCGGCGGAACCGGGATATCCACAAAGCCGTCGTCCAGATCCACGCCGGCCACAGAGGCGGCCTCTTCCACCGACAGGGGCGCAAGCCCTTTGGTGGCTGCACTCTCCTCGGCGGCTTTCTTCCGCACCTTTGTACGGCGGGCGGCCTTCTCCTCCCCTTCCTCACGGTCGTAATTGCGCAGATCGTTGAGAGGAAGGGCCTCCTCATCCTCATCGCCCAGGGGAATGTCCACAGGGAAGGAGGAACGGGGAATGCGCTCGATCTTCTTTTCCGCTTTCGGCTCGTTCTTTCTCTTCTTTTTTTCAGGCAGCTGCTGGATTACCGGAGCAGGTTCATCGGCAGCATCATCTCTGGCTGAATTTTCTCTCACCTTGCCGATCATGCCGCTTAAGCTGATCTTAAAGCCCACAAACACGCAGACGACAAACAAGACCAGCAGCAAGGGAAGGGCGCCGTAAATGCTCAGGGCCATCTCCAGTCCCACAGCGATCAGCCCGGCGATCACGCCGCCGGAATTCAGGGCCTGGCCCTCCAGAAACAGATTGCCCACCACAAGCTTCAGGTCAAAATCGCCCGCGACGGGTACGGCAAAAAACAGATTGCCCATGGCCGCGAAAAGGACGGGCAGCAAGAAGATTGCCGTTACGCGAAGGGCCACCGGCTTACCCCGGTGGAAGGCCAAAATAAAGGCCGCAGCCAGAAAGGCGGGTGCTGAGAGCCAATAGCCCCAGCCGAAAAGCCCCTTGATGAGGTTTGCGCCAAAAGCGATAACAGCCCCTTCGGTATTGAAATAGCTGATAATGATAAAGACTGCGATAAAGAAGAAGACAAAGGCCGTGACCTCCCGGTTGATGGGCGCGGCGGGCGGCTCAGGCGGAACAACATTTTCCGCTTTGCTGCTTTTTTTTGCCTTGGTATCGGTCTTTTTTGCCGCAGCAGTGTTCTTTTTTGAAGAATTTGTGCTTTGTGCCATTGATTCTGATCCTTTCTCCGCTCAGAAGATCGCCGTAAGAATGATGGAAAGTACGCCCACCACCCAGCAGTAGTAGGCAAAGCCGCCAAATTTACCCTTTTGGGATATGTATTTGAGAAGACTGATGGCGCCGATGCCGGAGACCATAGCCACAGCCATACCGATCAGATAGGCGGGCATGTTTGCCCAGTCCACACCCTCCTGCACCGCGTCCACAAAGCTGAGGATATTTGCGCCCAGCACGGCGGGCAGAGACATGAGGAAAGAGAATTTGACCGCAAATTCCCGGCGAAGGCCGGTGGCCAGCCCCGCGGTGATGGTGGTTCCGGAGCGGGAAAGGCCGGGGATGGTGGCCACGCACTGGCAGATGCCCACGATCAGCGCATCCAGGAAGGTCATGTTCTTCTCTGTCTTTCTCCCGGGAAGGATCCTGTCCGAAACATAGAGCATACAGCCGGTGAGAATGAGCATCACGCCCATGAAGACACTGTTATAGTACAGCCCTTCGATCATATCGTTGATGGGCAGGATGAGGAACAAGGGCAGAGTGGCCGTCACGATTAACAGAAACATTCTGGCGGCGGGATAGTGTTCCCTTCTCTCCCCTGCAAGGGGCCCCAGGTTGACAAAGCTGATCACCTCAAAGAACATCTGAACGATATCCGACCAGTACACGATCAAAATGGAAATCAGCGTGCCCAGATGGAGCAGCACGTCAAAAAACAGATGTCCGTCCTCGGCGGTGGACATATGGAAGAGGTTATTCAGAATGGACAGATGACCGGAGCTGGAGATCGGCAAAAATTCCGCGATTCCCTGCACCAGTCCCAATATTACGGCGTTTAATATGCTCATCCCAATATACCCCCACTATAAATCTGATTCCGAAACAGTATAACACAAGATTATGCCAAAAACAAGCAGAACAGAACAAAGCTCTGCCGCTTCAGCGGCAGAGCATACATTTTAATTCTTTCTCTTTTCAATCTCGCTGTGCAGATAATCCAGCGCGTCAGACAGGGTTCCGATACAGTCGATCAGGCCCTTTTCCACGGCCTCTGCGCCGTAAATCACGCTGCCCACGTCGTTGGCCAGCTCGTCGGTATTGGTCATCAGGCGGAGATATTCCTCCCGCTTCACCCGGGAGTGTTCCGTGACAAAGCTGACGATCCGCTCCTGAATACGGTTAAAATAGTTGTAGGTCTGTGGTACGCCGATGACCACGCCGTTCAAGCGCACCGGGTGAATGGTCATGGCGGCGGAGGGTGCGATCATGCTGCGCTTTGCGGCCACTGCCAGGGGCACACCGATGGAGTGGCCGCCGCCCAGCACCAAAGAGACGTTGGGCTTTTTCATCCCGGCAATCAGCTCCGCTATGGCCAGTCCCGCCTCCACGTCTCCGCCCATGGTGTTGAGCAGGATCAGCAGCCCTTCAATCTCCGCCGACTCCTCGATAGCCGCGATCAGCGGCAACACATGCTCATACTTTGTGGTCTTTACATCCTCGGGCAGGAGCTGATGCCCTTCAACCTGGCCTACGATGGTCAGGCAGTGTATATTCTGCGCCCGGCTTGACCCAAGCTCCCGAATTTCATCCATGCACTCACCTCCCGGATATCTTTCCCTGAAAGAGCATAAAATAACCGGCGTGCTGATTTCGGTCATCCTGAGCGCAGCGAAGGATCCCGTAAATAGAACATCGTCTCTCTGAATATGGGATCCTTTGTCGCTTCGCTTTGCTCGCCTTGCCGCGAATGCCGTTTCCGGGCCTGTTTCACGACGGCCCGAAAAGCGGCGCGGCTGCGGAAATTGCGGCCCACCTTTCGCTGCCCCAGGCAGCGGTGGACCGCAATTCTCAGGATGACAGGAGGTCGGAAACGGGCGGCCACGCAGGGCCGCCCCTACAGCCCAATTCAAACAGAGGCGTAGGGGCCGCCCTATGTGGCGGCCCGTTTGCTGAAATTAAAATTTACATGCACGGAAAGGGCATTCGCACAGGGCGTGTCAGCATAGGTTGACAGGGGTTTACTTCTGGCTGTACGCGGTGAGGACGCCCTTGTAGGTCATGTAGCAGTCGAACTTTGCCACAACCTCGAAGGGAGCGTGCATACTCAGCACAGGTACGCCGGCGTCGATGGTGTCGATATTGCGGTTGGCCATGAACTTGGCGATGGTGCCGCCGCCGCCCTGGTCCACCTTGCCCAGCTCCGCCATCTGCCATACCACGCCGTTTTCCTCGAAAATGCGGCGCAGATAGGCCACCACCTCGGCGGAGGCGTCGCTGGTGCCGGACTTGCCTCTTGCGCCGGTGAATTTGCAGATGCCCATACCGTAGTTGATCTTGGAGTCGCTGCGCTTCTCCGACACCTCGGGGTACAGGGGGTCATAGGCGTTGCACACGTCCGCGGAAAGGCAGAAGCTGTTTTCGTAGCAGCGGCGCAGGCTGACGCCCTGGCTCTCGCACAGATCCTCCATGAAGCAGTCGAAAGCGGCGCTCTGCATACCGGACACGCCGTCGGAGCCCACCTCTTCCTTGTCCGCAAGGATGCAGACACAGGTCTTTTCCGGCTCCTCCACGTCAAAAATGGCTTTCAGCTCAGCAAAGGCGCAGACCCGGTCATCATGGGCATAGCCGCCGATCATGGAGCGGTCCAGACCCACCTCGCACACATCGTAGGCGGGCACGGCGGTCAGCTCGGCGGAGAGGAAGTCCTCTTCGGTGATGCCGTACATGTCGTAAAGGATGCTCATCACAGCGTACTTCACCCGGTCCTTGCCCTCGTCGGCATAGGGGGTGCTGCCGATGAGAATATTCAGCCCCTCGCCGGTGATGCCCTCTGCCATGGTCTTTTTCATCTGGTCGGCCGCCAGATGGGGCAGCAGGTCGGTGATGACAAACTTGGGGTCGCCCGGCTCACGGCCGATAACCACATCCACCACTTCCCCGCTCTTCAGGGCCACAACGCCGTGGAGCTCCAGCGGTATGGTGACCCACTGGTACTTCTTGATGCCGCCGTAGTAATGGGTCTTGAAAAAGCACATCTCGTCAGACTCATACATGGTGATTTGCTTTAAGTCCAGCCGGGGTGCGTCCACATGGGCACCGGCGATCACGCTGCCCTCCGCCAGGCTTTTTTTGCCGATAACGGCCAGCATCAGGGCCTTGCCCCGGTTGTTGCGGTAGATTTTAAGCCCGGGTTTCAGCTCCATGCCGGGCAGATAGGGCACAAAGCCCTTGCTCTCGGCGATGGCAATGGCGTTTGCCACGGCCTCCCGCTCGGTGCGGGAGCGGTTCAGATAGTCCATATACGCCCGGGAATAGTCCTCCACCGCGATGCGCTCCTCGGTGCCGATCAGGTCATAGCCGTTTTTCTGCTCGTAAAAAAGCTTGCTTCTCAGATCTTCCATCAGTCAATTACCTCCAAAAATTTGCTTCTGCATTTTTCCCTGAATTCTTCTTCAGTGGAATTATTTTTCAAAATGTAGTCACATTTTTCCTCAAAATAGCTGTCCGGCTTCTGGACGTCCACCCGCAGAGCGGCGTATTCCCGGGTGATACCGTCCCGTGCCATAATGCGCTCGATCCGCTTGTCCCGGTCGGCCAGCACGGCAAAGGTGGCCTTGCAGCGCCCTGAAAGGTTGCCGCCGAAAAGCTCAATGGCGTCGATGGCGGCAAGCCTGCCGCCGGACATGGCCCAGCTTTCCAGCAGCCGGTCGATCTCCCGGCCCACATAGCTGTGGGTGATGCCGTTGAGTCTGGCCAAGGCTTCTGCGTCGCTGAACACCACCGCGCCCAGGGCCTTTCTGTCCAGCACCCCGCCGATGACCACGCCGGGAAAGGCGCTGTCGATTTCCGCAAGCATCTCCTTGTTTTCAATCAGCAGCCCATGGTATACCGCGTCGCAGTCGATAATCAGCGCGCCCAGCTCTTCCAGCGTGCGGAGAGCGGTGGTTTTGCCGCAGCCCGTACCACCGGTGATGCCCAGAATGGTCAGTCCCTCCGTCAGGGCGGAAGCGATCTCCTTTTCAGCAAGAGCGCCCTGGCGCAATATCCGATAAGGTTTTTGCGCCATGCTGATGATGGTGGACTCCCGGCCTATGCCGCATTCCCCACCGTTGATGATGCCCTCAATCCTGCCTGAAAAGTAATCCCATACCTTTTGGGCCGTTTTGGGGCTCTCCTCCCCCGAGGGGTTGGCGGAAGGGGCGGCAAAGGGCACCCCCGCCTTTTTCAGCAGTTCAAGGGTCATGGGGTGGTCAGGGCAGCGAAGCCCCACCGTGTCTCCCCCGGCCAGAACGATGGAGGGAATAAAGTCTTTCGCTTTTAAAACAATGGTCAGCGGCCCGGGCCAGAAGCGCTCCGCCAGAAGCCTGGCCCCCTGGGGTACATCTTCGCAATACCTGTCCATGGCCTCCGCCCCGGGAACCATCAGGGACAGTGGCTTTACCTGGGGCCGTCCCTTCACCTCATAGATCTGCTTTACGGCCTCTTCATCCAGGCCGTTTCCCGCAAGGCCATACACCGTCTCCGTAGGGACGGCCACAAGGCCGCCGGTTTTGATGATTTCCGCCGCCTCATCCGCGGCGCCGTGGAATATCTTTGTCTCCATTTACGCCTCCGCCTGTGTCTGAAGCCGCTCCGCCTGATCTGCCGTCACCAGGGCGTCGATCAGTGGGTCAAGTCCGCCGTTGATGATGGAAGAGATGTTGAAGTTCTTGTTGTCGCCGGAGAGCCGGTGGTCCGTGACCCGGTTCTGGGGGAAATTATAGGTCCTGATCCGCTCGCTCCGGTCGCCGGAGCCGATCTGGCTCTTTCTCTCCGCCGCCACGGCGCTGCGCTGCTTTTCCTGCTCCGCTTCATAGAGCTTGGAGCGCAAAATCTGCATGGCCCGGTCCTTGTTTTTATACTGGCTGCGCTCATCCTGACATTCCACCACCGTCCCTGTGGGCAGGTGGGTGATGCGGATAGCGCTTTCGGTCTTGTTGACGTGCTGCCCGCCGGCCCCGGAGGAACGGTAGGTGTCGATCTTCAGATCGTTCATGTCCAGCTTGAAGTCCACTTCCTCCACCTGGGGCAGAACCGCCACGGTGGCGGCGGAGGTGTGTATCCTGCCGCCGGATTCGGTCACCGGTACGCGCTGCACCCGGTGTCCCCCGGCCTCAAATTTCAGCCTTGAATAAGCGCCCTCGCCCTCGATCACAAAGCTGATCTCCTTGATTCCCCCAAGCTCGGTCTCGTTGATGTTGACAATGTCAATCTTCCAGCCCTTGGACTCGGCGTACATGGAGTACATGCGGAAAAGATCTGCCGCAAAGAGCATCCCCTCTTCCCCGCCTACGCCGCCGCGGATCTCCATGATGACGTTTTTGCTGTCGTTGGGGTCTTTGGGGAGAAGCAGAATTTTGATCTCCTGCTCCAGCCGCTCCTTCGCGCCTTTGGCTTCAGCGTATTCCTCCTGGGCAAGCTCCCGCATCTCCGCGTCGTTCATCAGCTGAAGGGCGCTGTCCATATCGGCGCAGGCGCGCTCATACTGAGAATAGGCCTCCACCACCGGGGCGATTTCCCGGCTCTCCCGGTCCAGTCTGGCATATAACGCGGGGTCGGAATAGGTCTCCGGCATCTCCATGCTCTTTTGCAGCTCTTCATATTGGTTTTTCAAAAGCTTCAGCTTTTCAAACATGGTTTTCTCCTGATAGCATGATATTGAATCATATCACATTTCCAACGGCATGTAAACCAAAATAAAAATGGGTCGCCTGAGCCTCCCCTACCGCAAGGGCGCTTTTAAAAAGGAGACGGTGTCTGCCGTCTCCTTTCAATCAATTATGTACCCAGATAGGCTTTTTTTACATCCTCGTTGGCCAGAAGCTCCGCGCCGGTGCCGGAAAGGCCGATGCGCCCGGTCTCCAGCACGTAGGCATAGTCTGCCGTTTTCAGGGCCATGTTGGCGTTCTGCTCGATCAGCAGCACGGTGACGCCCTGCCTGTTGATCTCCCGGATAATATCAAAGATGCCCTTCACCACAAGAGGGGCCAGGCCCAGAGACGGTTCATCCATCATCAGCACCTTGGGCCGGCTCATCAGGGCACGGGCCACGGCCAGCATCTGCTGCTCGCCGCCGGAAAGGGTGCCCGCCAGCTGCCACGCACGCTCTTTCAGCCGGGGGAACAGATCATACACCCAGGCAATGTCCGCATCAAGGTTATCCTTGCGCAGGTATGCGCCGATTCTGATATTCTCCAGCACCGTCATATTGGAAAAGACCCGGCGGCCTTCCGGCACCAGAGTGACGCCTTTGGCCACAATATCAGAGGAATCCTTTCCGGTAATGTTGGTACCCTCAAAGACAATGGAGCCGCTGTGGGGTTTGACCAGACCGGCAATGGCCTTCAGGGTGGTGGATTTGCCCGCGCCGTTGGCCCCGATGAGGGTGACAATGTCCCCGGCGGGCACATCAAAGGATATTCCCTTCACGGCCTCGATGCCGCCGTAATTGACCTGCAGGTCTTTCACGCTGAGAATGATATCACTCATCTTCACTCACCCCCAAATAGGCCTCAATAACCTTCTCGTTGCTCTGGATCTCCGCAGGCACGCCCTGGGCAATCAGCTTGCCGAAATCCAGCACATAGATCCGGTCGCTGATGTTCATCACCAGATCCATATGGTGCTCCACCAGGAAAACGGAGAGATTGTACTTATCCCGGATCTCGCCGATGAAAGCGGCCAGCTCCAGCGTCTCCTGGGGATTCATGCCTGCCGCAGGCTCATCCAGCAGCAGCAGCTTGGGCTCGGTAGCCAGGGCACGTGCGATCTCCAGCCGGCGCTGAAGACCGTAGGGCAGGCTGCCGGCCACATCGTCCCTGTATTTATCCAGGCCCTGCTCCTCCAGCAGCGCCAGGGCTTCTTCCCGCATACGCTTCTCTTCCGCCCGGTTCAGGTGGAGGGCAGCGGAGAAAAAGTTCTGCCGGGCCCGCATGTGCTTTGCGATCAGCACGTTTTCAAACACGGAGAGTTTGGAGAACAGGCGGATATTCTGGAAGGTACGGGCAATGCCCTTATAGGTAATCACGTCCGGGGTATGGGAAACCGTCTTATTGTACATGCCCATGTTCTCCCCGGCGTAGAGCTTTTTCATCTTGCCCCGGGGGAAATTTTCCACAATGGTCTCGCCCAGAAAATCGATCTTGCCGTTTGTGGGTTCATACACGCCGGTGACACAGTTGAATACCGTGGTTTTTCCGGCGCCATTGGGGCCGATCAGCGCCACAATCTCACCCTGGTTCACATCCAGGTTCAGGTTATTGACGGCCACAACGCCGCCGAACTGCATGGTCACATTTTCAATATGCAGCACGTTCTCAGCCATTGTCTTTTACCGCCTTTCTCTCCCGCTTGGCAAAGGGCTTTTTGAAGAAGTCAATGATCCCCTGCCAGGAAAATTCTCTGGTTCCCATGATGCCCTGACGGTAGAACAGCACGATCAGCATGATGACCACGGAGAACACCACCATGCGGAAGCCGCCCCGCATGAAGGGGATGTTCACGCCCAGATAGGTCTGGGAGTCATCCAGAAAGCGCAGCCACCATTCGGAGCTGGCTATGTACAGGAAGCTGCCAATGATGGAGCCGGTGACAGAGCCGATGCCGCCGATAACCACGATCAGCAGAATCTCATAGGTCATGGCAGAGGTGAAGGAACGGGCCTGGACGCTGGCCTGGAACATGGCCAGCAGAGCGCCGCCCACACCGGCAAAGAAAGCGCTGGTGAGAAAAGCCTGCATCTTGGTTTTGGCCAGGTTGATGCCCATGGCCTCGGCAGCGACCTCATCCTCCCGGATGGCCTTGAAGGCCCGGCCGTAAGAGGAGTTGATCAGCAGGACGATGAGAAAGATGCAGAAAGCGCAAACGATCACCGGAGTCAGGATGCTGTCAAACTTGGGAAACTTCTTCAGAATGTTGGAAGCGTTGGTGACAGGACCCAGCACTTCCCACTGGATCAGCGCACGGAGAATCTCCGCAAAGCCCAGCGTGGCAATGGCCAGGTAGTCACTCTTCAGCTTCAGACAGGGCTTACCAACCAGCCAGGCGAAGATCACCGCCACGATTCCTGCGGCGATAACACCCACAAAAGCAGGCAGGCATACATTCACCACACCGCCGTTAAAATACTGGTAGACACTGGCGTGCTGATCCAGAGGGATGGTCAGGATAGCATAGGTATACGCGCCCAGCATCATAAAACCGGCCTGGCCCAGAGAGAACAGGCCCGTAAAGCCGTTGAGCAGGTTCAGGGAGACGGCCAGCAGCGCATAGATGGAGGCCTTCTGGATTACGGAGGCCAGCATGGAATAATGCAGTTTTTTATCAATGAACACCAGAACCGCGGTTATCACTGCCGCAAAAATGAGCGACAGGATCAAATCTCTTTTCTTGTTTCCCATCATATCACACCTTCTCCGTCAGCTTTTCGCCGAACATTCCGTTGGGCTTGAACAGCAGCACCAGGATCAGCAGAGCAAAGGTAAAGGCATTGCTGAAGATGGCGATGGTATCGTTGGCCTTGATCATAGACTCGCAGATACCGATAATATATGCGCCCAGCACGGCCCCGGGGATGGAACCGATCCCGCCGAACACAGCCGCGACAAAGGCCTTCAGGCCGGGCATGGCGCCGATCGTGGGGCTTACCTGGCCATAGTTTGTAAAGTAAAGAATGGAACCGACGCCTGCAAGGAAGGAGCCGATCACAAAGGTGACAGAAATGACATTGTTGACCTTGATGCCCATGAGCCGGGCAGTGTCAAAGTCCTTGGATACGGCACGCATGGCCATACCGGTCTTGGTGTGGTTGATGAAAAGCACCAGGGCCACCACCAGCAGAACCGTGAGCAGGGGCGTGACAATGGTGATGACCTTCACGCTCAGCGTACCCACAGCAAGGGTCTTTTTCAGAATGGCGATCTCGGGATAAGGGCGTGCCAGACCGCCGGTGATATAGGTGGCCAGGTTCTGCAGCAGGTAGGACACACCGATGGCCGAGATCATCACCGACATACGGGGCGCGCTGCGCAAAGGCTTATAGGCCGCCCGCTCGATCAGAACACCCAGCAGCACCGTCATGACCAGAACCACCGGGAGCGCAACTGCCATAGGCATGGACGCGCTGGTATAGACCATAAAAAAGCCGGCCATCATGAAAATATCGCCATGGGCAAAGTTGATAAGGCGCAGGATGCCGTAGACCATGGTGTAGCCGATGGCAATCAACGCGTAAAGGCTGCCAACGGTAATCCCCGAAAGCAGCAGATCAATGTAATATGTGGCAGTATGCATATTACGGCCTCCTAACATTCAAATACTCTGTGTCTGAGAAAACGGAACGTTTCCCCGGCGTATTTTCCGCCGGGGAAACCTTTTTCGCGCTATGCCTGGAACGGTTTGGGGGAATTATCCCTGGTAAGCATCGGAGAACACGATCTGACCATCCTGGAAGGTCTTGATGGCAACGTAGTTCTTGATGGCATCGCCGTTTTCATCAAACTGCAGGTCGCCGGTGACCAGGCCTTCCACCTTCAGTCCGGCCAGCGCGTCGCGGATAACAGCGCCGTCGGTGCTCTGGGCAGCCAGAATGGCATTATAGGCAGCCATGTAAGCGTCATAGCCGCAGGGAGTGACAGAGGAGATAGCCTCAGCGGTGCCGCCGTTGTTCTCAACGCGGGCAGAGTCAGCAGCAACCCACTCAGTGAAGCCCTTGCTGAACTCTACACCGGCAGCGTTGCTGGCGTCAGTGGAGTCGAAGAAGCAGGAGAAGAACACGCCGTTGGCATTGTCGCCGGCACGCTCAGCAATGGAGATGTCGTCCCAGGTGTCGCCGGCCATGATCTGGCAGTCAACGCCGGCCTCACGGGCCTGGTTGATGATCAGAGGAGCGGTTTCGATGGAGACAGGGGCGAAAATGCCGTCATAGCCTTCAGACTTGATGTTGGCCATAATGGTGGAGAAGTCGGTCTCGCCGGTCTGGAAGGTAACGGTGCTGCAGGCAGCGCCGCCGGCAATCATGGCCTCGGAGAAGTAGTTGCCGAAGCCTGCGGAGTAGTCGTCGCCGGCCTCAACGATAACGACACAGTTCTTGCAGCCCTGCTTGAGCGCGTAGCTGGCCATAACAGCGCCCTGGAAAGGATCGATGTAGGCAATGCGGAAGTAGTAATCGTTGCCAATGGTAACCTGAGGGTTGGTGCAGGAAGTACCGATGGCAGGGATCTTGGCCTCGGCAAACAGATCGCCGGCAGCGATGGCGCAGCCGGAACCGTAAGTACCCAGTACCACGGAGACCTTCTGGCTGATCAGCAGCTGGGCGGCGGTGGGAGCCTTGGCCGCGTCAGAAGCGTTATCAGCATAAACCAGCTCTATGCTGTAGGTCTCGCCGTTGATGTCAACAGTGGGGTACAGAGAGTGAGCATACTCAATACCCAGAACCTCTTTCTTGCCGCCGGCGGCATTCTGGCCGGAAGTAGGCTCAAAAACGCCGATCTTGATGACCTTGTCACCGCTGGAAGCGGGAGCGCTGCTGCTTCCGCCGTTGTCGCCGCAGGCGCACAGGGCAAATACCATCACCAGCGCGAGAGCAAGTGCGAATATCTTTTTCATTTTTTGTTCCTCCCTTTCAGTTCCGCCGGATCGATGTCCGTATTTTGAGGACACTTGTATTCACCCGGCGATATTCTGATTATGCACTATGTTTCGCTAAATTGCAATAATCGTAAATAACTAAATCGAGAAAAAAATTTTACAAAGTTTTTATCATTCCTGCACAATTTTGGGGCTGGTGCGCCATTCTTTGCCCCCTTTTTTCTCTTCTCTGGCACAAAAACCGAGGACATAGAGGTCGTGAGCGGCGGCGCCCAGACTGAAAATCTCCCTGCATTCCGCGGACATTTCGCGGACAGAGGCGGGTTTGGTGATGACGGGGATCCCCCCTTTCCGGCTGATCTCCCGCAGCAGGGCGCAGCCTCTGGCGTTGGCGGCAAGCACGCGGGCATAGGGCGGCAGCTCCTCCGCCATACCGGCTTTCACCCCCAGCGCCGCGCACATGCACATGCGCCGTATGCGGGAGAGGGCGTATCGTTTGGTTTTGGCGGCGGCGGTGATGGCGTCAAGGCTGGCCTCCTCATGGGCGGCCACATAGAGTCTGCGGCCTATACCGTCGTTCCCGTCCGGCAGGGCCTCGTAGTAGGCCGGGCCGAACAGGCGGAGCCGGGAGATGATGGCCGCCTCCAGCATATCGGTGTCGGTAAATGCCCTCCCCTGCTGTTTTTCCCTTTCGAAGACAAGGGCCGCTTCTTTGGGGATGAAGGGGGAAATATCGGCCCCCTTTCGGATCATGCGGCGCAGCTCTGCGGCAGATTTGGGCCCGCTCTCCCCCTCCTTGTCATGCCCGCTGCCAAAGCGCAGCACCGTCATGGGCTGCAGATCAAGGCGCAGCTCGTAGATGGTTTTCAGGTATTCCACCGCAAGAATATTGTTGGGCAGCTCCAGCTGACCGGACAGCTCACCCAGCCGTGTCTCCAGGGCCTTTTGCCGGGCCTGGGCATAGGAAAGACTTGCGTCATTGTTGAGAACCTGTTTGATCTCCCCGTTGACCGCCGGATCCAGAAGGCTTTGGGCAATGGTCTCCAGCGGCTCCAGCTCCCCGGCCTCACTGCCGAAGCTCAGATGGGTGACGCCCAGCTTGCTGAGCAGATATACCGCCCCTCTGGCAAAGCCCTCCGCCGAGGACAATGACCAGGGCAGCGGCAGCTCCACCACCAGATCCGCCCCGCAGCGGCAGGCGGCCTCCGCCCGGGCGAATTTGGAATAGATGGCAGGCTCTCCCCGCTGTACAAAGTCCCCGGACATGACGCACACCACCGGGCAGTCCTCCCCCAGATTCAGACGGCTCTGGCGGATGTGATATTCATGGCCGCTGTGGAAAGGATTATATTCACCAACGATGCCGATTATGCTCATTTTCAGTCTCCTCAAAAAAAGCTTGCATTTTCTGCCGTTTGTATTAGAATAGTCATGTATTATTTTACTTAATTCACCTCATATTTACAATAGAAGAAAGGAATTGAATTAATGAAAATTCTTGTAATTAACGCAGGCAGCTCCTCCCTCAAATACCAGCTCATCGATATGGAGACCGAACAGCTCATGGCCAAGGGTCTCTGCGAGCGCATCGGTATCGACGGACATCTGAAGCACAGCCCGCTGGTTGGCGGCAAGCCCGTCTTTGACGAGGATATCAGCCTGCCCACCCATTCTGAGGCCATTGCTGCTGTCATCGACAAGCTGACCAGCCCCGAATACGGTGTTGTGGCCTCCATGAAGGAGATCGACGCGGTGGGTCACCGCGTGGTCCACGGCGGCGAGAAGTTTGCCAGCTCCGTGCTCATCAACGACGAGGTCATGGCCGCCCTTGAGGACTGCACCCCCTTCGCTCCCCTGCACAACCCCGCAAACATCACCGGCATCAACGCCTGCAAGGCGGTCATGGGCGACGTCCCCATGGTGGCCGTGTTCGACACCGCTTTCCACCAGACCATGCCCGGCAAGGCCTTCATGTATGCCATTCCCTATGAGTACTACAAGAACGACGGCATCCGCCGCTACGGCTTCCACGGCACCTCTCACCGCTATGTCTCCTCCCGCTGCGCTGAACTGATGGGCAAGCCCATCGAAGAGCTGAAGATTATCTCCTGCCACATGGGCAACGGCTCCTCCATCGCGGCCATCAACGGCGGAAAGTGCGTGGACACCTCCATGGGCTTCACGCCTCTGGTGGGTCTGCCCATGGGCACCCGCTGCGGCGACCTGGACAACGGCGTCGTTCAGTTTCTGATGAACAAATACGGCTACAGCATCGACGAGATGCTGAACATCCTGAACAAGAAGTCCGGCGTTCTGGGCGTCTCCGGCGTCTCCTCCGACTTCCGCGATCTGGACAAGGCTGCCGCTGAGGGCAACGAACGCGCCGCTCTGGCTCTGGACATGTTCCACTACTGGGTGGCCAAGGTGGCCGGCTCCTACGTGGCCGCTATGAACGGCGTGGACGCCATCGTGTTCACCGCCGGCGTGGGCGAGAACAGCAAAGAGACCCGCGCCGCCATCTGCCAGTACTTCGGCTATCTGGGCGTCAAGGTGGACGAGGCCGCCAATTCCAAGCGCGGCGAGGATGTCATGATCTCCACCCCCGACTCCCCCGTGAAGGTCTTCGTCATCCCTACCAACGAAGAGCTGGTCATCGCCCGCGACACCCGCGACATCGTCGGCTGATTTACTCCATCAATATCAAAGAGCTGCGGCATTTCTGCCGCAGCTCTTTGATTTGAAATCGCTTATTTTGTGAACGAAAATCGTTTTTTTGATGAACATTAGCACTCTCCTATTGACAGTGCTAATTTGAAGGACTATAACATGATCGTACCGAGCGGGAGGACCAAAAAGGTTCCCTCACAAAGGGCATTAGGATAAGAATGAATGGAGGAATGACTTATGATGCCCAGTATTTTTGGTGAATACCTGTTCGACGATTTCTTTGATGATAGCTTAGCCATGTTCCCTGAACACGGTGGGCATGATCCGCTTTACGGAAAGCACGCCAGAAACCTGATGAAGACCGATGTGCGCGAGACCGAGGACAGCTACGAGCTGGATATCGACCTGCCAGGCTTCAAAAAGGACGAGATAGGCCTTGATTTGAACGACGGCTACCTGACCATCAGCGCCGCCAAGGGCCTTGACAAGGACACAGAGGACAAAAAGGGCAAGTACATCCGTCAGGAACGCTATGCCGGCACATGCAGCCGCAGCTTCTTTGTGGGCAAGGCTGTGGAGCCGGAGGAAGTGTCTGCCGGATTTGAGGACGGCATCCTCAGGATCTCTTTGCCGAAGAAAGCAGAAAAGAGGCTGCCGGGGAAAAAGACCATCGCCATAAAATAATCCGGATTGAAAACACAGAAAGAATGGAGGCCGTCAAGATGAACAAAACCCTTTCCCGCGTTTTATTGGTGATCGCCGGCGTTCTGCTGGTAATTGCAGGAATAGTCTGCCTGAGGAATCCCGATGTGGCCCTTGGAAGCATGTCCTTGATTCTTGGCTTTGCGATGCTGTTTTCAGGCATCGTGGATATTCTGGTTTTTGCCTGGGCACACAATTACATCGCCGGTTCCGGCTGGTTTCTGCTTGACGGCATTGTGACGGTACTGCTGTCCCTGTTTGTTCTCTGCAATGATCTGTTCACTGCCATCGCGCTGCCCTTTATCTTCAGCATGTGGCTGCTGTTCTCAGGCATTGCCAAGTTTGTCAATTCCTTCGACCTGCAGCGGCTTGGCGTCCGGGGCTGGGGCTGGTTCACGGCCCTGGGCGTGATGCTGGCGGCAGCTGGATTTCTGTCCCTGCTCTCGCCCATGACAAGCATCCTGGCCATGGCCGTGATTGTCGGTGTGCTGCTGGTCATTCAGGGCATAGCGTTTATCGTTCGCGGCTGTTTTTCCAGCCGGCTTTGGCAGTGACAGAAAAGAAAACAGAACATCAACAAGATGGCCGCCGGGGCAAATGCCCCGGCGGTTGTTCTGTTTTAGCCGACGCCTGCGATAATGAGATTATAATCAAACCAGTTTTCCTCCGCGCTGTATATGGTCCGCTGGGTCTCCCTTACTTCAAGGTTTTCCGCGATCTTTTCCAACAGCGCAAAGTCGGCAGTCCCCACCAGGGTGATCAGATATCCTTTCTCCGGTTCGTAAAGCAGGAGAATATTCTGGTCCATGTTGAACGTTTCCCCGCCGGCCTGGGGCCTCCATTTGTTGTACACCTCGAGCATTCTCCAGCCACTCAGCTCCCCTTCCTTGATGATCTCCGCCTCATCGCCGTATGGGCCGATCAGGCAATCCTTTTGATAAATTTCCGTGGGCTGAAGGATAGTGATCTCATACAGCGGTTTCATTTCGCCGTCGATCTTCGCGTCACAGTCAAACATGAAACACCACTCTTTGGCCTCTTCCTCCGTTAGCCCAGCCTCTTTCAGTGCGGCCTCTGGCTCCGGTCCGTATTCTCTGGGCGTCCGCTGGTGATCTGCATAAAACGCAATATATTCCGCATAGCTGATTTTATTTGCCTCATATTCCTCCGGCAGCCAGTTTGCTTTGAGGAGAAACTGCTTGCTCTCGCTGCGGCCCTCAAAATTGAGTACCATCACTGCGTTCTCCATGACGATACTCTTTTCTTCGTAATGATAGCCCTCCTCGTCTTTACTGATCAGATTATCGGTCGTATAGCTGTATTCCAGCGTCTCTCCCTCATCCAGGAAACGGTAGCTCATTTGCCAGACTACTGCGCAGGCCGTCGCCGCCAGGAGGCAGACCAGGACTGCCGCAATCAGCAGTGTTCGCCGAAATGGTTTTCTCACCGGTATGTCCCTTTCTCCTCTGATCTTTTGCAGGGTATTCGCCTTTATCCGTTCTGGGTCAAAGCCGGACTGCTCATCCAGTTCCAATTCCCCGTCATAGGCCGCGAACAGCTCAGAAATCTTCTTGTTCAAGGAAACCCCCCCTTTCCTTCAATACGCGGCGCAGCTTCTCCCGGCCGCGTTTCAGCTTGCTCTGTACCGTATTTGGGCTGAGCCCCATACGCTCCCCTATCTGTGCAGTCTTTTCCCCGCCATAATAATGGCGGATAAACACCGTTCTGTCTGGCTCCGGCAGTTCATTCAGGGTCTTGCGCAGGATCTCCGCCTCCTCCTTTTTGGTCAGCTCCCGCTCCGGGTCACAGCCGGAGACGATCATGAGATCTTCTTCAAATACCGGCTCCTTTCCTGCCTTGCGCAGAGCGTCTATGGATTTATTGCGGGCAACCGCGGCCAGATATGGCCTGAGCTTTCCGGGCTGTACCTTTTTCGCGTTATACCAGAGGCTTAAAAACACATCGGAGATGATCTCTTCCGCGTCGCCGCGGCTAAGCGTCCCGCAAACGATATTCCAAACAACGGTTCCCACATAGCCGGTATAGGTTTCAATCAGCTTTTCCAGCGCCTCCTCGCTTCCTCTTTGCAGCTCGCGCAGGATATCAGGCATGTCCACCCCTCCGTTTCTTTGAAAGCTTTCATGATTATAAACGTGTGTTTTTCGCTTCCGCGTCCGTATTTTTGAAAAATCCCTCCGAAAAATTTTCGGAGGGATTTTTCATTATGTTTTCCCCGTGGAGCCGAAGCCGCCGCGGCTGGTTTCCTTCAGGTGCTCCACCGTTTCAAATTCCAGGGGCGGCTGCTTTTCCATGATGCGAAACTGGCAGATGCGGTCGTTCTTTTTAATCACCGTGTCCCGCAGGGCGTAGGCAGGCATTTTCCACTCGTCCTCCTCGCCGCAGAAGGAGTTGTCGATGACGCCCACGCTGTTGGTGGCGATGATGCCGAAGTTCTTGAAGGTACTGCTGCGGGGAGCCACATGGGCCTCATAGCCCTCGGGCAGGATCATGCCCAGGCCCAGACGGATAAAGCGAAACTCCCCCGCCTTCATCTCCACATCCTCGCCGGCGCGCAGGTCGATCCAGTCTCCCTGGGCGATTTTTTCGATTTTAATTAAATCGTCAACGAAATATTTGATTTGAATTTTCATATTCTTCTCACTCTGTTTATTGACTAAAGATTTAAATCTGGATAAAATAAAGCCAGGAAAATGGTATCATATGAAGGAGGATATTTCAATGCCAAGTTTCAGTGATTTTACTTTTGCATCCAGTACCGGCAAAAACCATATCCATGCCCGTCAGTGTATGCCCGACGGGGCCCCCAGGGCCGTATTGCAGATCGCCCACGGCATTGCCGAGTATATTGACCGCTATGACGATTTTGCCTTTTTCCTTGCCCAAAATGGCATTCTTGTGGTGGGCAACGACCATCTGGGCCACGGCAAGTCCGTTTCCGCTCCCGAGGATCTGGGCTTTTTCGCCGAGGATAACGGCTGGGACCATGTGGTGCAGGACATGGACAAGCTCCACGACCTGATGAAAGCGGATCACCCCGACCTGCCCTATATTTTCTTCGGCCACAGCATGGGCAGCTTCCTGACCCGCACCTATATTGTCAAACACCCGGAGAAGCCCGACCTGGTGATTCTCAGCGGCACCGGCCACCAGTCCAAGGCCCTGGTCTATTCCGGCTACGCCATGGCCGAATCCATCGTCAGAGCCAAAGGCCCCAGAGCGGACGGCAAATTCTTAAACGACCTGGCTTTCGGCGCGTACAACAAGAAGGTCCGCTTCCCCATGACCGATTTCGACTGGCTCAGCCAGGACCACGAGATGGTGAGAAAATACATCAATGACCCGCTCTGCGGCTTTGTGGCCAAGGCCAGCCTGTACCGGGACATGATGGGCGGCATCAAATTCGTCACTGACCAGAAGAACATCGGCGCCATGAACAAGGACACCCCGGTGTACTTCATGTCCGGCGACAAGGACCCGGTGGGCGACTACGGCAAGGGCGTGGAGCGGGCCTACAAGGCCTTCTGCCAGGCCGGGCTGAAAGACGTGTTCATGCGCCTTTACCCCGAAGGCCGGCATGAGATGCTCAACGAGCTGAACCGCCAGCAGGTCTATCAGGATGTACTGGACTGGATCGAGCCCCGGCTTAAGCCAAGAGCGTAATAAACGAAAACAATGAAAAATCGCCGCACTTTTTTGTGCGGCGATTTTAAATCTCTGAATTACTCCTCTTCGGGAGCGATGCCGGTGGCTTCGCCGGTGGCGGAGACTTCGTAGACCAGAGCATCAGCCTCGGGGCCGACTTTCTCTTCCTCAACAGGCTCTTCCTTTACGGGAGCGGGAGCAGGCTCGGACAGGGCACGGATGGACAGGGAGACCTTGTGCTTCTCCTCGTCGATGGCGGTGATCTTCACGTCGACAACATCGCCTACGGTCAGCACGTCGTCGGGCTTGGCGATGCGGCGGTTTGCGATCTGGGAGATGTGGATCAGGCCATCAACACCGGGCAGGATCTCGGCAAAGGCGCCGAAGGTCATGAGCTTGACTACCTTGACGGTGGCAACGCTGCCAACCTGGTACTTCTCGGTGAACTGGGTCCAGGGGTTGCCGTTGGGATCCTTGTAGCCCAGGGAGATCTTGCGCTTCTCGCGGTCAAAGTTGATGACGTAAACGTCGATCTCGTCGCCAACGGAGACGACCTCGGAGGGCTGATGGATGCGGCCCCAGCTCAGCTCGGACACATGAACCATGCCGTCGATGCCGCCGATGTCTACAAATGCGCCGTAGCTGGTCAGGGACTTGACCACGCCGTGGTACTTCTTGCCGACCTCGATCTCGTTCCAGATGGCCTCGGTGCGCTCGCGGCGCTCGGCCTGGGCAACGCGGCGGATGGAGCCAACAACGCGCTTGCGGGCCTTGTTGACCTCGGTGATCTTCAGGCGGACGGTCTTCTTGAGGAGCTGGCTCAGCTCAGCGTCTCTGGGCAGGTCGGTCTGGGAGGCGGGAACGAACACACGCACGCCCTTGACGTTGACCACAACGCCGCCCTTGTTCTCCTCGGTGACAACGCCTTCCAGAACGGTGCCGTCCTCGGCAGCGGCCTCAACGTCGTTCCAGCTCTTGGCAGCGTCGAGACGCTTCTTGGAGAGCATTGCGGTGCCTTCAATGTCGTTGACTCTGACAACGACAGCCTCAATGGTGTCGCCAACCTTGACGGCGTCTTCGACCTTGATGCCGTCGTCGGTAAACTCGGTGGTGGGAATGAAGCCGGAATACTTGGTACCCAGATCAACGCTGATCTCGGTGCCGGTGATTGCAACTACGGTTCCGGTTACCTTATCTCCATTATATATTGTTTTGAGAGTCTCCTCCAGCATTTCATCGAAGGACTGTTCCTTCTCCACTGCGGATTCTTCTACTTTGATTTCGTCGCTCATTTTGTTTCTTACCTCCTTAATTATCCACGCAGGCGTTGATGCCCCCGCTGTCAAGCCGACCGTCCCGGCAGATTTCAGCTGATCCAGATCCAGCTCGTCCGCACGCTGGATAAACTGGATCGAAGGACAGTTTTCCGCGCAGATCTGAGCTAAATGGATGCTGTTGGCGCTGTGTTTTCCGCCGATAACAACCATGGCGTCACACCGGGAGGCTATCGCAGCAGCCTCTTCCTGACGCGTGGACGTAGCAAAGCATATTGTATCAGATATTTTCGCATTTGTACATCTTTTTTTTATGATATTGCAACATTCGGTAAAATTACTGCCGGTCTGCGTGGTTTGTACCACCACACTTAGGGGTTTATCCCAAAAATCCGGGTGTTCCTCCAGCCATTCTTCCAGCTCGGCAGCATTTTCAAATACCTGATGCCGGCTGCACCAGCCGCAGATGGCCTCCACCTCCGGGTGGCGGCGCATGCCGATGATGATGACAAAGCGCCCCTCCTCATCGGCGCGGCTGACGATACCGTGAATGTGCTTTACCTTGGGGCAGGTGGCGTCGGTGACAATGGCTCCCCGGGCCTCCAGCTGCTCCACCAGCTGACGGGACACGCCGTGGGCGCGGATGAGTACATTGTCCCCGGGCATGGCCTCTTCAGGAGAGTGGATCACCCGCAGTCCCCTCTCCTCCAGCTCCTTTACAACGTCCTCGTTATGTATGAGCTGGCCGAAGCTGCAGCAGCTCCCCTTTTCCCGCAGCAGCTTTTCCGCCATGTCCACAGAGCGGTTCACGCCAAAGCAGAAGCCCGCGCTTTTGGCAAGGATAAGCTCCTTCATCAGCCAACAGGCTGGACGCCCAGCTTCTCTTTAATAGTGCGGCAGAGAAGGCGGTAGCTCTCCTCCAGATTCAGGTTGGTGGTGTCCAGAATAACGGCGTCCTCCGCCGCTCTCAACGGCGCGGCGGCACGGGTGCTGTCCTGCTTGTCGCGGTATTCAATATCCCG
Source organism: Clostridiales bacterium (assembly GCA_022782265.1). Classification (GTDB taxonomy): domain Bacteria; phylum Bacillota; class Clostridia; order Oscillospirales; family Oscillospiraceae; genus Limivicinus. The sequence continues at coordinate 24,836 of JALFOM010000068.1, read as the reverse complement.
GAACACGTCCTCAAAATTGGCCTTGACGCCCTTGCCCTGAAGCTCCAGCAGACGGCGCTGGGCCCTGGCGGCAGAGCTTGCGGTCATGAAGATCTTCAGGTCCGCGTCGGGCAGGACCACGGTGCCGATATCCCGGCCGTCCATGATCACGTTGCTGTTCTTTGCCATGCGGCGCTGCATGTCCAGAAGGTAGCTGCGCACCACGGGCAAAGTGGACACGTCGGAGGCGCAGATGGAAATTTCGGGCATACGGATGCGGGAGGACACGTCCTCCTCGTCCAGATACATGCGCTGCTCCCCTGCGGCGTTGAATCTCATCTGGATATTGAGCCTGGGCAGGATCTTCTCCACTGCCTCGGCGTCCTTGCAGCTGATACCGGCCCGGTAGCAGGCCAGGCCAACCGTGCGGTAAATGGCGCCTGTGTCAACATAGATAAAGCCCAGAGCGGCAGCGGCTCTTCTGGCCAGACTGCTTTTTCCTGCTCCGGAGGGTCCGTCAATGGCGATTGAATAATGTTTTTTCATCTCAAAACGCATCCTTTAACACAGAATTTCCGGCGACGAAGCCGGTTGACCAGGCGATCTGCAGATTGAAACCGCCTGTATAACCGTCGAGGTCAAGCACCTCTCCGGCAAAGTACAATTCAGAAATGAGCTTGGACTCCATCGTGCGGGGATTGATCTCTTTGGTATTCACCCCGCCGGCGGTGACGATGGCCTCGTCTATGGGTCGTGTGCCCGAAACTGTGACCGGGAAAGCCTTGAAAAGATGAAGCAGCTTCATCCTCTGCTCCCGGGTGACGGAGTTTACCTTGGTGTCCTCCGGTATCCCGGAGAGCCTTACCAGCACCGGGATCATGGCGCTGCCGGCCAGGTCCGAAAGGGCGTTTTTAAACTCCCTGTTCGCGTATTTTTCAAAGTCCCGCAAAATTCTGGCGTCCAGCTTTTTTTCGTCCAGAGCGGGCTTCAGGTCGATCTCCAGACGGTAATTTTTGCTCCCCATATGGCGCATATGGGCGCTGGCGGAGAGGACCAGAGGCCCGGAGACGCCGAAATGGGTAAACAGCATCTCGCCCAGCTCTTTATAGATGAGCTTGTCCTCCTCATAGGCGGAGAGCACCACATTTCTCAGGGAAAAGCCCTGCATCTCGGCACAGTAGGCATCCGGACTTTCCAGCGGCACAAGGGAGGCTCTGGGCGGTGTGACGCTGTGGCCCAGCGCTTGGGCAAACCTGAGCCCGTCGCCGGTGGAGCCGGTGAGGGGGTAGGACAGGCCGCCGGTACAGACGGCTGCCGCCCGGCATGGGATAAGGCCCTTTTCCGTCTCCACGCCGGTGACCGCTCCGTTTTCTGCGACCACTTTTTTGGCTTTACATCGCAGCACAGTGACGCCGGAGCGGGCGCACCAGCGGGCCATGGTCCCCGCCACGTCGTTTGCGTTGTCCGACACCGGGAAAACCCGGTTCCCCCGCTCGGTCTTCAGCTCCAGGCCCTTAGACTCGAACAAAGCCATGGTATCCGCAGGCGACAGCCTGTTCAGCGCGCTGAACAAAAACCTGCCGTCCCCGGGAATGTTCTGCATAAAGGTTTTAATTTCACAGTTGTTGGTGAGGTTGCAGCGGCCCTTGCCGGTTATGCGCAGCTTTCTGCCAAGCTGGCGGTTGGGGTCCAGCAAAATCACCTTCAATCCCCTGTCCGCCGCAGTAGCGGCACACATCATGCCCGCCGCGCCGCCGCCGATCACCACAAGGTCTGTGTTATCTGCGATCATTTCTTTCATACTCCTGCCGGATCTTTTCTGATTTTTTCGCCCCGCTCTTCATTTCCTGAGCGAAGGCACGCAGTATGGCTCCGGCCACGGCATAAGCCGGAAGAACGGGCTCACGGCCCGATTCAAGACCCTTGCCGCAGGCAATAAAGCTCTCTGCAAAGGGCAGCTCCTTCCGTAAGCTTTCCAACGCCAGAACGATCACTGCTGCTCCGCAGTCATGGGCATAACGGGCCGCGCCGGAGTTCACCGCCCCGGCAGGGCATATGTACAGCAGCGCGTCCCCCGCGCCGATATGGATCAGCTGCTCATAAGGCTCGCCGCTGATCAGCAGCACCCCGTCCCGAATCAGGTTCAGGCCTTGCCACAGGAGCCTTGCCGCGGGTTCTCCCGGGTCATCTCCCAGAACAAACAGCCTTTTGGCCTTTTGCAGCTGCTTGACGGCGACGTCAAAGGCGCGGGGATTCTCCCCCTCTGTCAGGGCAGCAATGGCTTTGCCGTAGTCCTCCACCGTGCGCTGAAACAGCTGGGTGTAGTCCTTCTCCGCCTCTCCATGGGCACTCTGCCCCTGGCTGCTGATTTTACTGCGCAGAAGCCTCTGCACCGACCTTCTCATGTCCGGGTAGCCGTCGAAGCCCAGTTCAAGGGCAAAGCGCACCACCGTGGACTCGCTGACGCCCACCGCCTGAGCCAGCAGCTCGGCAGTCATAAACGCGGCCATGTCCGGGTGCTCGCAGATATAATCCGCCACCGCCCGCTGGCGTTTGGAAAAATGAACGGATTTCTCGGAAAGGATCGCAATAATGTCTTTTTCCATTCTGTTGTCCTTTCGGTCATTTCAGTCAACGCTTACTTAAGGAGCATATTCAATTCTTCCTCAGTCAGACGGCGCCACCTTCCGCTTTTCAGCGTTCCAAGCTCCACGCCGCCCTCGCTTACGCGCATCAGTCTTGTGACTTTGAGGCCCGCGGCCTCGCACATTTTTCTTACCTGGCGGTTTCGCCCCTCGTGTATGGTAATCCCCAAAAGGGCTTCCTCGCCTTTAAGCTCCAGAATATCCACCTGCGCGGGGGATGTCACATAGCCGTCAATCTCCATGGGGCAGCGCAGCAGCTCCACGGCCCAGCCCATATCCTCCCCCTTTACCCAGGTGTGGTAGCACTTGTCCACCTGGTGTGAGGGGTGCATCAGACGGTTGGCAAAGTCCCCGTCGTTGGTCATGAGCAGCAGGCCCTCGGAATACATGTCCAGCCTGCCCACAGGGTAGAGCCTTGTCCCCAGCTCTTTTACCAGCTCTGAGACGTTCTTTCTGCCCTTCTCGTCGCTGAGTGTGGTCACATAGCCCCGGGGCTTATTGAGCATTATGTACAGCTTCTCACCGGCGGACGGAAGAGCTTTTCCGTCCACCAGAATACGGTCAATCCCGGCCTCCGCCTTGTCGCCCAGGGCGGCGGTCACGCCGTTTACCCTCACCTTTCCGGCGGCGATCAGCTCCTCCGCGGCTCTTCTTGACATAAGCCCGGAGGCGGATATGATTTTCTGAAGTCTCTCCTTCATCAAGCAATCTCCAGTGTTTTTCTCACGGACAGGGTATGCTTTGCTGCGGGGACCTCGCCTTCATAGATAAGCCTGATCTCCTTCAGCAGTTCGCCGTCCAGCAGCACCACGATCCGCCCGGCGGTTTCGCCCTGCTGAACCGGGGCATAGGTGAAGCGGGCCATCTCCGCAATGAGCGTCAGCTCCGCATCGGTGGGGAGAAAGGCCGAAAACGCCTCCTCCGGGACAGCCCTGACCGTGGGAAGGGTGCCGGAGACCACGGGGATGTCAAAGCCAATGCTCTCGTCCACCACGCTGCGGTTGGTATAGTGGGAAAAAGCCCAGTTATAGAGCCTTTTATGGTCGTTCCAGTCGTCCGGAGCAGAAAGGGTCACGCAGACATATCTTGTCCCCTCCCGCTCGGTACAGCTGACAAGACAGCGTCCTGCGGTTTCGGTATAGCCGGTCTTTCCGCCGATGCAGCCCTGGCAGCTGGAAAGCAGCTTATTATGATTGTACAGGAACTGCTCCCCTACCGTGCAGCTTTTCGTGGCGGTGATCCGGGCAAAATCCTCATTTTCCATACAGGCGCACATCAGCTTTGCCATGTCCCGGGCGGTGGAATAATGTCCCTCCCCGTCCAGGCCGTGAGGATTGGCAAAAGAGCTGTTCTCCATGCCCAGCGTAAAGGCCTTCGCGTTCATCAAGGCCACAAAGCTGTCGATATCCCCTGCCGTGTGGCAGGCCAGAGCAATGGCGGCGTCGTTTCCCGACACCAGCAGCAGCCCCTGCAGCAGTTCTTCGACGGTGTAGCGCTCTCCGGGGGACAGATACATGGAGGAGCCCTCCGCGCCACAGTATTCCGGCAGAATCTCCACCTGCTCGTCCAGCGCACAGTGCTCCAGAACCACAAGGGCGGTCATGATCTTGGTGGTGCTGGCGATCCGCATCTGCTCGTCCGCGTTCTTTTCAAAGACCACCTCACCGCCGCTGTGCATCACCATGGCGCTGTGGGCGCTGACGCCTGGCGCGTCGTCCGCCCGGGCTGTTATACCTATATTATATACCATAGCCGCAAGGATTGCAGCAATAATTATTTTTTTAATAATAAGCACCACCCTGATTTTTTTGGGCAGTGCTTATTATTGACCGATTAACTTATTTTATTTCCCGCTGCCGTTACTTTTCTGTTTTTCAATAAAGCTGTCAACACGGTCCATAACCTGGGGCACCAGGTCAATGATCCGGTCAACGGTATTGCTCGCAGGAGGCGTGACGTTGATCATTCTGACCACGCCGTCCTTGATGACCAGAAAGCCGATGGGGTCGATCTTCACGCCGGTGGCGTTGCCGCCGCCGTAGGGTCTGTCCGCGCCGGTCTTCCTGGAGTTGAACTCCACTCCGCCGCCGCCGAAGCCCACGCTGATTTTCGAGATGGGAACCAGGGTAATTCCGTCAGGCGTATAAATCGGATCGCCCACAACCGTGTCAACCTTGAGAATGTTTTTCACGTTCTCCATGGTGGTCTGCATCAGTTCGCCGATAGGGTTATTGTTCTCCATTTGAGTCCGTCCTTTCCACTGCCTGTATCGTTTTTGTTATTTCTTCCTTGTTTTCCGCCGCTGTCCCCTCATTATCGGGAATACCGGCCTTTTTGTTTGCCCGTTTTTCCTTGAATTTACGGAATTTGTGCTTGATCAGTATGCCGAGAGCGCCGAAGAGGATGGTGAACACCACGCCGAAAATCTGCCCGATGCGGATGGTCAGGGCCACGCCGAAATCCACTTTTGTCTTTTCCGTGGTGAAATCCACATCCGTCCATACGTCCACGTCCTTAGTATCAAAGGTACGGCGGCAGATGGGGGTCAGGGTGGTCAGCGCCCCGTTCACATAGCCGAAGGTCATGGCGGTGTTGTAGGGGTCCTTTCCGGCGGCGGTGTAGTGCAGCAGGAAGCGGTCCACCGAGAGCTTCCGCCCGAAGCGGCCAAGACCCCGGAGGACAGATTTTACAAGGCCCATGATCTCGTCCATGCTGAAATCCAGATTCAGCTTCTTTTTGGGCTTTTCCTCCCCGGTCTGCGCCTGCTCCTCCGGCTGCTTTTTCTGCTTTTTGGGCTTTTTGGGCTTCTTTTCTTTCTTGGGCTTTGTCTCATCGGCAGGGGGCTTTGGGATCAGCTGCAGCAGCATCCCGCAAACCTTTGCCGACAGGCGCAGCTCGCCGCCCTCATAGGCCACGTCCGCTCCCACGGGTACAAGCATAATGGCAACAATGATGGCGATGATGACGCCCAGGATGATAAGTCCGACCAACTGCATCACTCCCCGTTTTGTTCTGTTACTTCACTTAAGCTCATCTGTCCGCTAACTGCGGCATTTTGTATCTCGTCTATGGCGTTTTGCAGTTTTTCTATGCCCTCGCCGTTGGTCATGTCAGGCAGGGGGGGGAGCTGGGACAGCTCGCTGATGCCCATGGTGCGCAGGAAAACGTCGGTAGTCCGGAACAGAGAGGGCCGGCCCGGTACGTCCAGCCTGCCGCAGACCTCGATCAGGCCCCGCTCGGTGAGCATACCCACCGTGTAGGCGCTGTCCACGCCGCGCACCTGGTCGATATAGGCCCGGGTGACGGGCTGAAAATAGGCCACGATGGCCAGGGTCTCCAGCGCTGCCTGGGAGAGCATGGGGGGCTTTCTCTGCTCCAGAGCCTTGGTGATAAAGGGGGCAAACTCCGGGGCAGAGCACATCTGCAGCTTGTCGTCCAGGCGGAGAATGCGCATTCCCCGCTGCTCAAAGCTGTATTTGTCCTGCAGCTCCTTTGCCCGCAGGTTGATCTCCTTTTCGTCAACCCCCAGCACAAGGGACAGTCTTGCCACGGGGACGCTGTCGCCCGCCGCAAAAAGTATAGCCTCAATGGCGGAAGAAATATCAATCATTTGTCTACTCAACAATCTTTTCAATGATTTCGTCCACATCGCCGCCGGTAAATTCAACGGTATAATCGTCACCGCTGCGGCTGATATGGATGTTTCCCATGCTGCAAAGCTCCAGCACGGACATGAAGGTTGCCACCACCTCGGAGCGGGAGCGGCACTCAGAATAAAGGCTGTTCAACGAGACGCTGCCGCCGCTGAGCCGGCTCAGGATCTGGCGGCTTTTATCCCTGACGCTGTATACGATGCGTTTGGGGATGGCGGAGGAAAAGCTCTCCAGTTCCGGGGTTTTTCCGCCCCGCATGTACACCGACGCCAGGGCCTTCAGCAGGTCCACCGGCTCATGCCGGTATTCATATTCCTTTGCGGTTTTGGGCAAAGGCTCCGGCAGCTTGGAAAAATACAGCAGGCCCAGTTCCGACGCCTGTTTCAGTTCCGGCGTCACCTGGCGCACAGCGTTATAGACGTCCTTGCATTTGAGCTGTTCAAGGGAGGCCATCAGCACTTCCAGCTCAGAGACCTCCTCATCGTCCGAGGTCAGAAGGGTCTTTGTCTTGATATAGAGCAGGTGGGAGGCCATCTGAACAAACTCACTGGCGATTTCCAGATCCATGCTCTGCATCTGGGCCAGGTATTCCAGATATTGGTCCAGTATTTCGGATATTTTAATGTCTCTTATCTCGATTTTGTTTTTTGAAAGCAGCATCAGGATCAGGCTCAGGGGGCCTTCAAAATCCTGAAGCTCGTTTTTTTCCTTTACGACGCCTTCAAGAAAAAAGCTTGGATTTTCCATGGATCGCTCACTTAAAAAAGAGGTTATAGGACAGATCGGCGCCCCACTGGGCCAGCGGCAGCAGGAAATTGTAAATCGCGTCCATTGTGGCGGACAGGGGCTTGCCGATAATGCCGGTGGATACCAGCAGGATCATTAAAATCATGCCGTAGCGCTCATAACGCAGAAGCTTATAGTAATTGCTGTCGCTGAGGAGGGACAGCAGCACCTTTGACCCGTCCAGCGGCGGGATGGGGATCAGGTTGAAAAGGCCCAGGCCCAGACTGATATAGGCCGTGAGCTGGAGAAGCTGCAGAACATAGTACCCGGCCTTCGTGTAATGAAAGCTCACAATGGTATAAGCAAAGCCGAAGAGGAACATGAACACCAGGGTAATCAGAAAGTTGGAGACAGGCCCGGCCAGCGCCGTCACCGCCATGCCCTTTTTCGGATTTTTGAAATTGTACATATTCACCGGCACGGGCTTTGCCCAGCCCACGTGAAAAACCAGGAGCATCAAAAGGCCCATCACGTCCAGATGCTTGAGGGGGTTGAGGGTGAGCCTGCCCCGATCCCTGGCGGTATTGTCGCCCAGCTTATAGGCCACAAAGCCGTGGCTCAGCTCGTGCAGGGTGATGCACAAAAGCGCCGGGATCAGCCCAAGCAGGATGCTGAGAATATAGGTAAAATCAAATCCGTTCCATATGGACTCCAAGGCGCTTATCTGCTCCACCTCCAGTGTTTTCTCTATTTTAGCAAATCTTTTGATAAAAGACAATAGCAGCGCCATGAAAAATCGCGCTGCTATTGGGGATTTTTTACGAAAGCTCCTTCATGATCTCCGCCATGAGGGCGTCCCGGCCCTGACCTTTTTCCGCAGAAAAAGGGATCAGCAAAACCTCTTCCGGCAGATCAAGGGTCTGTCGGATAAGGGCCATGTTGGGCTCGATCTCGCTTTTTTTCAGTTTGTCCAGCTTGTTTGCTACCACAACCAGGCGGCAACCGGAATTTTTGAACCACTCGGCCATGGTCACATCGTCGGCCGTGGGCTTGTGCCTTGCGTCAACGATCATGACCCCCAGGTCGATAAGCCCCTCGGAGGCGAAAAACTGCTCCATCAGCTTGCCCCAGCGGTCCCGCTCGGCCTGGGAGACCTTGGCGTAGCCGTAGCCCGGCAGGTCCACAAAATAGACCCTGCCGTCGATGAGAAAATAGTTTACATGGATGGTCTTGCCGGGAGAAGCGCCCACCCGGGCGAAGTTCTTCCGGTTCAGCATGCGGTTAATGACGGAGGACTTGCCCACGTTGGATTTGCCCGCAAAGACCACGCTGGGCGTGGAGGAGCGGATAAACTGATTGGGGCTTGCCGCCGATTTGATAAATTCCGCCTTGTTAACGTTCAGTGCCGCCATGGTTCACCTACTGTCTCACTGCGCAGAGTTCCTTCTTGACCGCGGGAGGGGGCACTGTCACATTGGGGCTGCCGCTCTCCCGGACAAGGGCCACATCCAGCACCTTATCCACATGGTCCGTGGGCACAAAGTGCAGCCCGCGGCGGACGGTCTGGTCGATCTCCTCCAGGTCGGAGGTGTTTTCGCTGGGGATGATGACCGTGCGGACGCCGTTGCGGTAGGCCGCCATGGTCTTTTCCCGCAGTCCGCCGATGGGCAGTACCCGGCCCCGCAGGGTGATCTCCCCGGTCATGGCCACATCATGCCTTACCGGCGTGCCGGTGAGAGCGGAGATGAGGGCAATGCACACGGTGATTCCGGCGGAGGGGCCGTCCTTGGGTACCGCGCCCTCGGGGAAGTGGATATGTATATCCTTATTCTTATAGAAATCCGGGTCGATGCCCAGAACCGAAGCGCGGCTGCGGATATAGGTGACGGCGGCATGGGCCGATTCCTTCATCACATCGCCCAGATTGCCGGTGAGCTCCAGCTTTCCGCTGCCGTCCACCACGGAGACCTCCACGTCCAGCACCTCGCCGCCCACAGAGGTATAGGCAAGGCCCCGGACCAGGCCCACCTCGTCCTGGCTGCGCTGCTCGTCAGGCTTGAACTTTACCGGGCCCAGCACCGCCTCCAGCTTATCGTTTTTCACATTCAGGCTCTTGCACTCTCCCCCGGCGATCATGGCCGCCGCCTTGCGGCAGACACGGGCAATCTCCCGCTCCAGAAGCCGGACGCCGGACTCTCTGGTGTAGCCGGAGATGATGGCGCGCAGGGCCTCGTCGCTGATCTTCAGCTGGTTTGCCCGAAGTCCGTGCTTTTTCCGCTGCTTGGGCAGCAGGTGCCGCTTTGCGATTTCCAGCTTCTCCTCGTCGGTGTAGCTGCTCAGCTCGATGACCTCCATGCGGTCCAGCAGCGCTCTGGGAATGGTGTCGGTGGTGTTTGCGGTTGTGATAAAGAAAATTTCGGAAAGGTCAAAGGGGAGCTCCAGGAAATTGTCCCGGAAGCTGCCGTTCTGTTCCCCGTCCAGGGCCTCCAGCAGCGCGGCGGAGGGGTCGCCCCGGTAGTCGGAGCCCAGCTTGTCGATCTCGTCCAGGACCATCAGGGGGTTGCAGCTTTTGGCCTGGATCACGCCGTTGATGATGCGGCCGGGCATAGCGCCGATGTAGGTCTTTCTGTGGCCCCGGATCTCCGCCTCGTCATGGACGCCGCCCAGAGAGATGCGCACCAGCTTACGGTTGGTGGCCCGGGCGATACTCATGGCGATGCTGGTCTTGCCGGTTCCCGGAGGGCCTACAAGGCAGATGAGGCCGCCCTTGATCTCCGGTGAGAGCTTTTTCACCGCCAGATATTCGATGATGCGCTCCTTCACCTTTTCCAGGCCGAAGTGGTCATCGTCCAGGACCTTTCTGGCCTTTTTCAGGTCCACGGTCTCCTGGGTCTTCTGGTTCCAGGGGATTTCCAGACACACGTCCAGATAGCCCCGGATGACAGCGGCCTCGGAGGAGCCGAAGGGCTGCTTGGAAAGCCTTGACACTTCTTTCAGAAGCTTTGTACGGATCTCCTCGCTGACCGGCAGGGCGTTGATCTTCTCCCGGTAGTCCTCGATATCGTCCTGCACATCGTCGCCCAGCTCCGCCTGGATGATCTTCATCTCTTCCCGCAGATAGTATTCCCGCTGGCTGCGGTTTACCTGCTCCTGGGTGGCGTCGTTCAGCTCCTTCTCAATGGCCAGAATATCCAGCTCATTGTTGAGAAGCTTGTTGAGCAGAGTCAGACGGCGGCTGGGGTAAACCTCCTCCAAAAGCCTCTGCTTATCCTCCAGGCTGAAATGCACATTCTGGGCGATATAGCTGATCACATAGCCGATGTCGGGATTGGCCAGGATGTTGAGCAGCTGCTCGTTCATCATGTCCGGGTTCATCTGCAGATACTCGTTGAACAGGGACAGGCAGCTTCTCACCAGCGCCTCCTTGCGGACGGCGCTGACCTTCTCCGGCTTGTCGTCCAGGCGGGTCACCTGGGCGCTGTATCCCTTCCCCTCGGTGTCCATGCTGATGGCCTCTGCCCGGTACAGGCCCTCCACCATCACCCGGCAGCTGCTGTGGGGCTGGCGGAGCTGCTGCCGCACCCGGCAGACCGTGCCCACATGGTAGATGTCCTTTTCCTCGGGCACGTCGGTGGCCACGTCCTTCTGGGCGGCGAGGAAAATGAGATGGTCTCCCCTGACCGCCGCGTCCAGCGCCGCCACAGAGGCGTTACGCTCCACGTCAAAGGTCAGGAGCATGGCGGGAAACACGCTCAGCCCCCGGAGCGGGAGCATGGGCAGGGTTCTGATTTCGTTTTCCATAGTGTCTGACATGTTATCCTCCTTTCGGAGTGCTGTGTTTCGTTGTTTCAATCGTTGATATGCTTAATCACGGGGCTGCTGCCGTTTTTCACGCTGTCGGCAGTGATAATGACCCTGTTGGCGGTGGTGTCGGAGGGGATTTTATACATGATGTCGGTCATCACGCCCTCCATCACACTGCGAAGACCTCTTGCGCCGATCTTCATCTCAATGGCCTTGTCGGCAATGGCCTCCAGGGCCTCCTGCTCGTATTCCAGCTCCACCCCGTCATAGGACAGCAGGGCTTTATACTGCTTTGTCATGGCGTTTTTCGGCTCGGTCAGGATGCGGACCAGGTCCTCCCGCTTCAGGGACGCCAGAGAGGCCACCACAGGCAGACGGCCGATCAGCTCAGGGATGATGCCGAATTTCAGCAGATCATGCTGCTGGACCTGAGAGAGGATCTCCCCCACGTCACGCTCCGCGCTGCTGGTGATATCCGCGCCGAAGCCCATGGTCTTTTTGTTGGTGCGCTTTTCGATGATCTTATCCAGCCCGTCAAAGGCGCCGCCGCAGATGAACAGGATATTGGTGGTGTCCACGTGAATAAACTCCTGATGGGGGTGCTTGCGCCCGCCCTGGGGCGGTACATTGGCCACCGTGCCCTCCAGCAGCTTCAGCAAAGCCTGCTGCACCCCCTCGCCGGACACGTCCCGGGTGATGGAGGTATTCTCGCTCTTGCGGGCAATCTTGTCGATCTCGTCGATGTAGATGATGCCTCTCTGGGCCCGCTCCACATCGAAATCCGCGGCCTGAAGGAGCTTGAGAATCACGTTTTCCACGTCCTCGCCCACATAGCCCGCCTCTGTCAGGGTGGTGGCGTCGGCAATGGCAAAGGGCACCTCCAGCATTTTCGCCATGGTCTGGGCAAAGAGGGTCTTGCCGCTGCCGGTGGGGCCGATCAGCAGGATGTTGCTCTTTTGCAGCTCCACATCGTCCTTGCCCGCGTTGAGGATGCGCTTATAGTGGTTGTACACCGCCACGGAAAGCACGATCTTGGCCCTCTCCTGGCCGATCACATAGTCATCCAGCTTCGCCTTGATCTGCATGGGCTTGGGAAGCTTATCAAACACCAGGGGAAGACCGTCATAGCCCTCTACCGTCGCGGGAGCCGGTCCGTCGTCAATAATGCTGGCGCACATGCGCACGCACTCGTCGCAGATATAGCTGCCGTTGCCGGCGATCAGCCGGTCCACCAGAGACTGCGGCTTGCCGCAAAATGAGCATCTTATGCTTCTTCTGTCTTCATTCTTTGCCATCTTGCTCTCCAATCAGCGAATTAGCTGTATAAAAAATAAATCGGATTTCCGGTATAAAGCTTTAGGGGAACGAATCGTTCCCCTAAAAACATTGCGTCTTCGGACGGTCAGCGCTTGTAGATGACCTTGTCGATGAGGCCGTAGTTCTTTGCTTCCTCGGCGGTCATGAAGTGGTCGCGCTCGCAGTCGCGCTCGATGGTCTCCACGTCCTTGCCGGTGTTTTCGGCCAGAATGGCGTTGAGCTTTTTCTTGATCTTCAAAATCTGCTCCGCCTGGATCTGGATGTCGGTGCACTGGCCCTGGCTGCCGCCGGAGGGCTGGTGGATCATGATCTCCGCGTTGGGCAGGGCGATGCGCTTGCCCTTGGCGCCGGAGGACAGCAGGAAGGCGCCCATGGACGCTGCCATGCCGATGCAGATGGTGGACACATCAGGCTTGATGTACTGCATGGTGTCGTAGATGGCCAGACCGGAGGTGACGCTGCCGCCGGGGCTGTTGATATAAAACTGTATGTCTTTGTCCGGGTCCTGGGCCTCCAGATACAGAAGCTGGGCCACCACAAGACTGGCGGTGGTGTCGTTCACTTCCTCGCTGAGCATGACGATGCGGTCGTTGAGCAGGCGGGAGAAGATGTCGTATGAGCGCTCGCCGCGGCTGGTCTGTTCTACAACATAAGGTACTAAACTCATTGTATTAAACTCTCCTTTAATTTATCAGCATCCAAGAGAGCATATCCCTATCCCGGAAAAATTATTCTGCTTTTTCTTCCTCGGGGGCAGCCTCGGTGATGACGGCGCTGTCGATGATGAGGTTGGTAGCCTTCTCTTTCTTCCGCTCGCCTGCCAGGAACTCGAGACCGAAGTAGTTCTTCACTTCCTCGGGCTGGGCCTGAATGCTCTCTGCGACCTTGTTCAGGTACTCTTCAACTTCCTCGTCGGTGGCTTCGATATTCTCAGCCTTGATGACGGCCTCGATAAGCAGGTCGTTCTTCACCTGCACCTGAGCGCCCGGACGGATGCTCACGTTGATGGTGTTCTCGTCCAGACCCATCATCTGCAGCAGCTGTGCATACTCCATGTCGCGGCTGTTCAGGCCGAAGTTTGCCGCGTAGTTGCGGAGGATCTCCTCCACCTTCTCCTGCACCATGACCTCGGGGATCTCCACGGTCATGTTCTCAGCGGCCTTGTGCATGATCTCAGAGCGGACCTTTTCCTCGGCCTCGTCCTGACGGCGCTTCTCCAGATTGGCGCGGATGTCGGCCTTGTACTCGTCCAGGGTGTCAAACTCGGACACGTCCTTGGCAAACTCGTCGTCCAGCTCGGGCAGCTCGGAAACGGTGAGAGAATTGAGCTTGACCTTGAATACCACAGCCTTGCCGGCCAGGTCTTCCACATAGTCCTCGGGGAAGGTGATGTCCAGGTCCTTCTCCTCGCCGATCTGCATGCCGACGATCTGTTCCTCAAAGCCGGGAACAAAGGAGTTGGAGCCCAGCTCCAGGTCGTAGCTCTCGGCCTTGCCGCCGTCGAAACGCTCGCCGTTGAGGAAACCGTCAAAGTCGATGTTGGCGGTGTCGCCCATCTGGGCCTCGCGCTCCACGCTGACCTTGCGGGCGTTGCGCTTGCGTACGCTCTCCACCTCGGCGTTCACGTCCTCGTCGCTGACGGTGACGGGCTCACGGGTAGCCTCGATGCCCTTGTACTGGCCCAGAGTGACCTCGGGGTACAGGGTGACGGTGAAGCTGTAGACAACAGTGTGCTCGTCGGTCACGTTCACGTCGGTGATGGAGGGAGCGCCCACAAATCTCAGCTCAGCTTCCTTCACACCCTGCTCAAAAGCCTGGGGGGCCAGCTCGTCCATGGCGTCCTGATAGAAGACGTCCTTGCCGTACATGCCTTCCACTACTGCGCGGGGGGCCTTGCCCTTGCGGAAGCCGGGGATATATATACTTGCCTTGTTCTTCAGGTATGCGCCGTTGACAGCAGCTTCAAATTCCGCTGCGTCGGACTCCACCTGGAATACGGCGGTGTTATTTTCTTTCTTTTCTACATTCTTGACGATCATAATTTGATCTCCTCCTCTTTATCTGGGTCGCACTTTGCTATGATAACAGATTCTAACGGTAAAATCAATGACAAATTCATTAACATGTTTGAATTATAAGAGCTTTATGGGGGAAAAATCCACGAAATCGGCGGAAACCAGCCTGTACTCCGTGCCGCCGCTCCAGCCGTTGAGGGCATAGGCGCAGCCCTTGCCGTGGATATGGCCATAGCAGCAGAGCCGGACGCCGTGTTTTTTCAGCAGCTCCAGGATCTCCGGGCACCGGTATTTCTGGTAGATGGGCGGATAGTGGAGAAAAACGATCTTCTCCCGGTCCCCCGCGGCGTTTAAGGAGGTCTCCAGCCGGGCGATCTCCCGGAGCATGATCTTCTTGTCGTGCCCGTCGCCCTTTTCCTCCTCGTAAAACCAGCCCCTGGTGCCGCAGAGGGCGTAATTTTCATAAAAAAAGCTGTTGTTGAACAAAATATCGATGCTGTCAATGCCGTTTTCGGCGAAAAAGCGCTTGGCCTTGGTGGCGGTGCTCCACCAGTAGTCGTGGTTCCCTTTCAGGATGATCTTTTTCCCCGGCAGGGAGTGGATAAACAGAAAATCCTCCCGGGTCTGCTCCAGACCCATGCCCCAGCTCAGATCGCCGCAGATGACGCACACGTCGTTCTCATTCAGTTTTGAAAAGCCCTGCCGCAGTTTTTCCGCGTGGTTTTCCCATTTGTCCCCGAAGACATCCATGGGCTTTTCCGCCGAAAAAGACAGGTGCAGGTCGCCGATCGCGTAAAGTGACATAGTGAATACCGTTCCCAAGAATAATTACTGCCGAAAATCAGATACTAACGGTGCCTTATGATGAGGTAATACAATGCGGAGGTATAAGCATGAACGAAAAGAATCGCGGCGACATCATCCCCGGCGTGGGCTGTGACGTCACCAACTGCAAGTACAACACCATCGACTGCAAGTGCAGCGCTACCCGCATCAGCGTGCAGAACGAGAAGGCCAGCACCAAGGGCGAGACCTACTGCTCCACCTTCTGCCCCAGAGGCACCTGCTGAGCACATCCGGGCCTTTGCGCCCGGATACATATTTATTGAAAGGCGTCCTCGATGTGCCGGATGCTGACATCCCGGCTCTCCGGCCCCTCGGGGGCGTAAATTTCGATCACATCGAAGCGGGGCTGCAAGGAAGTCTCATTCTCCGAGAGCCACATGGCCGCGGTGGTTTTGATCCGCTCCTGCTTTGCAATCGTGACAAACTCCCTTGCCTCGGCGAAAGCGGCGCTTTTTCGCAGCTTCACCTCGGCAAAGACGATGAATTTCCGGTTCCGGGCGATGATGTCGATCTCGCCCATGCGGCAGGCGTAATTCATGCCGATGATCTTATAGCCCTTCCGGCGCAGAAAGGCGGCGGCCTTCTCCTCGCCCCAGTGCCCTGTCAGATGCCTGTCCATCAGTGCATCTTCCTCAGAAAGCTGGGCCGGTGTATGGGCGAGGGCCCGTAGGCCCGGATGGCCTCATAGTGGGCCTTCGTGCCGTAGCCCTTGTGCTTTTCAAAGCCGTACTGCGGGTACAGCTCCGCCATTTGCAGCATGTACCGGTCCCTTGTGACCTTGGCCAGCACAGAGGCCGCCGCGATATCGGCGCATTTCCCGTCGCCGCCGATGACACAGCGGCTGGGGATCTGGATCCCGGTATTGCGGTTGCCGTCGATGAGGGCCAGCTCCGGCACTCTGTCAAGCCGGGCAATGGCCCGGTTCATGGCCATAAAGGTGGCGCCCAGAATATTATACTCCTCGATCTCCTCCACCGTGGCGAAGGCGATGCCGTAGCTGACAGCGGAAGCGCAGATCACATCAAACAGGGCCCCCCGCTTTTTCTCGGTCAGCTTTTTGGAGTCGTTCAGCCCCTGAATCTCACAGTTTTGGGGCAGGATAACGGCGGCGGCGCACACAGGCCCTGCCAGAGGGCCGCGCCCCGCCTCGTCCACGCCGCAAAGGAGCTTTACGCCCCCGGCGTATATCTCGTTTTCCAGCGTCCAAAGCTCAATCATCGGGCATCTCCAAAGAAAGGCGGCCCAATTTTCCCTCGTGGTATTCCCCCAGCAGGGTATTGGCCATGCGTTCAATGTCGTACTCGCCCCGGGAGACCAGAAAGCCCCGCTTTTTGGCCGCCTGTTCCAGCAGCTCGAAGCCGTTCATGTCCGGGTCCGGGTCAAATTTATACCGGTCCTTTATGGCCTGGGGGTACATCTGCCGCAGGCGGAGCATGAAGTTTGCCGCAAGGGTCTCCTTGTCCAGCACGTCGGCCTTGATGGCGTTGGTGATGGCCAGCATCTCCCCCACCTCCTGGCTGTCGAACTTGGGCCAGAGGATGCCGGGAGTGTCCAGCAGGTCAAGACCAGCGTCGATATTGATCCACTGCTTGCCCCGGGTGACGCCGGGCTTGTCCCCGGCGATGGCGGCCTTCCGGCCGGCCACCTTATTAATAAAGGTAGACTTGCCCACGTTGGGAATGCCCAGAATCATCACCCGCAGGGGCCGGCCCACCTGGCCCTTGGCTTCAAACTCCCGGATCTTTCCGGCCAGAAGCCGGCGCACGGCGGGGGCAAAGCCGTTGACGCCCTTGCCGCTTCTGGCGTCGGTCTCCAGAATGGCAAGGCCCTGGGCTTCAAAATATTTCTTCCAGCGGGCGGTAATCTTGGGGTCGGCCAGGTCGATGCGGTTGAGGATCACCAGCCGGGGCTTATCCCCGGCAAGCCGGTCGATGTCCGGGTTGCGGCTGGAGCGGGGTATGCGGGCGTCCAATATCTCGCACACCGCGTCCACCAATTTCAGATTCTCCTCGATCATCCGCTGGGCCTTGGTCATGTGGCCCGGGAACCACTGGATATTCATTTTTTCAAAGCGGTTATTTTCCATCAGCTGATCCATCCGATCTCATTGGTGGGGTAGATCACACAGTAGGCCCGGCCGATAATGAGCCGGACGTCCACCATGCCGATGCGCTTGTCCCGGCTGTCGGTGGAGGCGTTGCGGTTATCGCCCATGACGAAAACGCAGTTTTCCGGCACGGTCTGGGGGCCGATAAAGTCGAGCTTGTTCCGGGTCAGTTCGCTGATATACGCCTCTTCAAAGGGCTCGCCGTCCACATAGACGATGCCCAGGTCAAAGTCGATATTCACCACCTGGCCCTCGGTGGCAATCACCCGTTTCACCAGGGCCTTGTCCGGGTCATACTCGTCCTTTTTGAAGATGACCACATCGCCCACCTTGGGCTTGTAGAACAGATCGGACACCAGCATCTTGTCCCCGTCCTGCAGCGTGGGGTTCATGGAGCTGCCGCTGACGTCGATCACCCGGATGAAGAAGCTGAAAACCACAACGCAGATAATCAGCGCGGTGATGATGCACTGTATCCAGTCATAGGTCTCCCGGCGGGCCCGAAGCTCCGGCGGGACCTTCTCTTTATTTTTTGCAATTCTCTTTTTGCTCATAAGCGTCTCCTACTCATAGAGATTCATGGTATTATACACCACTTTATCCCTTTTGTGCAAGCGCCGGACTATGTTGAGGACAAAAAAAGAGGCCGAAACGGCCTCTTTTTTTGACGATTGAGCTTACAGGCGCTCCTTGACCTTTGCCTTCTTGCCCACGCGGTCGCGCAGGTAGTACAGCTTTGCTCTGCGGACCTTGCCCTTGCGGACGGTGGTGACAGAGACGATGGAGGGAGAATGTACGGGAAATACCTTCTCGCAGCCAACGCCGTAGGAAATACGGCGGACGGTGATGGTCTCGTTGATGCCGCCATGCTTCTTGGCAATGATGGTGCCTTCGAAAGCCTGGGTGCGCTCACGGTTGCCTTCCTTGACGCGGACGAGGACACGCACGGTGTCGCCCACGTTCATTTCGGGAAGCTCTTCCTTCATGTACTTCTCGCTGAGAACTTTGACCAGATCCATAATCTAATCCTTTCTTCGTATAGACGTTCAATACCGGAGGGCGCAAACGCGTCTCGGCAGCGGACCGCCTTTTTTCCATGCGGACACAATATCCGCACAAGCTGAGATATAATACCACAATTCCCGGTATAATGCAAGCATTTTTTACCGATAAATTTCCCCGTTTTTATCCAGCGTCTCCAGCCGGGTAAAGCGGGCAAAATCCGGGGCAAGGGCAGGCTTTTTCTGCCGCAGGGCGTCGGCCAGCAGCTCGGGATTCAGCGTAGGCTCCTGGGCGGAGATCACCGCCGAGACCTTGACCGCGCTGTCCTGGGCTTCAAAGCCGATGGAGCGGATGGCCGGGCGGATATCCGTGTCCCCCATGCCCCGCTTGGTCTTTTTGGATATAACGATCTCCTCCTGGGCAAAAAAGCGCTCCAGCTCCGCCGCCATTTGGGCGGCGTCCCGCTCATCGTATTCAAACAGGCCCCCGATCTCCAGCCATTTGATCTCCGCCGGCTTTCTCTGCTGCTCGTAGGCCTCTATGACCTCTATCCCCTCCGGCAGCACGGCGGAGAGCCGGGCGGGAAGCTGGGCCAGATCGGCCTCCCCGCAGAGTTTAAAATCCATGATCTCGCAGAGGCTTGCCGCGCCCACGGACAGGGGCAGGGCGATGGAAATCTGGGGATGGGGGTTGAAGCCCTCGGAATATTTCAGCGCATAGCCCGCCCGGGAAAAGGCCCGCTGCATGGTGTGCATCAGGTCCAGGTGGGAGATATACACGGCCCGGCCGGTCTTGGTAAAACGGAGTCTCAGCTTATCCATCGCAGCGCACCTCCTTCAAAAGTCTTGCCGCGCCGCAGGCGGAGCACTGCTTCCGGCAGTCGGGCGACAGGGTGGATTCATAGCAGCGCTGCCGCTCACGCAGCAGGTGGGCCTTGCGCACGCCCACGTCGATCACATCCCAGGGCAGCAGCTCATCGGTGGAAAACTCCCGGTTTGCGTAGAAGGCCGGGTCCACGCCGCATTTTTCAAAAGCCTTTATCCAGCGGTCAAAGGAGAAGTAGTCCGTCCAGGCGTCCAGCCTTCCGCCGCTGCGCCAGACCTCCTCGATCACATCGGCCGCACGCCGGTCGGCGCGGGACAGGGCCGCCTCGATCAGGCTGGTCTCCGCGTCGTGCCAGTTGTAGGTCACGTTTCTGGCCACAATGCTGGAGCGGAGCAGATTCACCCGGCGGAGATATTCCTCAATGCTGATCTGCGCCTCCCACTGGAAGGGGCTGTGGGGCTTGGGGATAAAGCAGGAGGTGGAGATGGTGATCTTCACGCCCCGGTTCTTGTTCTTCGCGTACTGCCGCCAGCAGTGGAGCACCTGATTGGCCATCTCCGCGATGCCCACAATGTCCTCATCGGTCTCCGTGGGCAGGCCCAGCATGTAATAGAGCTTCACGCTGTTCCAGCCGCCCTCAAAGGCGATGCGGCAGGTGTTGAGCAGATCCTCCTCGGTGACGTTTTTGTTGATGGCGTCTCTCAGCCGCTGGCTTCCGCCCTCCACGGCAAAGGTCAGACCGCTTTTTCTCAC
This sequence comes from Clostridiales bacterium, assembly GCA_022782265.1. Taxonomy (GTDB): domain Bacteria; phylum Bacillota; class Clostridia; order Oscillospirales; family Oscillospiraceae; genus Limivicinus. Next base: position 5,164 of record JALFOM010000068.1, on the reverse strand, counting down.
CTTCTGCAGCCGCTCCATGATCTCCATGGAGAAGTTGTCCGCCCGCAGGGAGGGCAGGGACAGGCCGATGCTCCGCCCCTCGCAGTAGTCCAGCAGCCCGTCGCAGAGCTCCGGCAGGGGCCGGTAGTCGCTGGTGCTGAGGGAGAGCAGGGTCACATCCTCGTGTCCGGTGTTTTTCAGGGTCTCTATCCCCTGCCGGATCAGGGTCTCCGGCTTTTTGGCGCGGATGGGCCGGTACACATGGCCCGCCTGGCAGAAGCGGCAGCCGCGCACGCAGCCCCGGAAAAGCTCCAGATTCACCCGGTCGTGAACCACCTCTGTGGAGGGGACGATGGGATTTGTGGGAAAGGGCGCGGCGTCAAAGTCTTCCACAATGCGCTTTGTCACCCTCTCCGGCGCGCCGTCCTTCGCCGTGACGGAGGCCAGGGTGCCGTCGGCCTTATATTCCACCTCGTAGAGGCTGGGCACATAAACGCCGCCGATCTGCGCCGCTTTTGTGAGGAAGTCGTGCTTTGACCAGCCTTCAAGCTTTGCCCTGTGCAGCAGCGCCAGAAGCTCGTTATTCATCTCCTCCCCCTCGCCGATGACAAAGAGGTCCATGAAGGGTGCCATAGGCTCAGGATTCACGCAGGCTGTACCCCCGGCAAAGACCAGGGGCAGAAGATCAGGCCGGTCCGCGCTTCGCAGGGGGATGCCGGACATGTCCAGCATATCCAGCACCGTGGTATAGGCCATCTCATAGCCGATGGAGAAGGCCACGGCGTCAAATTCGCCCACGCTGTCGCCGCTTTCCAGGGCGTAGAGGGGCAGTCCGGCCTTCTTCATCTCCTCATGCATGTCCCCCCAGGGGGCGAACACCCGCTCACACCACACATAGTCCAGACTGTTCATGGTGTGATACAGAATGCTCATGCCCAGGTTGGACATGCCGATCTCATAGGTATCGGGAAAGCAGAAGGCCAGACGGATGTCCACCTTCTCCTTGTCCTTGATGATCTGGTTATATTCCCCGCCGGTATATCTGGCGGGCTTTTGCACTTTCGGCAGTATGCGTTCAAGTCGTTTATCCATAGTACGCTCCGATAATTAGTTTATCCGAGCTATTTTACAATATTTCTTTCCGTTTTACAATCCCCACTTCCTCCGGCTGGGCCAGAAGAAGCCATATTGCGGCCAGGGCCAGGCCCGCGCCCATCCCCTGCCACATCAGCAGCAGTCCCCCGGCCAGCAGAGCGGTGCTGAGGGCAAGGCCCAGGTTTCTGCTCAGCCGTTCTCCCCGGCCGTAGCCCAGGCTCATGCAGGCGATGCGGGAGAATATCCGTCCGCCGTCCAGTGGCAGCACCGGCAGCAGATTAAAGAGAGACAGCAGCAGGCTGATCCCGGCGGACAGCGCCGCCGTGTCGTTTTGAAAAAGCTTTGCCCAGTACGAGGCGGCAAAGGCGTAGAGCAGCCCGGCCGCAGGCCCCGCCGCCGCGGCAAAAAGATGGCCCGCCGTGCCGCAGAAGCCGCAGTAGTCGATGCAGAGGCCCTTCAGCTCCGCCCGGAAGCCCCGGATCCGCAGGCCCAAAAGGCGCAGGGCGATCACATGCCCCAGCTCATGGGCCGCAACCGGCAGGGCAACGGCCCAGAGGGCTGCCGTATCCGTAAAGAAAAAGAGCAGCGCGGCGGCAAGGACGGCCCCGGCGCTGATGTGAAAACGGCGTTTGCTCATAGGTAATACTCCGGGTTGAGATAGATATCGCTGCACAGCAGCTCAAAATGCAGATGAGGCCCGGTGGCCTTTCCCGTCTGGCCCACGGCGCCGATCAGCTGGCCCCGGCTCACCATCTCCCCCTCCGACACAGCAAAGCTGCTGAGATGGGCGTAAATGGTGGAAAAGCCGCCCTCGTGGGTCAAAATCAGATAATTGCCGTAGCCCTCGCTGGTCCCGGCGGCGTAAACATAGCCGTCGGCAAAGGCGGTCACATCGTCCCCGCTGTCTGCCGCAAAGTCCGTTCCGTAGTGGAAGCTCAGCTCACCGTCGATGGGGTGAACCCGATAGCCGAAGCCGGAGGATTCCGTGCCGGAGACGGGGAGGCTGTATGCAAAGGGCAGCTCCGGCATGTCCGTTCTCACATTGGCGGGGATGACTGCCCCTTCAAACTGGGCCTGCTGCTGAAGAAAGGCCTCTTCTGCGCTGCTTGTCTCCGGCGAGACCGCCGTGGGAAGGGGCGTGTTTTCCGGCTCAGGCTCGCTTACCGGCTCTGCAGTTTCCGCCGGAACGGCTTCCTGTTCCTGTTTCGCCTCTCCCCTGTCCATCCCCAGAGCCGCCACCAGCTTGTTTCCCCAGCTGCTCTCGGCAAGGCTCCTGCCCAGGGTCTGGACCATTTCGGTGTAGTCGTCGTTGTGGTCTATAATGCTGTGTACCTCCGTCCTGAGCTCCGCCGCAGTGTCCGGGAAAAGCAGCTTCACCGCCGTGAGAAAGAGAAATACGGCGCAGGCCGCGTAGATTTTCAGTCTTTCCACTGTGTCACCCCCCTGCATTGCAGTATATTTTTCCCGGGACAGGCATATGCAGGGAGATTTCTCTTGACAAGGCGGCATTTCGTAATTATAATAGAAAAGCTGCATCGGGGTGTAGCGCAGCTGGTAGCGCGCATGGTTCGGGACCATGAGGCCGCGAGTTCAAGTCTCGCCACTCCGACCATAGAAGGACTCATTTTTTGATAAAATATGAGTCCTTCTATCCTTATAGCCATAAGCGGAAAATGCCAGGAAATACTGCTGTTCCAGTAATTTCACAACCTTGAATGCGAAAACGCCGATCATGGACAGAATCCAAGATCGGCGTTTTTTCAGTTTTGAGGACTCTCTTCACCAGGAGATAAGTAAGGGTTCAGGAAGTCATTGAATTTACTCATTTTAGTCATCCTTTCTGCTGAGATATATATCCTATATTGTCAATAGAATCTTGGCGGCAGTCATATCCAAACTCCGGTGTTGGATACGAGAATAAAAAACGAAAAACTGTACAGGCTAACTTTATCTTATAAAGGGGCTGAAATTTCTATGGTTGAACAGGACACGATAAAACTGCTTCGAGAATGTGACGCAGGCATTAAAATGGGGGCAGCATCCATTGATGATGTTCTTAATCATGTGCACAGCGGCGCCCTCAAGCAATATCTGACGGAGTGCAAAAAGAAACACGAAGAGCTAAAGAATGAGATTCAGTATCTGCTGAACAAGTACCATGATGACGGGAAAGAACCAACCCCCATTGCCAAGGGTATGTCCTGGATGAAAACCAGCATGAGAATGGGGATGGATCACTCCGATCAGACTATTGCAGACCTGATGACAGATGGCTGCAACATGGGTGTCAAATCGCTGAACAAGTACCTGAACCAATATGAGGCAGCAGATGAAGCTTCCAAGGATATTGCGAAACGGCTGATCAATTTGGAAGAACAGCTTACTAAAGACATCCGCAAGTTTTTATAAGCGGTAATTCTCCCCTTTTTCCTTTTCAGGATAAAATCCTCTTGCCTGCTGCCTGAATACTATTCATTTCCCTGGCTTTTGCCAGATTCTATAATGACACTCCGTTCTGAAAAGGACCTGCATTTGTCTGCGGCAAATGCAGGTCCTTTTCAACGGAATTGATCCCTTTGGGATTTGTGAAAGGCTGGCGGGCGTGAGGGGATTTATTTCAGTTCACTGCGAAAAAGTTCTCGATAAAAAAACGTCTCTTCGGCAACAGCAAGGTGCTCTACTACTGCTTCCCCACCGGACAGCAGGATGTGGTGGCAAAGACCCGCCTTGCGGCCGAAGAACTGTACAAGCTGACAAAAGCAGGCCAACTTTCCGGTTAATCAATACAGCTCAGGCTCCCTTTACCTTGATATGCCCCCCATAGAGTAGACACTCGAAATAACAAAAATTTCGAGACTACACTATGGGGAGCATATCACTTTACAGGGAGGCTCAAGTATTTTACGGACACATACCCATGCTTTGGGACGTTTTGTCTACCAGTACCGTTTTTTCTTGAAGTAGTAAATACAGCCGCCAACGATCAGGGCACTCAACACAATTACCGCCGGATACCCATAGGTCCAATGCAGCTCGGGCATATGAACAAAGTTCATTCCGTACCATGCCGCAATCAGGGACAAGGGCATGAAAATTGTGGTCACGATTGTCAGAAGCTTCATGATCCGGTTTTGACCCAAATCCACCTGAGCCTGGTATTCGCTGCTGACCTGGCCTGCATATTCCCGAAGCATCTGGGTTTCTTCCTGCAGGCGGTTCAGTCTGCGAAGAATGTACTGCAGCCTGCCGGTGCTGCATTCGTCCAGCAGATCGGTGGTGTTTTCCTGCAGGCACGTCACCATATCATTCAGTTGATCGTAGTACCGGTTATACTGATTCAGTTCCTTTCTGAGCATGCTCATCTGCCTGATAAACTTGTCCGTCCGGTTATCCAGCACCATTTGCTCCAGTCCGGTAATACGCTCTTCCATGTTCTGAATATGGGAGAGGTCATCCATAATCAGTGCCAGATAGAAGTCCATCAGCAAATCATCCGCCCCATCCGCATGATGCGGGCGCATACTCTTTACCCGTTCCACGCAGGCGCAGGCTTCTCCATCCGGATCAATGAAAAGAAGATTGCTGTTCCACCATGTGAAAACAATTTGCTTTTCCTGCTGATGCGGTCTTGCCGGAATATGGATCTCACCGAGGATTCGGTTTTGTTCAACCACCAGCCGGCAGCCCCTGAGCTTTTCCGTACAGAGCATGGAATCCGGCGGAAGCAGCATAGACGGCAGCTTATTTGCTTCGAGCTCTTCCGGCTTCAGGATAACGGCAATCTTCTCCCAGACCTCCACCTCTTCCGGTTGTACAGGCTTCAGCGTCTCAGCAATATGATAGTACATCATGTGATCCTCCTCGTATCTCAACCCCAACGCGAAACCCAGGGGAGCAGGTTCGCCAACAGGGGTATATGGTTGCATTATACGGTTTCACGGTATCTGCTTTCAAGCCAATTTCTAAAAATATTCTTTCATTCTCGGTATCAGAAGCGCGCGAAAATGATTTGCGGAGCTGTGGGAGAATTGTCCAACCGGAAACGGGCAGCAAGGAGAGGACGCCCCCTTTTGGAAGCGTCCTCCCGTAT
>JALFOM010000060.1 GCA_022782265.1 Clostridiales bacterium | reverse complement strand
CATGGCGTAGGGCATGTAGTTGGTCTCCAGCGTCTCGGTGATGGGCTGCTCCAGCACCTGGGCCTTCAGGCCCACCACATTGGGATTATTGTATTTTTTCCCTTCGGTTTCTTTCTTCTTTGCCATCTTATCTGCTCTTTTTCTTCATCTTCTGGCCGGTGACCAGGTTTCTCTTGCAGCGGGGGCAGCAGGTGGCCTGCAGCACACCGAAAGCAATCACCTTTCCGCAGCTGGGACAGCGGCTGTACAGGAACACCACCACGATGGCCGCCGCCATAAAGACCAGGGTCAGGACAACCAGAACCGCCTGGAGCACGCTGCCTTCCTGGGTGAAAAACAGGCTGGCCAGACAGCAGATGACCGCCAGAACCACCAGCGTTTTGATCAGGCTCTTGGTGTCCTCAAAAGATCTTGTGCGCATATTTTTCATTGAAAAGCCTCCCTCTCAGGAAATATCGGCCATGTCCAGATACTTGTATCCAAACTCGGCAATATGGTTTTTCCGTCCCGCCAGGTCGTCGCCCAGCAGCAGGTCAAAGCTGCGGGCCATCCGCTCCGCGTCCTCCGGCATGACCTTGATGAGCCGCCGGGTCTCCGGGTTCATGGTGGTCATCCACATCATGTCCGGGTCGTTCTCGCCCAGACCCTTGCTGCGGCTGATGCTGGCCTTGGCGCCCTTCAGGCTGTCCAGGATCTCCGCCTTTTCCCTGTCGGAATAGGCAAACCAGGTCTTGCCCTTGCTCTCGATCTCGTACAGGGGGGACTCGGCAATGAACACATAGCCCTCCCGGATCAGGGTGGGCACCAGGCGGTAGAGCATGGTCAGAATCAGGGTGCGGATCTGGAAGCCGTCCACATCTGCGTCGGTGCAGATGATGACCTTGTTCCAGCGCAGATTGTTCAGATCAAAGCTGCTCAGGTCCTTGGTGTGCTTGTCCCTGACCTCCACGCCGCAGCCCAGCACCTTCATCAGATCGGTGATGACGTCGCTTTTGAAGATGCGCACATAGTCCGCCTTCAGGCAGTTGAGGATCTTGCCACGAACGGGCATAATGCCCTGAAATTCCGCGTCTCTTGACAGCTTGCAGGCACCCAGTGCGGAGTCGCCCTCCACGATATAGATCTCCCGCCGCTCCGGGTCACGGCTGCGGCAGTCCACAAATTTCTGGACCCGGTTTGCGATGTCGATGCTGCCGGAGAGCTTTTTCTTCATGCCCTGCCGGGCCCGCTCCGCCGTCTCACGGCTGCGCTTGTTGATAAGCACCTGCTCGGCGATCCGGTCCGCCTCGGGCTTGTTTTCGATAAAATAGACCTCCAGCTGCTCCTTGAAGAACTCGGTCATGGCCGTCTGGATAAAGCGGTTGGTGATGGCCTTCTTGGTCTGGTTTTCATAGGAGGTCTGGGTGGAAAAGCAGTTGGTCACCAAAATGAGGCAGTCCTGCACGTCCTGAAACTTGATGGGGCTTTCACTTTTCTGGTATTTGCCGATCTTTTTGATATAGGCATCGATGGCATAGGTAAAGGCGTTTTTCACCGCCTTGTCCGGCGCGCCGCCGTTTTCCAGCCAGGAGGAGTTGTGGTAATACTCCAGAGCCGTCACCTTGTTGGAAAAACAGAAGGCGGCGGAGAGCTTGACCTTGTATTCGGGCTTGTCCTCCCGGTCCCGGCCCCGGCGCTCAGCGGAGATGAAGCAGGGGGCGGTCAGGGGCCCTTCTCCCGCGATCTCCGTCACATAGTCGGTAATGCCGTTTTCATAGCAGTAATCCGTGGTCTCAAACTTTCCGTCCTTTTCCACCTTCAGCCGGAAGGTGACGCCGGCGTTTACCACCGCCTGACGGTGCAGCACGTCCCGGAAATACTCCTCCGGGATGTCAATTTCCGTAAAAACTTCCCTGTCCGGCCGCCAGCGGATGGTGGTGCCGGTCTTTTTCCTGTCCGCCGGTTCGGTGATCAGCTCCTGGCCTTTTTTGCCGCAGACCTTGCCCTTTTTAAAGTGGAGCTGATACTTGTTCCCGTCGCGCCAGACGGTCACGTCCATGTATTCCGAGGCGTACTGGGTGGCGCAGGAGCCAAGGCCGTTGAGACCCAGGGAGTATTCATAATCTCCCCCGTCGGTGTTTTTGTATTTGCCGCCGGCGTAAAGCTCGCAGAACACCAGCTCCCAGTTATAGCGCTTTTCGTTGGGGTTCCAGTCCACCGGGCAGCCGCGGCCGAAGTCCTCCACCTGGATGGAGCCGTCGGCAAAGCTTGTCAGGGTGATCAGATCGCCGTAGCCCTCTCTGGCCTCGTCGATGGAATTGGACAGTATTTCAAATACGGCGTGCTCGCAGCCGTCCAGCCCGTCGGAGCCGAAAATAACGCCCGGACGTTTTCTTACCCGGTCCGCGCCTTTGAGCTGGGAAATGCTGTCGTTGCCGTATTGGGGGGTGCTTTTGCTCATAAAAAACGATATTCCTCTCAAAACAATATCTTGTGTGCCCAAATCCGCACACTACGACCAATTTTATCTTATGTAGTATAACGCATTTCTTTTGAGAATTCAAGTCCCGGCCCGGCGGGCTTTTCAGGACGAGGAAAATGTGGTATGCTTTGCACAACGCAAAAGGCGGGCTGCACAGGCAGCCCGCCCCGCGGGAGATATTTTTTCTTACGGAAAAACTCTCTCACCGCTTGACAATTCACCGTTTTGGATGTATCCATATATCAAACAAGATACATGTATCAGCATCCGGAAGCTCTTTTTCTCTCGCTGTCCCGGTTCCTTGTCTGAGCATAGTATATGTGCGGATACGTTCATTACTCAGGAAGTTTTTGCCGCTGTTTTGTTTTCTCTCATACGGGTTAAACTATGTACATCCTGAACCCGGAGGTTTGAATATGTACATGAACAGCCCCTATTGGGAAGAACGCCGCCGCAAGCAGAGCTTAAAGCGCAGCAAAAAGGAGTTTGACCAACTCTCCGACGCCATTACCCAGGCTTACCGCAGCTTTAACAACACCGCCGACCCTGCACAGATGGACGCATGCATTTATGAGATCAACGCCCTGCGCGTCAAGCGGGACTCCGTCCTGCAGGAAATCAGAAAACTGGAATAAAGAAAGGAAAACCTATGGAAACATTATCCGGAATCCTCCTCATCGCCGCCCTGATTGTAGGCGCGGTACTGATCCTGAAGATATTGACAAAGCCCATCCGTCTGGTCTTCAAGCTGCTGCTCAACGCGGCCTTCGGCTTCGTGCTGCTGTTTCTTGTAAACTTCTTCGGCGACCCGGTGGGCATCTACATAAGCGTGAACTTTATCAACGCCCTTGTGGCGGGATTTCTGGGCGTGCCCGGCGTCATCCTGCTGGTGCTGCTGAAGTTCCTGTTTTAATCCAGGGGAAGAACAATGGCAAACAGAATCACCAGCAGCAAGCCCGGCCCCAACGGCAGCCGCCTTCTCTACGATGAAAAGGGCCGTTATGTGGGCAGAAGCGTCAGAAACGCCGCCGGGAACCAGGTTTTTCTGGACAACAAAGGCAATTACGCCGGGCGCTGCAAGAGCGGCCCGGGCAGCCATGTGATCGTGGTGCCGGAGCGCGGCAAGGCCGAAAGCGGCAGCCCCGGAAACCGCCGGAGCACTGCGGCAGGCGCTTCCCGTTTATCCGACTATCTGGGCCTTGCCTTTGTTTCCCTGCTGTTCCTGATAATCGGCGGGCTGAGCGCCTATTGTCTCTGCTTTGACCTCCGCTGGGGGCTGGACGTGTCCTTTCTTGAGGTGGCCGGGACGCTGCTGGGCGCAGTCACCCTGGCAGCCGACATTCTGCTCTTTGCGGATTTCTGCAAAAAGAAAAGCGCTTCCCCGGAGGATGGGGAATAAAAAAATACAGCCCGCCGGTTTTCGCTGGATGCAAGCCGGCGGGCTGAAATTTTCTGTATTAAAGCTCCTCCACGCTTCTGACGTCCTCAATGGAGCTGATATTCTTGACCAGGCCCTGGTCAAGCTGCCGCTTGCTGGCCTGAAGGGTCAGGACTGCGCAGTAGTAATGCTCGTCCCCTTCCCCGGTCACGCGGGAAATCTCCAGTCCGTTGATTTTGATGTGCTCTTCCTTCAACACCCGGATGATATTCTCAATGCAGCTGGCATGGGCGTATTCGATGTACAAAATCACATCGTGTACCTGTCTGGCAAAGCGGTACTCCAGCTTGATGAGCAGCAGCTCCGCCACGATCACGGCCAGGGTGGCGGCCAGAGCACACTCCACATAGCCCGCACCGCAGACCAGCCCGATGATGGCCGAGGTCCAGAGACCGGCGGCAGTGGTCAGGCCCTTGACCTGCTTGCGATTGGTGACGATGATGGTGCCCGCGCCGATGAAGCCGATACCGGCGATAACCTGGGCGCCCAGGCGGCCCACATCGGTAAAAAAGTGCATTTCCAGACAGAGATACTGGCTGGTCAGGGTGGTCATGGCCGCGCCCAGGCAGATGAGAATATGGGTGCGAAAGCCCGCCGGACGGCGCTTGTATTCCCGCTCCAGGCCGATAATGCCGCCGCAGACAACCGCCAGAACAAGGCGCACGGCCACAGCCAAAAAGGACATATCCCGAACAAAATCAAAACATGATAACATTGCCGCGCCTCCTTTCAGACCTCTTCAATGCTGATGATGCCGTCCAGCATGGAGAGTCTGGCAAGAATTTCGGTGTGCTGCTGCTTCCGGGACAGGCGCACATTGAACAGGGCGTTGATCTGGCTCATATGAGCCTGCTGCTGCTTGTCGATCTCCACATCATAGATGGTGATGTCCTCAGCTTTCATCCGGCCGACGATGTTCCCCAGGTTTTCGATGCTGTCCATTTCGATATAAATGTTCAGGTTTCTGGCCTTGGCCATGATCCAGTTTTCAACAAAGGGCAGCACGCGCATACAAAGCTCGATGAGCAAAAAGCCCACGATCATACACTCATAAAAGCCCGCGCCGATGGCAAGGCCCATGCAGGCCGAGGCCCACAGGCCAGCGGCGGTGGTCAGACCCTTGACCTCCTGCCGCCCGGTGACGATGATGGTGCCCGCGCCCAGAAAGCCCACGCCGTTGATGACCTGAGCGCCGAAGCGGGACACATCCGTCTTGCTGCCCTCGGCAATGGCCGCCCACTGGGTGTTCAGCATCAGATTCAGATACTGGCTCAGGATCATGGTCAGCGCCGCGCCCAGAGCCACGAGCATATAGGTACGGAAGCCTGCCGGCCGGCGTTTTCTCTCCCGCTCGAAGCCCACAAGGCCGCCCATCAGCATGGCCAGAACGATCCGCAGCGCCATGGATACCAAATTCAGTTGTCTCAGATATTCAAAAAAGCTGCCCATATCCGCCATCCCCGGATAATAATTCGGGGTGCCCGTTGTGTGCGGCACCCCGTGTCGTTATGTTATTATAGCATTTGACTTTAAAAAAGCAAAGTGCAAAACGTTACAAAGATTTTACATTCAAACTGTCGGATTTAACGAACCGAAAAGTTTTTCCAGCAGTCCGGGCAGCTCATGCAGGGCCGTGATGCAGTAGTCCGGCCGGATATCCTCCCTGGCCGCCTTGCCCCGGGGATTGTACCAACAGGTCTTTATCCCGGCGTTGATGCCGCCTTGAATATCAGAGGTCAGGCTGTCGCCTACGATGATGGAACGCTGCCGGTCAAAGCCCGGGATTCTGGCAAAGCAGGCGTCGAAAAATTCCTTTCTGGGCTTGTCAAAGCCGATCTTCTGGGAGATAAAAATCTCCTCAAAATATCTGGCGATCCCGGCGCTTGCGATGCGGCCGTCCTGCACGCTCAGATTTCCGTTGGAGACGATGTACAGCGGGTATTTGCCGTAAAGCTCCTCCAGCAGCTCCTCCGCCCCGGGCATGAACCAGTGCCCCTGACCCAGCAGGCCCTCGTAAATTTTCTGGGCCTGGGTTCCGGAGCCCTCCACGCCCAGCTCGCCAAACAGCATTTCAAAGCGGCTGGTCAGCACCTCTTCCCGGGTAATAAGCCCCTGCTCCAGCAGCTCCCAGCGGCCGGCGTTGATCTGGCTGTACCGGCGGACGGTGCTCTCCTTGGGCTCGATCCCCAACTGGGCAAGGGTCTTTGACACCGCGTTGGCCTCCGCCTGATGAAAGTCCAGTATGGTGTCGTCCAGATCCAGCAGCACAAAGACCGGCGGTTTTTTCTCTGTCATATCGTTTCTCCCAAAATGCTCTTATTTCAATTCCTTCAGCGCCTCGGAGATCTGATCGAAGCGGCTGCCCAGGGACGCCTTCACCAGCACCCTGTCCCCCTTTTGGATCAGGCCGGGCAGGGCCGCGATCAGCTCCTCCCGGGTGGCAAAATGCCGGCCTCTCTCCCCCGCGCCCCGGCAGGTCTCCCTGGAGAGGGGCCCGCTGGTCAGCACCAGCTCCGCGCCCTTTTCCCCGGCGTAGCGGCCCACGTCAAAGTGCATTTCCCCGCTGCCTTCGCCCAGCTCCAGCATATCTCCCAGGATGCACACATGCCGCC
>JALFOM010000055.1 GCA_022782265.1 Clostridiales bacterium | reverse complement strand
AAAACGTTGTAAAGCTGATGGTCAAGTATTGGGACAAGTTCCTGCTTACCGGCATGGGCTACACCCTGTCGCTGGCGGCCATCACCGTGTTTTTCGGCGCCATCCTGGGTTCTCTGATCGCGCTGCTGCGCATGTCCAAGCTGGCCCCCTTCCGCTGGATCGCTGCCGCCTATACCGAAGTCATCCGCGGTACGCCTATGCTGCTGCAGCTGTATCTGTTCTATTTCGGCCTGCCCATGCTGATCCCGCTGCTCAACAAGCAGCAGTACGCCTGCGTGGCCATCGCCCTGGTGTGCAACAGCGCGGCCTATGTCTCCGAGATCATCCGCTCCGGCATCCAGGCGGTGGATCAGGGCCAGACGGAGGCATCCCGCAGTCTGGGCCTTTCCCAGAAGCAGACCATGCTCAGCGTGGTGCTGCCCCAGGCCGTCAAAAACATCCTGCCCGCCCTGGGCAATGAGTTCATTATGATCACCAAGGACACCTCTCTTGCTTCCACTTTCTTTATCGGCGATCTGATGACCCAGTGCCTGCTCATCAAGGGCGCTACATATCTGACCATTGAACCGCTGCTGATCATCGGCATCATCTACTTTATCGTGACCTTTGTTCTCAGCAAGGTGGTTTCCGCATACGAAAGGAGGCTGCGTCGTGGCGACATACGATAAGCTGATCCAGGTGAAAAACCTGAAAAAATACTATAACGGTGACAAAATCAAGGCTCTGGACGGCGTCAGCGTGGACATCAACAAGGGCGACGTGATGGTTATCATCGGCCCCTCCGGCGGCGGCAAGTCCACCTTCCTCCGCTCTCTGAACCTGCTGGAGCAGCCCACCGAGGGCAGCATCATTTTCGAGGGCGTGGACATCACCAAGAAAAAAGACGAAAACGGTAAAAAGCTGGATATCGACCTGCACCGGCAGAAGATGGGCATGGTGTTCCAGCACTTCAACCTGTTTCCACATATGACCATCCTCCAGAACATGACCCTGGCCCCCATGAAGGTGAAGGGCATGGCCCAGCAGGAGGCCGAGGCCAAGGCCCTGGAGCTTCTGGACCGGGTCGGCCTGAAGGACCGGGCTGACGCCTATCCCATCCAGCTCTCCGGCGGCCAGAAGCAGCGCGTGGCCATCGTCCGCGCCCTGGCCATGGAGCCGGACGTGATGCTCTTTGACGAGCCTACCTCCGCCCTGGACCCGGAGATGGTGGGCGAGGTGCTGGACGTGATGAAGGAGCTGGCCAGAGACGGCATGACCATGGTGGTGGTCACCCACGAGATGGGCTTTGCCCGTGAGGTGGGCAGCCGTATCCTCTTCATGGCTGACGGACAGCTGGTGGAAGAGGGCAGCCCGGATCAGATCTTCAACCACCCCCAGAGCCTCCGGCTCCAGGACTTCCTTTCAAAGGTGCTGTGATCAGAAATGGATGAACAGAAAAAAGCCGCCCTTCAAGCGGTGGACGAACAGGCCGGCACATTTACGGCCCTTGCCGACCAGATATGGGACAATCCCGAATTGTCCCTGAAAGAATTCAGGGCCACAGAGCTCTACTGCAATGCCCTCCGTGCGCTGGGCTTTCAGGTGACGGAGAAGCTGTGTAATATCGACACCGCCTTCTGCGGCAGCTTCGGGCAGGGAAGGCCCGTCATCGGCATTCTGGCCGAGTATGACGCCCTCTCCGGCCTGAGCCAGAAAGCGGGGGAGAGCTGCCCCGATCCCCTGATCCCCGGCGGGAACGGCCACGGCTGCGGCCACAACCTGCTGGGCGCAGGCTCCCTGGCGGCCGCTGCTGCGGTAAAGCGCTATCTGGAACAGACCGGCAAGCCCGGAACCGTGGTGTTTTACGGCTGCCCCGGCGAGGAGGGCGGCAGCGGCAAGGCCTACATGGCCCGGGAGGGCCTGTGGAAGGAGCTGGACGCGGCGTTGTGCTGGCATCCGGGGGAGGCAAACCAGGTCACCACCGGCACCAACAACTCCTGCATCCAGGTGCTGTACAAATTCTCCGGCGTGGCGGCCCACGCGGCGGGTGATCCCCATAACGGCCGCAGCGCCCTGGACGCGGTGGAGCTGATGAACATCGGCGTGCAGTTTCTCCGGGAGCACATGACCGAGGACTGCCGCATCCACTACGCCATTACCGACGCCGGGGGCGTGTCCCCCAACGTGGTACAGGCCAAGGCCGACGTGCTGTACATGGTGCGGGCCAATAAGGTCTCCGACTCCGTGAAGCTCCAGGCCCGGGTTGACGATATCGCCAGGGGCGCGGCGCTGATGACCGGAACCAGCTTTCAGCGCGTGTTTATCGACGGCACCGCCGAGCTGCTGCCAAACTTTACGCTGGAAAAGGCCCTGTATGATAATTTCAGCGAGATCGGCGTACCCCGGTATACCGGGGAGGAGCTGGCCCTGGCCTCCGCCCTGAAGGCCACCTACCCCAAGGACAAAAATCTCCCCGGTACCGGCGCGAAATTCGACCCGGAGATCGCAAAGCAGGTCAGGACGCTGACGGAAAACGGGGAAAAGCCCATGAACGACTTTCTCATGCCTCTCTACTCCGGCACAGGCTTTATGCCCGGAAGCACCGATGTGGGCGACGTGAGCTGGCTCACCCCCACCGCCCAGATTGAGGTGGCCGCCTGGCCCTCCGGCGTGCCCGGTCACTCCTGGCAGATCGTTGCCTGCGGCAAGAGCAGCATGGCCCACAAGGCCATCCTCTGCGCCGGGAAGGTGCTGGCCGCCACGGCCATCGACCTGCTGGAAAAGCCGGAGCTGCTGAACGCCGCCAAGGCCGAGTTTGCCGAAAAATCCGCCGAGGGCTACACCTGTCCCATCGAGCCCGGCGCGGTCCCCATTGCCTTATAAAGAAAATGTCATCCCCTGCCGCAAAGCGGCAAGGGATGACGTTTTCTTTTTGAAAATATTAGCACTCAAAATCAAAGAGTGCTAATATTAATATTCTGTTCATAATATAATGTATATTTCTTAACTTTTGTGCGGTATTTTATATACACGATGAAACGAAAGAAATGTGAATTTCATCGAGAATAAAATCTGGTATAAAAATTTTGGAGGTATATATTATGTTTGAGATCATTCCTATTGAACGCCGTAATCGTCACGTTGCCACTTATGACCCCTTCCGTGAGATGGAGGAGTTTGAGCGCAGCTTCTGGGGCAACAGCGCCGTGACCACCGCCTTCCGCACCGATGTGGAGGACACCGGCGATGCCTTCAAGCTGGAGGCCGAGCTGCCCGGCTTTAAGAAGGAGGATATCCAGCTTGATCTGGACAACGACACCCTGACCATTACAGCCGAGCACAGCAGCGACAAGAAGGAAGAGGACAAGAAGAGAAACTTTGTCAAGCGCGAGCGTTACTTCGGCTCCTTCACCCGCAGCTTCGACGTCAGCGGCATTGATGTGGACCGGATCGAGGCCGAATACAATAACGGCGTTCTGACCCTGAACCTGCCCAAGAAGCAGGAGAACATCCCTGTCAGCCGCCGTCTGGAGATCAAGTAAGCAAATGGAAAATGAAAACGCTCCGGGATTATTGCCCGGAGCGTTTTCTTGCAAAAAGCCTCCCCCTGATGGGGAGCCTTTGCGAAGCGCCATTACATTTCGCGGTATGCATTGACCAGACCCAAAACCTCCCCGGCGTCGCCTTTCAAAATGACCCGGGGCGTTTTGCCCGCGCCGTCAAAGGAAAAGCGGATATTCCGGAAATTTCCCTCACTGATCCGGTAAGAGAAAAACCCGGCCAGGGTTTTCCGGTCCGCCTCCGGAATATCCAGGATCACGCAGGCTTCCGGCTCCTTTTCAAACGATTCCCTACGAGGTCAATACCAGTATAAGGGAAAGACCCCGGGGATTCAATTTGAAAAAGAGCCGCTTTTTCATATTACATTACAGGAAATTGGCGAACACCGCCGCGCCGATGACGGTCAGCAGCCCGGAGACCACAATGGAAAGGCTGCTCATGGCCCCCTCGATTTCGCCCAGCTCCATGGCCTTTGCGGTGCCGATGGCGTGGGAGGCGCTGCCGATGGCCACGCCCCGGGCGATGGGCTCGGTGATGCGGAAAAGCCGGCAGGCGCTCTGGGCAAAGATGTTGCCCAGAATGCCGGTCAGGATGATGACCGCCACGGTGATGGACACATAACCGCCCAGTTCTTCGCTGACGCCCATGCCGATGGCCGTGGTGATGGACTTGGGCAGGAAGGTCACATAGGAGGCGTGGTCCAGATGAAACAGCAACGCCAGTACCAGCACACAGCACAGGCTGGACAGCACTCCCGAAACGATCCCCGCCAGCACGGCCTTGACGTTCTTTTTCAGCAGCTCAAACTGCTCGTACAGGGGGATGGCCAGACAGACTGTGGCCGGGGTCAGCAGGTAGCTTAAATATTTTGCGCTGCTCTGGTAGCTCTCGTAGTCCACATCAAAGACCAGCAGGAACAGGATCACCAGCACAATGGCGATGAGCAGCGGATTGCAGAGGGGGTGTTTGAAACGCTTTTGCAGCGCTCTGCCCACAAGGAAAGCGCCGGTACTCAAAACGACTCCAAAATAGGCGGAGCTCACAAAGAATTCACTCATGGCGCTCCTCCTTTACCCGGCCCAGCCGGATCACTGCCTGGGTCACACGGCCGGAGAAAAACATCACCACGAAGGTTGAGATCAGGGTGATGAGAATATAGGGCAGCCAGTTGGGCGCTATTACGTCCCAGGCCTCCAGCAGGCCCACCGCCGCCGGGATGAACATCAGCTGCATGATGCTCACGAGAAAATCCCCGGTCTCTTTCACGGCCCGGAGAGGAATGACCTTAAATTCCAGCAGACAGAACAGAATGACGATGCCGTAAATGCTGGCCGGGATGGGCAGGGGAAGGCAGTAATTCAGCAGCTCTCCCGCGAAGGAAACCAGCAGGATGATGACGATCTGACCCAGCGTTTTCAAGCTTTTCCCTCCAATCTCAATCATGATATCAATATACCATAGTCCGAGTCCGGGCACAAGGCAAAGTGACGGCCTTTTCGTCCATTTCCGACAAAAGGCCAGCGTCAATTTTAGAGAGAATCACTATTGTGTTTTCGCTTCCCGCCGTGTTACCATACACTAAATCTGGGATAGAGCCCTGCGGGGCGGAAAGGAAAAGAAAAATGATGACTGCACAGGAAAAAAATGTTGAGAGAGAAGAAATAAAACAGCAGTTGTACCGCTATTGCCACGCTGTGGACCGCATCGACTACGAGCTGGGCCGCTCCGTTTTTGCCGAGGAAGCGGTGGTGGACTACGGCCCCACCTATCA
>JALFOM010000135.1 GCA_022782265.1 Clostridiales bacterium | reverse complement strand
TCCAGCGGATTGGTCAGGCCGCCGGTCCAGAAAATATTCCAAAGGCTGTCTATTTTGTTTTTCAGTTCGCCGGTTATCATAAGCGTCTCCCTCTCTGCGTACAATAACGCAAAATAACATGTTTTTCCTTAGTTATATTATATTCGATTTTGTGGTGTCCCGCAAGATATACAATGGCTGCAAAGGCGGATAAAAATGTTCTTGATTTTCAGCATGTAAAATTTACATATCCTCCGTTTTGCATATCTGCGTTTCCTTTACAAAAGATAAGCACGGGCAATAAAACCCGAAATGACAAAAAGGAGATGCAAACAATGTCTAACAAGTCCAGTAATCATCTTGTGAACCCCGCAGCCCGCGACGCTATGGAGAAGTTCAAGATGGAAGCCGCTTCCGAAGTCGGCGTTAACCTGAAAAACGGTTACAACGGCGACCTCACCAGCCGTCAGGCCGGCTCTGTTGGCGGTCAGATGGTCAAGAAGATGATCGAGGCATACGAGAACGGCATGAAGTAAAGCCGTCCCCGATTGTCTGATACAACAAAGAAATTGCAGGGAAGCTCCGGCTTTCCTGCAATTTTTATCTCAGCCTCATCTATTGACATATTTTTCGCCCTGTCGTATCATGATAAAATAAACGGAAAAGCCCGACGGGCGCAATGAAGGGGTGAATGATTTGGGCAAGCATGTTGCACCACCGAAAAACAAACATCTGAAGGGCAGGGAAAAGCAGGGGCGCAGCCTGCCGGATCTGAGGGCACAGATCAAAGATATACTGCATAAAGACCTGAAGGATCTGGGCCTGGAGAAGATGGCACGGCGCCGCCATCAGCGGGGCTTCACCGCTCCGGAGGTTTTGCAGATCGGGGCCTCGTCCGTGCTGATGCTGCTGGTATGGCTCATTCCCACCACCGGCTGGCTCCGGGTGCTGACCTTTGCTGCCGCCGCGATTTTTGCCGGCCTCCCTATCATTCTGGACGCCGCCGAGAGCCTGGTCAACGGCGAGCTTTTGGAGAGCGACGTGCTGATGACTCTGGGCGCGGTGGCCGCTTTCTGCATCAAAGAATATCCGACGGCCATCTTTATTATGATTATCCATCGGGTGGCCCTTGCCGTTGAAGCCTACGCGCTGTCGGAAAAACAGCGGTATCTGGAGGGGATCCGGTCAGTCCTCCCTGACGAGGCCTGTCTGGAGACGGCGGAAGGGACGGAGCGCACTCAGCCTCAGAATGTGAACGTGGGTGATATCGTCATCGTCTCACCCGGTGAAAAGGTTCCGCTGGACGGCGTGGTGACGGAGGGCATCTCCGCGCTGGACACCTCACCGCTGACGGCGGAGACCGCGCCGCGCACCGTTGCGGCGGGCAGCATTGCCGTTTCCGGCTGCATCAACCTGACCAACACCATAAAGATAAGGGTCATGCGGCCCTTTGAAGAATCCACTGTTTACTCTGCGCTGAACATGATCAGCACCGAGGGCAAAAAGCGCTCCGATACGGAGAAACAGGCTTTCGGCGCGGCCCGGCTCATCACCCCGCTGGCGCTGCTTTTGGGCATCCTTCTGGCGGTGATCCCGCCTCTGGCGTCCGGCGGCGGCTGGACGGAGTGGATCAGAAGAGGGATTTTGTTTATCTGCCTGTCCTGCTCTCTCTCCCTTACGGCGTCGGTACCCCTGGCCTTCCTTGGCGGCCTGGGCAGCGCGGCCCGCTGGGGCATCTTTGCCAACGGCGGCGTCAGCCTGGAAAAGCTTTCAAGGGCGGAGACCTTTGTGTTTGAAAAGACAGGGGCCGTTACTGAGGGCCGCTTTACGGTGGTGGATGTGGTATCCGAAAAGATGAGCGAGGAGGAACTGCTTTTTCTTGCCGCCGCGGCGGAGAGCCGTTCCAACCACCCCATTGCCCAGGCCCTGCGTCTTGCCTGCGAAAGGGAACTGCCGGAGGAGGACAGCATTCTGGAGATCGAAGAGCTCCCCGGGCAGGGCGTCAGCGCCCTGATCGGCGGCCGCCATGTTGCGGTGGGCAATTCCCTGATCCTGGACGACCATGAGATTGAGATCAAAAATCCGCCCCGCAGCGGCACGGTGATCTATGTGCTGGTGGACGGAATCTATGTCGGCCACATTCTGCTTACGGACAAGGTCAAGGAGGGCGCATTTGACGCCATTGAGGGCCTGCGGGCAAACGGCGTTACCAACACCGTGATGTTTACCGGCGATGTCCGTGCCGTGGCCCGGTCTGTTGCCGCTTCTCTGAATTTTGACATGGTCAAGCCGGAGCTGACGCCAAAGGCCAAAATTTCCGCCGTGGAATACCTGATGGCCACAAAGGGCAGCGGAACAAGCCTGGCCTTTGTGTGCGCCGGGATCAGCGATCTGCCTGCCATGGAGCGGGCGGATGTGGGGATTGCCATGGGCGCCCTGCGCTACGGCAACGCCCTGGCTGAGGCTGAGGTCTCCGTCATGGGCGACGATATCCGGCGCCTTCCGTTGGCGCTGCGCATCAGCCGCTCAGTGAGAAGGACGGCTTTGAACAATATCCTTGTGTCTCTTGCGGCGAAGGCGGCTCTGCTGCTTTTAGGGGCGCTGGGCATTGTGAGCATATGGTTTGCCATGCTCTGCGAACTGATTGTGCTCTGCTATACTGTTTTTCTGTCTCTTAAAACCTTTAACTATTAAATGAACGGAGGCTCAGAATGAAGAATACCGTCAGTGACATCATGAACCGTCGCAGTATCAGAAAGTATAAGCCCGAACAGATCAGCCGGGAAGAGCTGGACACGGTCCTGCAGGCCGGTATCTGCGCGCCTACGGGCATGAACCGGCAGTCTCCCCTTGTCATCGCCGTACAGAACAAAGAGGTGAGAGACCGGCTCTCCCGCATGAATGCCGCGGTGTTGGGTACGGACAGCGACCCCTTTTACGGCGCTCCCACTGTGGTGGTGGTTCTTGCGGACGCAAACAGCCCCCATGCTGTGCAGGACGGCAGCCTGGTCATGGGCAACCTGATGAACGCCGCCAAAGCCATCGGCTTGGGCTCCTGCTGGGTCAACCGGGCAAAAGAGGTCTTTGACAGCGCTGAAGGGAAGTCTCTTCTTGCCCAGTGGGGCGTGGAGGGCGATGTTATTGGCGTTGGCAACTGCATTCTGGGCTATCCCGACGAGAATCCGGCCATGAAGCCCCGCAAGCCTGACTATATCCGATACATTGACTGAAGACCATGAATACCTACGACTTTGACCAGACCATCTATGAGCCGGACAGCTCCTATTCCTTTTATCTGTTTTGCCTGAAAAACTACCCCTCTGCGGTACTGCGCACGCTGCCGAAAACCCTGGCCTTTGCCGCCGCTTACGGGCTGAAGCGGATAAAGACAAAGCGCCTGAAGGAGCAGCTTTTCTCTTTCCTGCGTTATCTCCCGGACGTAGACGCCGCTGTGGCGGACTTCTGGGACGAGCACCGCAGCGGTATCGGGCAGTGGTATCTGGATCAGAAAAAAGAGGATGACGTGATTATCTCCGCCTCTCCCTATTTTCTGCTCCGGCCCGTCGCCCGGGAGCTGGGCGTCGGTCTGATTGCCACGCCCATGGACAAGCACACCGGGAAGATTCAGGGCGAAAACTGCCACGACAGGGAAAAGGTCCGCCGCTTTCAGGAGCAATATCCGGGGGCCCATACAGAGCGCTTTTATTCCGATTCTCTCTCCGACACGCCTATGGCGGAGCTGGCGGATCAGGCCTTTCTGGTCTCAAAGGGAAGGCTTTCCCCCTGGCCCGTCAAAAACAATAAATAAGTCGAGAAAAACTCTTTGCATATTTTCTGATCCAGTGATACAATTATAAAAAAGTGTAACGACAAGGTGGTGCTGAAATGGCCTCGAACACAAAAGAAGCTCTCGGCAATGCACTCAAGCAGATGCTGGCAGTAAAACCCATCGAGAGAATTACGGTAAAAGATCTTGTAGACATTTGCAGCGTTAACCGGCAGACCTTTTATTATCATTTTGATGATGTATACGATCTGCTGGAATGGGTCTTTGAAGAGGACGCTAATAAGGTGCTCCCCAGCGAGGTGAGCTTCAGCCACTGGCGGGAAGATGTGCTCCTGTTCTTCAAGTATCTGTATGATAACAGCACCTTTGCCCTGAACATCTATAATTCCCAGAGCCGTACATATATGCTCCGCTATTACAAGCGGCGGATCCAGAGCTGCATCCGGAGCTTTGCGGTGATCGTGTCAGAGGGCCAGAATATCGACAGAGGCGACTTTGAGTTTGTGGTGGAGTTTTATTCCAACTGTGTTGTGGGCCTGATCTCCCAGTGGCTGGATCTGGGCATGAAGCTGCCCAAGGAGATCACACCGGACCGGCTGATGACCGTTTTGGAGGACAGCGTGGAAAATCTGCTGGACCGGTTTGACAAGAAATAAAATGCTGTTATTTTAGACTGCCGTGAGAAAAATCACGGCAGTTTTTTATGGCGCAAAAGTTGTTGAAAGTGTTTATTGTTTGGGGTATAATAAATTGTTAATACGCTGTATTTTACTGCGGAGGCTTTTATCATGGCAGAGCAGAAGACCAATGTGATGCGCATATTGGGACAAAAGAAGATCAAATATACCGCCCACGAATATCCCCATGGAGAGGACGCGGTGGACGGCGTGACCGTTGCCCGGATGACGGGCAGGGACCCGGCCTGCGTGTTCAAGACCCTGGTCACCCGGGGCGCCAGCAAAGGGATCTATGTTTTTGTGATCCCAGTGGCCGAAGAGCTGGACCTGAAGAAGGCCGCAAAGGCCGTGGGGGAGAAATCCATCGCCATGGTGCATGTCAGTGAGATCAACGCCCTCACCGGCTATGTGCGGGGCGGCTGCTCTCCCATAGGGATGAAAAAGCAGTATAAAACCGTTTACCACAGCAGCATACTTTCACTGGACACCGTGCTGGTCAGCGCGGGAAAGATCGGACAGCAGGTGGAGCTTTCACCGGCTGACCTGATCGGCCTGACCAGAGGAGACACGGCAAATATCGTTACAGAGGTTTGATTCATGCAGGAAAGCATTTTCATTAAAGGCGCAAGAGAAAACAACCTGAAAAACATTGATGTGGAGATTCCCAGAGACAAGCTGGTGGTAATCACCGGCCTTTCGGGCAGCGGGAAATCCAGCCTGGCCTTTGACACCATATACGCAGAGGGCCAGCGCCGCTATGTGGAGAGTCTCAGCTCCTATGCCCGGATGTTCTTAGGACAGATGGACAAGCCGGATGTAGACTATATCGACGGCCTTTCCCCGGCCATCTCCATCGACCAGAAAACCACCTCCAAAAACCCCCGCTCCACCGTGGGCACCGTCACGGAGATTTATGACTATCTCCGTCTGCTCTGGGCCCGTGTTGGCGTGCCTCACTGCCCCAAGTGCGGCAGGGAGATCAGGCAGCAGAGCATCGACCAGATCGTGGACCAGATCATGGCCCTGCCCGAGGGGACCAGGATTCAGATATTGGCGCCCGTGGTCCGGGCCAGAAAGGGCGAGCATGTCAAGATCTTAGAGGACGCGAAAAAGTCCGGCTATGTCCGGGCCAGGATAGACGGGATCCTGTATGAGCTTTCCGAGGAGATCAGGCTGGAAAAGAACAAAAAGCACAACATTGAGATCGTTGTGGACCGGCTGGTCATCAAGCCTGATATCACCCGCAGGCTTACCGACTCCGCGGAGACCGCCCTGGCTCTGGCCGGCGGCCTGATGCTGGTGGATCTGGTGGGGGAGGACAGGCAGATTTCCTTTTCCCAGAATTACGCCTGCGAGAGCTGCGGCATCTCCATTGAGGAGCTGGCGCCCCGGCTCTTCTCCTTCAACAACCCCTACGGCGCCTGCCCCACCTGTACGGGTCTGGGCGTTCAGCTGCTTGTGGACCCGCAGCTCATTATGCCCAACCCCAACCTGAGCATTATGGACGGCGGCATCTGCGCCTCCGGCTGGGGCAATGTAAAGGGCGACTCCATATCCAGAATGTATTTTGAGGCTCTGGCCCGCCGCTATCATTTCAAGCTGACCGAGCCGATCAAGGATATCCCCAAGGAGGCCATCGACGCCATTCTGTACGGCACCAGGGGGGAGAAGCTCCAGCTCCATTATGAAAGAAACGAGGGCTTCGGGGTGATCCAGCGGGAGTTTGAGGGAATTGTCAACAACCTTGACCGACGCTATAAGGAGACCCAGAGCCAGTCCATGCGCGCGGATATCGAGGAGTGCATGGCGGAGATCCCCTGCCCGGACTGCGGCGGCAGAAGGCTGAAAAAGTCGGCTCTGGCGGTGACGGTAGGGGGACTGAGCATTGCGGAGTTTACTGACCTGTCGGTAATCAAGGCGCTGGAATTTATCAACGGTCTGGAACTGACCGGAAATGACGCCCTCATCGCCGAACGGATCATTAAGGAGATCAAGGCAAGGCTGGGCTTTTTGCAGAGCGTGGGTCTTGGCTATCTGACCCTGTCCCGGGCGGCGGCCACCCTCTCCGGCGGCGAGAGTCAGCGCATCCGCCTGGCCACCCAGATCGGTTCCAGCCTGATGGGTGTGCTGTACATTTTAGACGAGCCCAGCATCGGCCTGCACCAGCGGGACAACGACAAGCTGCTCTCTACCCTGAAAAATCTCCGGGATCTGGGCAACACCCTGATCGTGGTGGAGCACGACGAGGACACCATGCGCGCCGCGGACTATGTGATTGACATCGGCCCGGGCGCCGGGGTAAACGGCGGCAATGTGGTGGCGGCCGGGTCTATCGAGGATATCTGCGCCTGCCCCGAATCCGTGACCGGCCAGTATCTCAGCGGGAAACGCTTTATCCCTGTGCCGGAAAGGCGCCGGGAAGGCAGCGGAAAGAGCCTCATGATCCGGGGCGCCGCGGAAAACAACCTGAAAAATATCGATGTGGAGATTCCGCTGGGAAAGCTGATCTGCGTCACCGGCGTGTCCGGCAGCGGAAAATCCTCCCTGATTAACGAGATTTTGTATAAAACCCTGGCGGCGGAAAAGAACCGGGCAAAAACGCGCCCGGGAAAATGCGCCGGGATCGAGGGCCTTGAAAACGTGGACAAGGTCATCGCTCTGGATCAGAGCCCCATCGGCAGAACGCCAAGGTCCAACCCTGCCACCTACACCGGCGTATTCAACGACATCCGGGACCTGTACGCCTCCACCCGGGACGCAAAGCTCAGAGGCTATACCTCCGGCCGCTTCTCCTTCAACACCAAGGGCGGCCGCTGCGAGGCCTGCTGCGGCGACGGCCTGATCAAGATCGAGATGCACTTTTTGCCCGATGTCTTTGTTCCCTGCGATGTTTGCCACGGCAAGCGCTACAACCGGGAGACCCTTGAGGTGAAATACAAGGGCAAGAGCATTGCCGACGTGCTGGACATGACCATTGACGAGGCCTGCGTGTTCTTTGAAAACCTGCCCAAGATCTGCCGGAAGATCGAGACGCTGAAGGATGTGGGTCTGGGCTATGTGAAGCTGGGCCAATCCAGCACCACTCTCTCCGGCGGCGAGGCACAGAGAGTTAAACTTGCCACGGAGCTTTCCAAGCGCAGCACCGGCTCCACCGTATATGTGCTGGACGAGCCCACAACGGGCCTGCATGTGGCCGATGTGCACAAGCTCATCAATATTCTGGACCGCCTGGTGGAGGCGGGGAATACCGTGGTGGTCATCGAACACAATCTGGACGTCATCAAGGTGGCCGATCACATCATCGACCTGGGGCCCGAGGGCGGCGACGAGGGGGGCGAGCTGGTGTTTGCCGGCACGCCCGAGGACTGCGCAAACTGCGAGAGAAGCTATACGGGCCAGTTTCTCAAAAAGATGCTGAACAAATAAGAAAACCCGGGCATAGAGTGGGCAGAGGTGGTTTTTATGACGGCAAAGCTCCTTTGCGCTATGGCCGCTGCCGCGGTCTGCCTGCTGCTGGTGTGGATTGCGGGCAGTCTGATGCTCAGCCCGGTGAAATGCGGAAAAAACAGCCGACAGATGGTCCTGCTTCTGGTACAGGGGCGGGAACCGGCCCTGGAACACAACGTGAGAGGGCTGCTGTGGCTGAACGACAACGGCGTCCTGCGGTGCAGGATCGTCATCATGGGCAATG
This sequence comes from Clostridiales bacterium, assembly GCA_022782265.1. Lineage (GTDB taxonomy): Bacteria > Bacillota > Clostridia > Oscillospirales > Oscillospiraceae > Limivicinus. The sequence continues at coordinate 8,861 of JALFOM010000135.1, read as the reverse complement.
CCCTGGACGAGGAGACCCGCTTTGTGGCCAGGGCCCTTGCCAGAGAACACAGCTGTATCACACTGATAGAGGATGGAGAGAAGCCCCCATGGATCTGGAAAACGAACTGACAGAGATATCCGGAACGGTTGAATCGGTCATCTATAAAAACGAGGAGAACGGCTATACGGTACTGCGCCTCAATGACCAGGCCGGTGCGATGATCACGGTGGTGGGCTGCTTTCCCTACGCCTCACCGGGGGAGTCCATGATTGTCACCGGCAGCTGGATGAACCACGCCGTCCACGGGCGGCAGTTTAAGGCGGAGTTTGCCCAGCGGCTGCTGCCCACAACGGCCAACGCCATATACGACTATCTGGCCGGGGGCTCGGTCCGTGGCGTGGGCCCGGCCACGGCCTCCCTGATTGTCAATGAATTTGGGGAAAAGACCCTGGAAGTGATGGAAAATTCCCCTCAGCTGCTGGCAAAAATCCGGGGGATCAGCGCCGCCAAGGCGGAGCAGATCTCCAAAAGCTTCCGCCGTCAGGCCGGGGTGCGGCGGCTGATGGAGTTTGTCTGCTCCTTTGGCCTGCGGCCCATTCTGGCCATGCGCATGTATAAGTTTTACGGCGATGACGCCCTTGCGCTGCTGCGGGATAATCCTTATATCCTGGCCACCGAGCATATCGGCGGCAGCTTTGCCGAGGCGGACACCATGGCCCTGGAAATGGGAGTGGACAGCTACAGCAAAAACCGCATCTGTGCCGCCGTGCTTTTTGAGCTTGTACATAACTCCGGCAACGGCCACTGCTTTATTCCCCGGGAAAAGCTGGCCGCCGTCACCGCACAGCTCATCGGTGTGGACGAGCCGTCGGCGGATGAGTGCATCGACATTCTGATCGAAAGCGGACAGCTGATGCATGAGGAGATCGCCGGCTGCAAAGCCTGCTACCTGCCCTCCCTCTATCACGCGGAGAGCGACGCGGCGGAGCATATCGCCAGAATGTGCAAACGGAAATTTGACGAGACGGTGAATATCCCGGCGCTGATCTCCACGCTGGAAAAGCAGCTGGGCATCCAATACGCGCCCCTTCAGAGAAAGACCCTGAAGCTGGCGCTGGAAAACCAGATCATCGTTATAACAGGCGGGCCGGGCACCGGAAAGACCACCTCCATCCGGGCGATTCTTGCCATGTTTGACCGCCTGGGTCTCAAGACCCTGCTGACCGCCCCTACGGGCCGAGCGGCAAAGCGCATGACGGAGCTTACCGGGCAGGAGTCCTCCACGGTTCACCGTCTGCTGGAGGCAAAGTTTTCCGACGACGGGGAAACGGTGGTCTTCGGAAAAAATGAGAGTGACCGGCTGGACTGCGACGCCGTGATTCTGGACGAGTGCTCCATGGTGGATATCGTGCTGATGGACGCGCTGCTGTCCGCCCTGCCGCCGGATGCCAGACTGGTGATGGTGGGCGACGCCGACCAGCTCCCCTCCGTAGGGCCGGGCAATGTGTTTTCCGCTGTGATCCGCAGCCAGGTGGTGCCCACCATCCGTCTGACGGAGATTTTCCGGCAGAACGAGGGCAGCCGCATCGTCCGCAACGCCCACATGATCAACAAGGGCGAACACCCCAATCTCTCGGAAAACGCGGGAGATTTCTTCCGTCTGAAACGGCTGGAGGCCGGCAGTACCGTGGACACCATCGCGGAGCTTTGCTCTGTCCGGCTGCCGGGAAAAATGGGCATCCCGCCGGAGGATATCCAGGTGCTCTCTCCCACAAGGAGAGGGGAGCTGGGCACCGTCAGCCTGAACAAGCGCCTTCAGCAGGTGCTGAATCCGCCCCGAAAGGACAAGAAGGAAAAAGCCTTTGGCGACGTGGTCTTCCGCGAGGGGGACCGGGTGATGCAGATCAAGAATAACTATGATATCCTCTGGCAGAACGAGAGCCGGACAGCGGCCGGAAGCGGCATATATAACGGCGATATCGGAACCATTCTTTCTATCGACATGGACAGCGAGAGCCTTTCCGTGAATTTTGACGGCCGGATTGCCAGCTACGGCTTTGACTCCCTGATCGAGCTGGAGCACGCCTGGGCCATGACAGTACATAAATCCCAGGGCAGTGAATACCGGGCGGTCATTTTGTCTCTCAGCCCCGGCTCCCAGATGCTGCTGACCAGAGATGTGCTGTATACCGCCGTCACACGGGCCAAAGAGCTTCTCATCATGGTGGGGGACGACGCCACGGCCTACAAGATGATCGACAATTTCCGCCAGTCCAAGCGGTACAGCGCCCTCCGGGTCCGACTGCGCAAGCTCTGCGGGGTGGAGCAATGAAGTTTTTCGACCGGGTTCTGGAGCTTCTTTATCCCACAAAATGCACCTTCTGCCATAAGCTGACCGGCGGCGATACGGTCTGTAAAAGCTGTGCGGAAAAGCTGCCGCTGACTGCCGGGGCCGCTCAGGCGCAGAAGTTTCCCTTCATCAGCCAGTGTGTGTCCCCGCTGTACTACGAAGGGGATGTGCGGGAGTCTCTGCTCCGGTACAAATTCGGCGGCCTTTCCCATTACTCGGCCGTTTATGCCGGATTTATGGCAAAATGTATTGACGAAAACCAGATTTCCTGCGATATTATTACCTGGGTGCCGCTGAGCCGAAAAAGGCTCCGGAAACGGGGCTATGACCAGGCGAAGCTCCTGGCCGGTGAATTGTCGGAAAGAACGGGCATCCCATGCTGCCGCCTGCTGAAAAAGACCAGGAACAATCCGGCTCAGTCCGGCACCGGCGGCGCGGAGAAGCGCCGGGCCAATGTCTCCGGCGTATATACGGCCCTGAAGCCTGAGAAAATAAAGGGCAAAAGCATCCTGCTTGTGGACGACATCGTCACCACCGGCGCGACCCTGTCGGAGTGCGGCAGAATCCTGCTCTCCGCCGGGGCAGGGGAAGTCAGAGCGGTTACTGTTGCCAGAAAGCGAAATTAGCGATATAATATTAAGCGCTGAATAAACCGCTTTGCGCTTTGTTCAGTACGCATTACAATAAATCATTAACATACATGAGGTGAAGCAAATGCCTATTTTTGAAAGAGATATAGCCGTTGATATGGGTACATCCTCCACGCTGGTCTTTGAACAGGGAAAGGGCGTGGTACTGCGGGAGCCCACAGTGGTGGCTGTGGACAAGTTCACCGGAAAGATCCTCAAGGTAGGGCAGGACGCCCAGAAAATGCTGGGCAGAACCCCGGCCAACATCGTCGCCATTCACCCCATCAACGCGGGCGTGATCTCCGACTATGAGATGACTGCCCAGATGCTCCGTGAGCTGATCAGCCGCATCACCTCATTCAGCTTCTTCAAGCCCTGCGCTTTGGTCTGTGTGCCCAGCAGCATCACCGGCGTGGAAGAGCGTGCGGTCATTGATGCTGCCATCGAGGCCGGCGCACGCCGGGTTTACCTGCTGGAGACCGCAGTGGCCACCGCCATGGGCGCCGGCGTGGACATCGCCAAAGCCGACGGGCACATGGTCATTGATATCGGCGGCGGCACCACCGAAATCGCCATTATCTCCGTGGGCGGCGTGGTGGAATGTGAGTCCATCAAGGTGGCCGGCGCAAGCTTTGACGAGGCCATCGTCAAGTATATCCGCCATAAGCACAACATGCTGATCGGCCTCGGCACCGCCGAGGAGCTAAAGCGAAGCATCGGCTGTGTGATCCAGCGCCCGGATGTGGGCATGGAGGAGATCAAGGGCCGCAGCCTGACAAACGGCCTGCCCAAAACCGTCACCATCAGCGCAAACGAGCTGATCGAGGCGTTTGTGGAGCCCATGAACCGTATTCTTGAGTCCATCCATACCGTGCTGGAGCGTACCCCGCCCCAGCTGGTTGGCGACCTGGACAGCAACGGAATCATCATGTCCGGCGGCGGCAGCCTGATCTACGGTATCGACCGGCTGATCGAACGCAGCACCGGCATCCGGACCATGGTGGTGGACGATCCCATCTCCTGCGCGGCCTACGGCGCCGGCAAAATGCTCTCCCATCTGGATGATATGCAGGACGGCATGATGAATTTTTACCGGAAGAGACAGCTTAAAGGATAATTCGAGCCATTACCGTATAAGGTATAATGAGAGGTGTAAACATGATCATCCCTTGCTGCAGGAAAAAAGAAGAGACGCCCCATTGCTCCGCCGTCATTGTTGCGGCGGGCAGCTCCCAGCGCATGGGGAGCGACAAGCTGCTGCATAACCTGGGCATCATGCCCGTCCTGGCAAGAACGCTTCTGGTTTTTCAGGACTGCGAACTTGTGGACGAGATCGTTGTCGTTACCCGCATGGAGAAGCTTGAGGAGGTGGCCGAGCTCTGCAAAAAGTACCGCATTGAAAAGGCCAGCAAAGTGATCTGCGGGGGCGCCACCCGCATGGAGTCTGCCCTTGCCGGCGTTTCCGAGGTGAAGAAAAAGGCAAAGCTCATCGCCATCCACGACGGCGCCCGCCCCCTGGTCAGCGTGGAGCTGATCGAAAACACAGTCTTCGCCGCGGCAAAGTACAAAGCGGCGGTTCCGGCCATAAAAAGCGTGGACACCCTGAAACTGGCGGAGGACGGGGAGACCGTCACCGGCAGCCTTGACCGGGAGCTTGTGCTGAGAGTGCAGACCCCCCAGGTCTTTGACGCCGATCTGATCAAGGGCGCGCTGACCTTTGCCGCAGAGAAAAAGCTTCCGCTGACGGACGACTGCTCCGCTGTGGAGCTGATGGGCGTAAAGGCCCGCATTGTCCCCGGCGAAGAGGACAACATCAAGCTCACCACGCCCAGGGACATGCTCTTTGCGGCGGCAATCCTGAAAGACAGGGGGGAATACCTTGCGGATCGGGCATGGGTATGACGTTCACCGCCTTGTGGAAGGGCGGAAGCTGATCCTGGGCGGTGTTTTCATCCCCTGGGAAAAGGGCCTGCTGGGCCATTCCGACGCCGATGTGCTGCTCCACGCGCTGATGGACGCGCTGTTGGGCGCGGCCGCCCTTGGGGATATCGGCAAGCATTTTCCCGACACGGACGAGCAGTACCGGGGAGCGGACAGCATGGAGCTGCTCCGGCAGGTGCGCCGCATCCTTTCTGCGCAGGGCTTTACCATAGGCAACGTGGACTGCACCGTGCTGGCCCAGCGGCCGAAACTTGCGCCCCATATCCTGCAGATGCGCGAGAACATCGCGGCTGCTCTGGAAGTCTCAGTGGACCGGGTCAGCGTGAAGGCGACCACAGAGGAGGGCCTGGGCTTTACCGGAGAGGGGCTTGGCATCGCCGCCCACGCGGTAGTCCTGATCGATGAAAAGTGAACACATCGTTTTTCCCGGCGGCATATGATGGAGTGAATCACGCGGGGAAAACTTCAAAGCATCCGCCGGGAGCCTTTCTCCGCGGATGCTTTCATTTGTTATGGCTGTTTACGACGGGAAAAGGAGTTTTTATCTATGACGCAGTATCTGATCATGTGCCGGTCTTTGACCAAAGCGCAAAGCAGCGCAAGGCTTCTTGAAAGCGCCGGCATAACAGCAAGTGTGGTAAAAGCGCCGCAGGAGCTCAGCGGAGCGGGCTGCGGCTATGCCCTGAGCCTGTACAGAAAATTTGAGGAGGCGGTGGAGCTGCTGAAGAAAAACAATCTTCTCAACGGAAAGCTGTACAGTCGCAGCGAAGGAGAGGGATATACGGAGGTTAGAAGATGATCTATCTGGACAATGCGGCTACGACCCTGCCAAAGCCGGTTTCGGTGGAAAGGGCGGTATGCCGGGCCATGCAGAGTATGGCAAGTCCCGGCAGGGGAGCCCATCCCCCGGCCATGCGGGCGGCGGAGACCCTGTTTCAGTGCAGATGCGCGGCGGCGGAGCTGTTTCATGTGCCGGAGGCAGAGCAGGTGGTTTTCACCATGAACGCCACCCATGCCCTGAATATCGCCATCCGCTCCAGGGTCCGCCGGGGTACAAGAGTGCTGATCTCCGGCTTTGAGCACAACTCGGTGACAAGGCCTCTGGCCGACCTGGGTGCAAATATAACTGTGGCGGGGAGAAAACTTTTTGACAGGGAAGATACACTGAAAGAATTTCAACGGGAGATTCCCCGGGCAGAGCTGGTGGTATGCACCCATGTGTCCAACGTGTTCGGCTACATTCTGCCCATTGAGGAGATCGGGGAATTGTGCAGGAAGCACAAGGTGCCGCTGATTGTGGACGCCTCCCAGTCGGCCGGGATACTGGAGCTGGATTTTCAGCGCCTGGGCGCGGCTTTTGCCGCAATGCCCGGACATAAGGCTTTGCTGGGTCCCCAGGGCACGGGTATTCTGCTCTGCGGAGAGGCGGGCCTGCCGCTGATGCAGGGCGGCTCCGGCTCTGACAGCATCCCCCAGCACATGCCGGAGGTTCTGCCTGACCGGCTGGAGGCAGGTACCCACAACACCACGGGAATAGCAGGTCTTCTGGCCGGGATCAATTTCGTCCGGGAAAAGGGGCCGGAAAACATCAGAGAGCATGAGCGCCGGCTGCTTGAGCTGATGCTGAAGGAGCTGAAAAACGAAAAAACAGAGCTTTTCGCGGCAGATGGATCGGTACAAAGCGGCGTTTTATCCCTGAGAGTCAATGGCCGGAGCTGCGAGGATATCGCGGAAGAGCTGTCGAAGAGGGGCGTCTGTGTCCGAAGCGGGCTGCACTGCGCACCCACAGCCCACCGGAGTGCGGGAACCCTGGAGACGGGCACCATCCGCTTCAGCTTTTCTCCTTTTGTCACCGAAGAACAGGTTCTCAGCGCCTGCCGGATCCTGCGGGAGATAATCTTTAAGGAAAGTTAATAATGTTTTGCTGAAAACTGTTTGCCTTTTTTCCTCTGATGATTTATAATAAACTGATATTATTATCAAAGGACCAAAGCGAGTAAAAAACCGAACGGGGAAAAAGCAGATGGAAGCAATCAGCACAGTGGCTGCCAAGGCGTGGAACTATCTCACCACCATGGGTATTGCCGATATTGTGGATATACTCATTGTGGCGTTTCTGATCTACAAGGCTATTGGTTTTGTCAGAAAGACAAATTCATATAATCTGGCCAAGGGCCTTATCGTGCTCCTTGTCGTGCTGGGCCTGTCAGATATTTTTAAGCTGACGATGATCAACTCTCTGCTGCGCAAGGCGGTAGAACTGGGACTTATCGCCCTGCTCATCCTGTTCCAGCCGGAGCTTCGCCGCATTCTGGAGCGTATGGGCAGCAGCTTCTCATCGGGAAAGCCGGTGTCCGAGTCGGTGATGGAGTCGGCCATTGCCCAGACGGTGCTGGCCTGCACGGAGATGTCTGCCTCCAAAACGGGAGCGCTCATCATCTTTGAGCGGAAAGTCAAGCTCAACGATATCATGAGCACCGGCACCATCATCAATGCCGATGTGACGGCGGAGCTGATCAAGAACGTTTTCTTCAACAAAGCGCCACTTCATGACGGCGCACTGATCGTAAGAGGCAGCAGGCTTGCCGCTGCCGGCTGCGTCCTGCCTCTTACCAAAAGCACCAATCTCAGCAAGGATCTGGGCATGAGGCACCGGGCGGGTATCGGCCTGAGCGAACAGTCCGACGCCGTGGTGGTCATCGTCTCTGAGGAGACAGGCTCTATCTCCGTGGCGATCGAGGGAATGCTCAAGCGCCATCTCACCGCCACCACCTTTGAAAAGCTCCTTCGCAGCGAGCTGATCCAGGATGAGGACGGGGAGAATAACACCGGCCTCATCAACAACATCAAGAAATACCTCAAGGTGAAGAAGAATGAAAAAGACAAGCCGGATGAGAAATCTGTATAACAATAGAGTCTTCTGGATGGTCATTTCCCTCCTGGCTTCTCTTGCGATTTGGGTATACATTACCAGCGTTGACTCCGACGAGTACAAGCAGACCTTCAGAGGCGTGAGAGTGGAGCTGGTGGGAGAGGATGTTCTGCGGGAGTCCAAGGGGCTTGTGGTCACGGACCTGGACACCAATTCCGTGACGGTGGATCTGGTTGGCCCCAGGCGGGTGATCGCCTCCCTGGATTCGGATGATATCGTGGCTCAGGTGGATGTGAGCAAGCTCTCCCAGGCGGCCTACACTTCACTGCAATATACGCTGGCCTATCCGGATAAAACAGATACCGGTTCCATCCAGTCGGTAAGGAAAAGCCCGGAGACGGTTAACTTCATGGTTTCCGCCCAGACCTCCAAGACCGTACAGGTGCGCGGCAGCTTTGAAGGACAGCTGGCCGAGGGCTATACGGCAGAAATTCCTGTGTTTGAGCCTTCCACCATCACGATCTACGGCCCGGAGGCCTATATCAAAAATGTCTCCTATGCCTGGGTCACCTTTGGCAAGGAAAATGTGGACAGCACCTATTCCGTGGAGACCGGCTATACGCTGATGAACGAAAACGGGGAAGAGTGCTCCACCACCGGCATTACCTGCTCGGCCGACGTGGTGAAGGCTACGCTGCCGCTGCTGACCAAAAAGGAAGTGCTGCTCAGCGTGGACCTGATCGAGGGCGCGGGAGCCACTTCAAAAAATACCAAGGTCACCATCGAGCCGGAGTCCATCACTCTGGCGGGCGATTCCGCTATCCTTGACGGCCTGAACAAGATCACCATTGCCACCATAGACCTGACCGACTTTGGCCGCTCCTTTACCGACACCTTTACCATTCCGCTCAATGATGAGATACGGAATCTGACCGGTGTCAGCGAAGCCACCGTTACGGTAGAGATCGTGGGTCTGGAGACCAGAAACTTTACGGTAAAGAATATCCGCTGCACCAATGTGGCAGAGGGGTATGCGGCAGACATCATAACGGAGAGCGTTACGGTCACGCTGCGCGGCCCTGCGGAG
>JALFOM010000072.1 GCA_022782265.1 Clostridiales bacterium | reverse complement strand
GATGGGCTTGCCCTTGATGAGCTCGGTGGCCATGGAGCTGGTGGCGATGGCGCTGCCGCAGCCGAAGGTGTTGAACTTGCAGTCGGTGATGATGCCGTCCTTCACCTTGATATACATGCGCATGATGTCACCGCACTTGGCGTTGCCCACCTCGCCGATGCCGTCGGCGTCGTCCAGCTTGCCCACGTTGCGGGGGTTCTGAAAATGGTCCATGACCTTATCACTGTAAAGTGCCATAATAAATTTCCTCCTGATATCGAAAAGATTTGTTTATATGAGATGGGGACGCTGGCCCTTTTCCAGCTCGTCCCAGACGGGAGACATGTTGCGGAGATACTGGACCACCCGGGGAACCACTTCGATGAGGTGGTCGATCTCCTCCATGGTGTTGTACTCGCCGATGGAGAGACGCAGGGAGCCGTGGGCCACCTCATGGGGCAGGCCCAGGCTGAGCAGCACATGGCTGGGGTCCAGGGAGCCGGAGGTACAGGCGCTGCCGGAAGAGGCGCAGATGCCATTCATGTCCAGCATGAGCAGCAGGGACTCGCCCTCGATGCCCTCAAAGCACATGTTCACCGTGCCGGGGACGTGGTGCTCCAGGCTGCCGTTAATTTTGCTGTGGGGGATCTTGCTCAACTCGGCAAAGAGCTTGTCGCGCATGGGGATGATCTTTGCGGTGTTGGCTTCCATGTTGTCAACGGACTCCTTCAGCGCCGCAGCCAGCGCCACGATGCCGGCCACGTTCTCCGTGCCGCCCCGGCGTCCCCGCTCCTGGGCGCCGCCCTCGATCAGGTTGAAGAGGGGCATGTTCTTTTTGGCGTACAGCACGCCCACGCCCTTGGGCGCGTGGAACTTGTGGCCGGAGATGCTGAGCATGTCGATATTCATTTCCTTCACGTCGATGGGCATGTGGCCTGCGGCCTGTACCGCGTCGGTGTGGAAGGGGATGCCCTTTTCCCGGCAGAGAGCGCCGATCTCTTTGATGGGCTGAACGGTGCCGATCTCGTTGTTGGCAAACATGATGGTTACAAGAGCGGTGTCCTCGCGGATAGCGGCGGCCACATCCTCAAGACGGACCACGCCGTCCTCGTGCACATCCAGCAGCGTGACCTCATAGCCCTCTTTTTCCAGCTTCTTCAGGGTGTGCAGCACCGCGTGGTGCTCAAATTTGGTGGAAATCAGGTGCTTTTTGCCCTTGCGCGCCCCCGCCTTGGCGGCGGAGATGATGGCCTGGTTGTCGGCCTCGCTGCCACCGGAGGTGAAGTAAATCTCTCTCGGCTCGGCGTTCAGGCAGGCGGCCACAGTGGCGCGGGCCTGGGCTACCGCCTCGGTGGCCTTCTGGGCAAAGGCGTAAAGGCTGGAGGGGTTGCCGTAGTTCTCGGTAAGATAGGGCAGCATGGCGTCCAGCGCGGTCTTGCTGACGCTGGTAGTGGCTGCGTTATCGGCGTATACAAACATTGTGCATAAAATCCTTTCTCTGTTAATTGCTGTTCTCCTGACCGCGCCATTTGGCGCCGGTCAGCAGGTCTTCAAGACTTACGGTGTCAAGATAGGCGTTGGTGATATCGTCCAGCTCCTTCCACATGGGAACGGTCATGCAGCCCGCCGCGTTTTCGCAGTTGATGCTGCCGGCCTTGATGCAGGCCACAGGGGCCAGATTGTCCTCAATGCAGCGGAGAATGTCGCCCACGGAGTAGTCGCCGGGGCTGCGGTTGAGCTTGTAGCCCCCGTCCTTTCCCCGGGTGCTGTCTACAAGCCGGGCCTTCTTCAGGTTCCCCACGATCATCTCCAGGTATTTCATGGAGATGCCCTGCCGGTCGGCGATGGTCTTGAGGGAAATAAATCCGTCCTCCGGGTGCTGAGCAAGATCGATCATCACTCTCAGGGCATAGCGGCCCTTGCTTGTCACGTTCAAATAAACGCCTCCTTTCTTTTAACCTCAATTCCTATGTGCTTAATCTACCATAAATTTAGTAGGAATTAAATAGGCAATCATGAACTGTCTGTCAATTTGCTGTGCAAATTTTGCACAATAAAAAAAGCCACTTACCTATTGCTTTATTTCGCTAATGTGTTATTATGCTAACGCGGCTAAAAAATATCTGCTTCGGAGGAAAGATGAATGAAAAACATGATGAAAAAAATATTTTGCCTTCTGCTGGTGCTGACCATGGTTCTGGCGCTCTGCGCCTGCGGAAAAAAGGACACCTTTGTTGTGGGCATAACCGATTTTGCCCCCATGGACTATATGGACGACAGCGGCGAATGGATCGGCTTTGATGCCGACATGGCCAGAGCCTTTGCCGAGTATCTGGGCCAGGACGTGGAGTTTCTTGAGATCGACTGGGACAACAAGATCCTTGAGCTGGACGCAGGCAACATCGACGCGGTGTGGAACGGCATGACCCTTACCGATGAAGTCCTCAACTCCATGGAGTGCGGCACGCCCTACTGCAACAACGCCCAGGTGGTTGTGGTAAATGCTTCCGTTGCTGACCAGTACCAGGACGAGGCCAGCCTTGCGGGACTGAAGTTTGCCGTTGAGGCAGGCTCCGCCGGCGAGGATGCCGTAGTTGATTTGGGCAACGAGTATACCGCCGTTCTCACCCAGGCCGACGCCCTTATGGAAGTGGCCGCCGGTACCTCCGACGCCTGCATCATCGACCTGCTGATGGCCGGCGCCATGATCGGCGAGGGCACCAGCTACCCGGAGCTGACCTACACCGTTAAGCTCACCACCGAGGAATACGGCGTGGGCTTCAAGAAGGGCAGCGGCCTTGCCGAAAAGTTCAACGACTTCTATGCCAAGGCCTATGCCGACGGCACCGTAATGGAGATCGCGGAAAAGTATGGCGTGCAGGAATCCATTATTGCAAAATAAGCCGGAATAGTTTATTATACTAATGCGCTACCAAAGCAGAGGGGTGGAAACGCTCCTCTGCTTTAAGTCCCTGAGAACCTGAGAATACATAGAGAGGTTTGCCATGTTCCAGACTGTTTTGTCCTCCCTGAGCCTTGGATTCCTGAAATCCCTGGAGATCTTCGCCCTGACGCTGCTGGGCGCCATACCGCTGGGTCTCATTATCGCCTTCGGCTCCATGAGCCGCTTTAAGCCCCTGCAATATCTGGTAAAGCTGGTGGTCTGGGTCATCCGCGGAACGCCGCTGATGCTCCAGCTGCTCATCATCTATTACGGTCCCGGCCTGCTTCTGGGCAATAACTGGTGGGGCGGCAGCAGCTCCGGCCGCTTTGCCGCGGCCATGGTGGCCTTTATCTTTAATTATTCCTGTTACTTTTCCGAGATATACCGTGGCGGGATCGAAGGCATACCCAAGGGGCAAAAGGAGGCCGGGCAGGTCCTGGGCCTGACCAATACGCAGATCTTTTTCAAGGTCACCCTGATGCAGGTCATCAAGCGCATCGTTCCGCCCATGGGAAACGAGGTCATCACCCTGGTCAAGGACACCTCCCTTGTGCGCGTCATCGCCGTGTATGAGATCATGTGGAACGGCCAGAGCTTTATCAAGTCCTCCGGCATTATCTGGCCGCTGTTTTTCACCGGCCTGTATTATCTGGCCTTCAGCGGCCTGCTCACCCTGCTTCTGGGCTGGGTGGAGAAGAAGCTGGACTATTTCAAGGTGTGAGGTGAGGACATGGCACTGCTGGAAGTAAAAGATTTATACAAAAGCTTTGACGAGCTGCAGGTCCTCAAAGGGATCAGCTTCTCCATGGACAGGGGAGAGACCATGTCCGTGATCGGCCCCTCCGGCGGCGGCAAGACCACCCTGCTCCGCTGCCTGAACTTTTTGGAAATGCCCAGCTCCGGGCTGATCTCGGTAAACGGACAGCCCATTTTTGACTCCACTGACGGCAAAACTCTCAGCGAGGCGGAGATCCGGCGCAACAGGCTCCATTTCGGCCTGGTGTTTCAGAATTTCAACCTGTTCCCCCAGTATACCGCGCTGGAGAACGTCTCCCTGGCGCCCAAGCTCCAGGCGAAGGGCAGCAAGGAATATAAGCGGAACAAAAAGGTGCTGAACGCGGAGATCGAGGCAAAGAGCGAGGAGCTTCTGCGCCGGGTGGGTCTGGGAGACAAGCTGAATTATTACCCCCATCAGCTCTCCGGCGGCCAGCAGCAGCGGGTGGCCATTGCCCGCGCCCTGGCCCTGACCCCGGAAGTGCTGTTTTTCGACGAACCCACTTCCGCCCTGGACCCGGAGCTCACCGGCGAGGTGCTGAATGTGATCCGGGCGCTGGCGGAGGAGAATATGACCATGGTGGTGGTGACCCACGAGATGGAGTTTGCCGCCGCGGTGTCCGACCGGGTGCTGTTCATCGACGGCGGCGTGATCGCCGAGCAGGGCCCGCCGGAGCAGGTGCTGAAAAATCCGCTGGAGCAGCGCACAAAGCAGTTTCTCAGCGGCTACGGAAAATGAGAAAAACCCCGCGCTTAGGGCATGCAAGGTAGGGATCCGGCAGCCTGAAAAAGGATTTTTTCCCGTCATGCTTCGTTGAAAATGCTCGAAATACATATCCAGTATTTCTGTGCTTTTCGCCTCGCCTGACAGAAAAATCTCTCTTTTTCAGGTGCATAGCAGTTTTGAGCGAGGATTTTTCCGCTCAGGTAAAATGAAAAATTGCGGGAATACTTGCGTGTATTTCCGCAATTTTTCGTGAAGCATGGGCGGAAAAGGCCCGCTCAAAACCTACCGCCTCCCTATCTTGCATGCCCTTTGTTTGTGTGGTGTTCATTAAACAGTAAAAATAGGCAAAAGGCGTGACTTGCGCGGTCACGCCTTTTGTTTCGCTGAGCGTACATATGGGCTTTTCCCGTATAGAAACGCGGCTCTGTTTCGGCTCAAAAAATGGATATTTAAGGCAAAAGCGTTCTGCCTCAACTTCCCCATTGCATGCCTGTTCGGCTCCCTGCTGCAACATAGCGGGATACCATACAAAGCAGCCTTTTGAACACCGCCCATTGACCGGGGCATTCTCACATCAGCGCAATTCTGCAAGCACCGACAGCGCCGCCTCAAGCCCCCGGACGATCTCCGGGAGGGGCAGGGAAGGGACAGGCTTTTCTGCCCGCGCCGCCTGCTCCGGGATGCAGGGGACATGGATAAAGCCGCCGCGCATACCGGGAAATTCCCGGCTGATGTGATACAGCAGCCCGTACATCAGCTGGTTGCAGACAAAGGTCCCGGCGGTGTTGGAGAGAGAAGCGGGGAGACCCGCCGCCCTGATGGCCTCCACCATGGCCTTTACCGGCAGAGTGGAAAAACAGGCGGTCTCTCCGCCCGGGACTATGGGCTCGTCGCAGGGCTGATTGCCCTCGTTATCGGGGATGGACGCGTCCGCGATGTTGATGGCCACGCGCTCCGGCGTGATCTCGCCCCGCCCCGCCGCCTGCCCCACGCAGACCACAGCGTCAGGCCGGTGCAGGCGCACGCTCTCCATCACGGTCTGGATCGAGAGCGTGAAAACCGTGGGTACTTCAAGCCGGACCAGCTCCGCCCCGGCCGGGGCCTTCACCAATTTCACGGCCTCCCACGCCGGGTTGACGCTCTCCCCGCCGAAGGGGTCAAAGCCGGTAAGCAATATTTTCATCTGTTTTCCTCCACATACAGAGAGTTGTTTTTTTGATGAAAATAGTATATCATAGAAAAACACAATTTTCGATGTTTTGCGACATTTTGGAGAAACCAGATGAAGAAATTTCTGCTGATCCTGCTGATCTGCCTGCTGATCTACGCGGCAGCCCTGTCTTATAACTATACTCCTCCGGCGGCGGAGACCCCAAATCCTGCCGGAACGCCTGCAATCACAGGCAGCCCGGAACCTGCGCCGACGCCGGCCCCGGCGGCGGATACGTCTCAGCCCACGCCAAATCCAACGCCCACACCGACAGTGACGCCTGCCCCCACCCCCTCGCCTACACCGGAACCCACCGTGACGCCGGAAAAGGGCTCGTACTACATAACGGTGAATGTTCAGGCCAACACCGTCACCGTCTATACGCTGGATGATGAGGGCTATTATTCCATTCCCTATAAGGCCATGGTTTGCTCCACCGGCCCGGCAACGCCCACCAGCGGGGTTTACGGCCTGGGTGAACAGCACCGCTGGCATTATCTCTTCGGGGATGTATACGGGCAGTACACCACCCAGATCACCGGGAACATCCTGTTTCACTCCGTGCCCTACACGATCTACGGCGACCCCTCCTCCCTGGAATACTGGGAGTTTGACAAGCTGGGCACCTCCAGCTCCATGGGCTGCATCCGACTCCAGGTGAAGGACGCCAAATGGATCTATGACAATTATTCTTCCATAAGCGCCGTACAGTTTTATAACGACGACGATCCGGGCCCTCTGGGCAAGCCCAGCGCGCCTTTGATCTCCGACAATGAAGCCTGCCGGGGCTGGGACCCCACGGACCCGGACCCCAACAACCCCTGGCTGACCCCACCGGCGGAGAGCGTTTCTGCCCCGGAACCCTCCACGCCGGCTACGCCTTCGGAGCCGTCACCGGAGCCGACGGACGACGGAAGCATCATTATCATCGGATAAAACTTTAACGAAGAAAAGCGCTTGACATTGGTTATTTAATGTGTTATATTTACCCACGAACCCGATAGGAGAAAAGCCCGTTTACCTGTCGGATTGGTTGGAATTAAATACTGCTTAACAAAAGCGAAGAAGAGAAGAGTAGCCCGTTGGGGGCCTTTGCAGAGAATCCCGGCAGCTGAAAAGGGATAGGAAGAAGGCGGGTGAACATGGTCTCGGAGCAGCGGGCTCGAGCCGCAGGGTAAGAGTTCGACGGAAAACCCCGTTACAGGTGATGCGTATGATTGTACGCTTAAAGGCGGCATGGGCAACTGTGCCGTGAAGCAAGGTGGTACCACGAGATTTTATATCCCGTCCTTACGTTTGTAAGGACGGTTTTTTTGTTGGAGATAAAATATGATCGAGATAAGTGACGTCACAAAAATTTTCAAAAACAAGGAAGGTGCTGGCGGACCATGACTATGTGGTGGCCCAGGAGGCGGAGCTGGAGGGCACCATCCGGGTCTTTACCCCGGAGATCCGAAAACAGACCAAAGCCCGGCTGGAGGCTCTGGCAAAGAGCATCGCGGAGGTCTACGGCGGCACGGCGGAGGTAGAGTGGAAAGACTTTACTTCACCCCTGATCAATGACCCGGCGGCCACAGCCGAGGCACAGAAGATCACAGCTTCTCTTCTCGGCGAGGAGAAGCTTATCCGCCAGCGCAGACCTGAGCTGGGCGGTGACGACTTTGCGGAATATATTCTCCGCGCCCCCGGCGCCTACGCCTATGTGGGCTCCGGCAACCCGGAAAAGCCCAATACCAGGCCGGCCCATCACAACTCCTGCTTTGACATTGATAAGGACTGCCTGAAGGTCTCCGTGGCCTTATCCAGCTGCTATGCCATTGAGTACCTGAACGGCGAAGTCTGAAAGCCTGTCATTCTGAGGATCCCGTATGCAGAGGCATAATGCCCTGCCTGCGGGATCCTTTGCTGCGCTGATCGTTTTATGATGTCTGCATTACTTAAACTGGGTAAAGTCCACCTCGTCAGCCGTGCCTTCCAGGGCAGTGACACCGGATACGCCCGTGAGAAAAACATAGGCGTTTTCCGTCTCGTACACCACAACGCCATAGTCATAGTCGCCGTAAGCGGCGCAGCACACGGTGGCTCCGCTCAATGTCTCATAGGGCCAGACCTTAGTATAGTCCTCCGCGCCGGGGAAGTTCCAGATACACAGACCGCCGAAGAAGCTGCCTTTGGGGATGTAGTGCATAGAGTAAGAGAGGCTTTCGGTTTTGTACAGGGAAAAGGCTCCGGTATCATAGGAGATGAGGAGATAGTTCCTGCTGCTGGAATCAATTAGCCGGCCTTGTCCAAGTGCGGCCAGTGCTTCATCGTCGCAGATGCAAACATCCTGATAAGTGTCTGGCATGGTCAGACTATACTTGTCCGCCGCGGCCTGCATGGCGGCTCTGGCCTCGCCGGCAAAACTGACCTGGTCTCTGTAATTGAAGAGTATGGCTTCGTCAAGGAAACTGATGCCCTCAAAATTTATTGTTGAGCTATCGAAGGAGCTCCGCAGATTCTTGTAGGCTTCCTGATACTCAAGATTTGCCTTGTACTCAGCAGAATCCAGTATCCGCGCCAGGTTCTCTGCTGCCTCCGGGTTACTCTCCGCCCGGCGGTCAAGGGCCAGAACCGTACTGACCGAGGGCTCGTTTTCCAACAGTGCGGCATAGTCAAAGCTGTCAGCGATGGCTTCTGCAATGGTGTAAGGATCAGGATTTTTCTGCGCTGCCTCTTCCATAGACGCATAGCCATAGAGCCTGGCCTCCTCTTCCGTCCCCGGTTCGTAGCGATTCCAGCTCGAATATACAGTGACAAAGGAGGTCCCATCATCGTACATGATGAGCAGACGGTAGCTGGAGATGGGATATTCGCCGCTGTCTGTGCTGCACTGGTCAAATTCTGTGGTGTCAAAAAGCGCCATGTCCACAATGCTGCCGTCAGCGGCGGTGTATTGCCACTCCTCACAGAGCATATCATCCAAAATGGCGCTGGAATAGGGGTACAGCGCGCCGGACTCAATGCGGTGAAGCTCGTAAAGATAGGTGCTTTGCGCCACCGTCAGCATACCTTCCGCCTTGAAGGAACCGTCTTCGAAAACATAGGCGCTGGAGAAATCCCCGGATAGAGAGTACATTCCAACACCGGACAGCTTACGGAGAGAGGCAAGGGAGACAGCATCGTTCCGGTTTGTCAAAAGTGTCAGCTGATATTTTCCGGCAATCTCAAGGAGCTTTTGGAACATGGTTTCGTCACCAACGTGATAGATGAAGCAGACCTCCTTGTCGCTTTCGCTTTCCGCAAAACGGAAGTCCCAGTCAAACCAGGAGCCCGGAGACTGGCCGTTTGCGGCACATTCCTGCTCTTTTTGTTCTTCGTATGCACGACGAAAATTCTCCCATTCCGCTGTGGCGTGATATTCGTTTGAACCGGCGATACCGTTGAGGGACAGATAGCTTCGTTGAATCGTTTTCCTCCCCGAAGGAGTGAGTGCCTCTAAAACAGGAGAGGCCTCCGCCGGTATAGAGCGGCTTTTCAGACCGAACAGATCTGCCGCATAGGCCGTCCCCACCATCAGCGCGGTGATCACTGCCGCGATCAGCACGGTGCGGAACACATGCAGCGTCTTTTTCGGCTTTTCCCGGCCGCCGTATCCCATGCGGTCCCGGGCTGAGTTGATATACTCCGGGTCGATCTCATTGAAAGCGTCGACCAGCTTGTCCTTGTTCAACATAATCCCTCCTTGATCAGGTAGTCTCTCAGCTTCTTCCGGGTGCGGTAGAGTGTGGTCTTTACCTTGCTCTGGCTGAAGCTGAACTTTTCTGCGATCTCTGCCACGGAGGCCGCAAAGAAGTACCGGCTGACAAATATGTCCCGCTCCTCCCGGCCAAGCTGGGAGAGAAACCAGTTGAGCGCCAGATTCAGCTCTTTCTGTTCGATCTCCCGCTCCACGTTGTGGGGTGAGGCCATACATTCCGCCAGCTCCTCAAAAGCGGTCTCGGCCTGACCGCCACCCCGTTTATCCCGGCATTTTTTCCGCAGCTTGGAAATGGCGATGCGGCGGCATATGGCGGCAAGAAAAGGGGAGAGCTCCAGTGGGCGTTTGGGCGGGATGCTGTTCCATACCGCCATGTATGTATCGTTTACGCACTCTTCCGCATCCTCCGCATTGGAGAGTACATTGTAGGCGATAATGCGGCAGTATTTCCCGTGCTTGGCCGCGGTCTCCGAAATGGCCTGTTCGCTGCGCTGCCAGTATAGCTCAATTATGGAAGCGTCATCCATCTTTCCGGCTCCTTTCTGTTTCTGAGTGCACTCACCAATAGTATCGCCGTTTTTCCGCTTTGGTCACAATCATACCATATTTTTTCAGGGAAGAAATGAACGAAGCCGTGACAGGCGGGATAAATGACTTGCGTTAGATCAATAAATGATGTATAATATCCAGGCATTTGAATTTCCGGGTGTAGCCCAGTTGGTAGGGCGCCACATTTGGGATGTGGAAGCCGCGCGTTCGAGTCGCGCCACTCGGACCAAAACCCTCTGAAATCAGTTGATTTCAGAGGGTTTTCTTATGTTTTTTTAGCGCAGATTTTGGGGAAAATTGCACAGTTCGACATTTTCTTGTAATTTATGCTGCTTAACATTATAATATATATCAACAATAGATCTTTGTGTTCCAAGGCTACGGTGTTCGTTTATCATGTGCGGCTTCTTTACGAATTATACTATTTTTCGATAAAAGACAGCAACGTATTGTTTGTAAAATCTCAGGTATCCAAAAGTCATCGGAAGACTTTACGCTGGTGCCAACTCAGCTCTTCTCTTAGGGGTGGAATGTACTCATGAGTACCAAGAAACGCAGACCTGCAATGAAAGTGCAATAGCCTTTTACCGCATCTGCAGAGGTGTTTTCAGTATGTGGACACGGTGAATCTGGGTTATGGGATGTACAGGCTGGACCGGTCCGGCTGTATCTGCGGTTGCTGTAAGTCCAAATTCGTGGGGGCGCAAAATCATGAAAATACATATCATTGGAGGGCCTGGAAGCGGAAAAACCTTTCTTGCGGACAAGCTCTCCAAACAGTACGGAATACCCCATTATGATCTGGACGATTTACAGTGGGATAACGCAGCAAACGACTATGGGACGAAAAGGGATCCTCAGGAAAGAGCTGCGCTTCTGGATCAGATTCTGCAGAACGATGACTGGATCATAGAGGGCGTTTATTACGCGTGGTGCAGGCAATGCTTTGCGGACGCCGACAGGATCTATCTGCTGGATGTTCCCCGATATAAATACACAGCCCGCATTATCCGCAGGTTCATCAGGAGAAAACTCGGCCTGGAAAAAGGGAAAAAGGAAAGTCTGAAGTCGTTGACGGCGCTGCTCAGGTGGGCCGATAAATATCAGAAGGTGAATTTAACTGAGATAAGAATAATTCTGGCATCTTATGGGGCCAAGGTGATTGCGTTATAAATATCCGTTTTTGGCGGACAAATCGACTTTTAAAAAGGAGATAGCAGGCATGCAAATCAGTCAGTTTTTTATGAATGGAGACATAAAAGGCGCCATTGCTTATATGCGTGAACACGAGGAATTTCAGGACGTCCTCCCGGCTTACATCGCTGTTTTTGAAAACGGCGAATACCGCAGCTATGATGTGCCGGAATTTCTGGGCCAAATACTGCTGTTGTATCAGGTATATTATCGGGATGTTTTTTATTGCGGGCTGCCGGAGACAGAGGCCGCAGACAAGCTGCTGACCCAGTTAAAAGCCCTGCTGGAATTGCCGAATGCAGACGAAGACCGGCTTGCGCAGCGGCTGTGTGCCGTGTTTGAACAGCATGGCTATCATGCGCTTTTCGGGAAAACCCAGGGATTTTACGGCCCCTATGTCTGGAAGGATACCGTACCTGCCGTTTACAGCGTAGAGCTGCCGGGCGGAACGGCGGAATATACCGTCAACATTCTCAAGGGCTTTGTCTTCCGCAGCTGGATGGATTATCTGACCTTCGGCCGGTTCGGGACAGGCGGCTGGGCTTCGCCCGATGGCACGATCAACTGCATTGAGCAGGCGTATGATTTTGAAAGCGAACGGTTTCTCGTTTCCCTTCTGAAGCATGAAGCGCAGCATACCGTAGATATGAAACAATTCCCGGGAATCACCCCCACAGAGCTGGAATACCGGGCAAAACTTGTGGAGCTCCATTACGCCGGCGATTTGGGGTTGCTGCAAAAGTTCTTGTCGGAAGCGGATGAAAGCAAAATGAACGACAGTCATGCGGTAGCTTCCGCGTGGCTCAAACGCGAGTTTGCCGATACGGATCAGACAAATCTCTCCCGCATCCAGGCACGGGCACGGGAACTGCTTCATGCACATACGAAAGAAATGGAAGAAAAATATGGGAAACACAAAACCGATTCCAACGCTTGATTACCGCAATTCCGGTTTTCGCTGAGAAAGCGGAGCCTGGCAGAGCGTTTTCCTGTGGCACGGACAAGCGCGAAAAAGCACCATAAGCATGATATTCATACTTATGGTGCTGTCACTGTGGCGGAGAGTAAGGGATTCGAACCCCTGTGGCGTTGCCGCCTAACGGTTTTCAAGACCGCCCCGTTATGACCGCTTCGGTAACTCTCCGTATTCGCTTATACTATTCTTCAATAAAACGCTTTGGAATTTTAGCCAGGCAAAATTGTGTCAGACGAGGCGCTTTCCGCAGCGAATAATGGAGATATATTTGCAAGGAAAGCAACGAAGTATGACGCAATTTTGACCGCTGAAAAACAAATGGTTTTTTGAAGAATAGTAGAATTATATGATTTATCCCCTGCTTACGCAGGGGATAAATCATGGCGCAGAAGGAGGGATTTGAACCCTCGCGCGCTTTATACACGCCTACTCCCTTAGCAGGGGAGCCCCTTCGGCCTCTTGGGTACTTCTGCAAGCCGAAACCAGCATACTTAAATGCTGCTAAAGTATGATAGCACAGAGGCCCGGCCTTGTCAAGACAAACTTTGGCGAAAGCCTACTTGCCCACGCAGAAGCGCTGGAAGATGCGGTTTGTCACATCCTCCCGCACGGTGCGGCCGCTGAGCTCGCCCAGGGCGGACATGGCCCCCTCTGTCTCCGTCAGCACGATATCCGGCGTGGCGCCTGTACACATGGCTTCCAGTGCCGCATTCAGATAATCAAGGGCGCGCTTTACCGCCTCGGCCTGGCGGGCGTTGGTCAGAATCTCCCCGGCGGGCACCTGGGGTACAGGGAACAGGTCACTGATGGCCTTTTCCAGCCGGTCGATCCCCTCGCCGGTGACGGCGCTCAGCTCCACCACAGGCAGACAGGTGTCCACCGGGCCGGAGCACTGGGCCAGGTCGTGCTTGGAGAGCACTACCAGCCCGTGGGGCGCGGCTTCAGCGGCGGCGATGATCTCCCGGTCCTCGCCGCTCAGCTCCCGGCTGCCGTCAATGACGGCCAGAACCAGCATGGCCTGCTCCATGGCGCTGCGGCTGCGCTGGACGCCGATACGCTCCACCTCGTCCTCCGTGGCACGGATGCCGGCGGTGTCCGTAAGACGCAGACAGATGCTGCCGATACGGAGCTTTTCCTCAATGGTGTCCCGGGTTGTGCCTGGGACGGCAGTGACGATGGCCCGGTCATAGCCCAAAAGGGCGTTCAGCAGGGAGCTTTTACCCGCGTTTGGCCGCCCCACAATGGCGGCGGGGATGCCGGAGTGCATCAGCTTGCCCCGGTCAAAGGTGGCAAGCAAAGCCCGAAGTGTACGGATGGCCTCTTCCAGGGCGCCGCGGTAGGCTTCCAGCCGGAAATCCTCGATATCCTCGTCCGGGTAGTCCAGCACCGCGTGATAGTGAGAGCTGATATCGGTCAGAGCGGAGTAGATATCCTCCGCCTTCCGATCAATGGCGCCGGAGAGCTGACCGGCGGCATTTTTCGCGCACTCCACGCTCTCCGCGTCGATCATATCCGCCACGGCCTCGGCGGCGGTGAGCTCCATGCGGCCGCTGAGAAAAGCGCGCTTGGTAAACTCACCGGGCCCCGCCTGCCTTGCGCCCAGGGCGAAGATCTCCTCCAAGGCGGCGCGGAGCACTACAGGGGAGCCGTGGCACTGAAGCTCGGCGGTGTCCTCTCCGGTATAGCTGTTGGGGCCGCGGCTGATGGTGCACAGGCACAGGTCCAGCAGGTCTCCTTTTCTGTCCCGCAGGCTGCCGTAGATTAGCTTTCGGCTCTCACTGTCCCGCATAGCTTTCCCGGAAGCCGGGAAAAACAGGCTGTCCACAATGTTGATGGCCCGGTCGCCGGAAAGGCGGATGATGCCGATGGCGGAGACCTGGGCCCCGGTGGCAATGGCGGCTATGGTATCTGACATGCTTTGTTTTCCTCCCATAAGGAAAAAAGCTCCCGGAAGGGAGCTTTTTCGTTGTTGTTATCGCTCAGTTTTTCTCCGCTCTGGCGGCGCGGGCCGCTTTTTCGTCGTTGCGCTCAGATACATAGTAGCTGAGAGCCAGAAGGCTGTCGGAGAAGTGGACGTTTTCCACGATGGTGTTGCTGTTGGGCTCGGTAAGCTCCACGTTGGTAAAGTTCCAGATCGCCTCAACACCGCAGGCGGTGAGCCGCTCGGTCACAGGGATGGCCACGCTCTTGGGCACGGAAAGCACTGCCACGTCTACCGGATTGTTGGCAATATAGTCCTCAAGCTCGTCTATGCTGCGGATAGGAACGCCGTTGAACTCCGTCCCGATCAGCTCGGGCTTCACGTCGAACGCGCAAGAGAGATTGAAGCCCCATTCACTGAAGCAGAAATTATCCATAAGTGCACGGCCGATGTTGCCGACACCGATCAGTATGGCGCTGAAGCCCCGGTCCATGCCCATGATGGAGGCGATCTGTGTGCGCAGAGCGGGCACATTATAGCCGTAACCCTGCTGGCCGAATTCGCCGAAGCAGCTGAAGTCCTGACGGATCTGAGAAGGGGTCAGGCCGAGCTGCTGGCCCAGATCGAATGAAGATATGCGGCTGACGCCGTTCTCGGACAGCTCGTCCAGCTTGCGAAGATACCTGGGCAGCCGCCGGATAACATTGTTGGAAACCTTGACACGCTTCACTTAAAAATCTCTCCTTATATCCTGAGGGCACCAAATAGTGGTATTCCCCTTTTTATCTCGATTATTAATTATATCACAAGCATGTACCGGTTTCAAGGCAAAAAATGTGATATAACTGTCATTTAAGAGAAAAATCAGGGGTCTTCCGGGAAAACCAGGGGTAGAAATTCCGATTTTGAGGAAGAACTGAGGAAAAACAGAACGCTGTCGAAGCTGTAGTATACCTGCTCGCCGAAAAAACGGAGAGAAACGAAGTGTTCTGCGGACTTCACTTTATAACTGACTGTATATACGGCGTCGGCTTCCTGCTCCGGCAGCGGCGTCTCCGTACCGCTGAGCAGTGCGGCAAATGCAGCGGCCCGGTCGCCGTCAAGAGCGATGTACTCGCCACCGGAGGGCATGCCGGTCCCGACCGCATAGACTTTTGCCGAAGGGGCCTCTTCCGGTTCGGCGGCAGTCTCTCCGTCCATACTGTAAGCCTCGGCGGCTTCGGCGGGGGCTGTCTCCAGATCGGCTTCCTCAGGTGCGGCCCCGGTTACGGTGGCTTCGGCGGAAGCAGAGTCATCCCCATTCTCCAGCCCGTATTCCCGGGCCTGGGGCGCGGCCTGGTCGCTGGCCGCCGCCGGCGCCTCCGCCGGTGCGGCGGAATTGGCCCGGAACATGTTGGGCATCAGCCATGCCGCAGCGATGACCACGGCCAGACAGGCTGCAGTGGCCAGGGGACCCTTCCAGCGCATGGTTTTTCTGTTTTTATTTTTGATCTCTTCCCGCCGCAGAGCCGCCATCACGTTCTCGGACAGAGCCTCAGGCGGCTCTTCCAGATCTTCCGCGATGACGCCGGATATGCTTTGAAAGGCCTGATACAGTGCGGCGCAGTCCGGACAGTGTTCAAGGTGCGAAACCAGAACAGCCTGCTCTTCGGCGGAAAGCTCCTCGTCCACCATACGGCTGATCAGTTCCTGATAGTATTCACAGCTGCTCACGGCTCGTCACCTCCTCCCGTATTGCTTGACGAGACAAACTCGGGAATGTTCCCGTCCCGGAGCAAAAAAGCGCAGAGCCGTTTTCTTGCGCGGAAAATGCGGGACTTCACCGTACCGGATTCCAGATTCAATGTTCCGGCGATTTCCTCATAGCTGAAGCCCTGAATCTCCCGCAGCAGCAAAATCTGCCGCTGTTCCTCGGGCAGACTGTCCAGCCCCCGGCGCACGGCCTCCCGGGTGAGCTTGCGCTCCAGAAGGGCCTCCGGCGACTGGCTCTCGTCGGCGATGTCCAGATCCACTTCCTCGCCGTCCTCGTTCTCCGCCGAGAGGGAGACGGCGGGACGGCGTTTTTTGCTACGGAGAAAATCCAGACAGAGATTGGAAACGATCCTGTACAGCCAGACGGAAAACTTGCTGTCTCCCCGGAAGCTGTTCAGGGAATGATAGGCCTTGATGAAGGCCTCCTGGGAGATGTCGGCGGCGTCCTCCGGGTTTCCGGTCATTTTCAGGGCCAGATTGTATACGTTTTTCTCATATTCCTTTACGATGGGTTCAAAGGCGTTCACGTCGCCGTCCAGCACCTGCTGTATGGCCATAGCTTCCTGCTCCCGCGTCAAGCCTTTCGCCTCCTCTCATACAGTATGGGCTCATTTCAGATCCCGCTTCATTTCCTTTGCCAGACGGTGTATATCCTCCAGCGTCTCCACATGCACCAGCTGCTGCCGGTAAAAACCGGAGTAGGCCACGCCGTGGAGATACCAGGGCAGGTGGTGCCGGGCTTCCAGACAGGCGATGCGCTCGCCGCTGACTTCTGCCAGACGCTCAATCTGGGCCACCGCCGTGTCGATCCGCTCTGCCAGAGGCGGAAGCTCCGGCTCCGGCTTGCCCTCCAGCACCGCGTTTGCCTGCATGAAGAGCCAGGGATTGCCGAAGCTGCCCCGGCCGATCATGGCAAGGTCGCAGCCGGTATAGCGCAAAATGTGCGCGGCGTCGGCGCCGGAGAAAATGTCTCCGTTGGCGGTGACGGGAATGTGCACGGCCTTTTTGACCTGACGAATGATGTCCCAGTCGGCCTTGCCGGCGTACATCTGCACCCGCGTGCGACCGTGGACGGCGATGGCGGAGGCCCCCGCCTGCTCGCAGACCTGGGCAAACGCCACCGCGTTCACGCTGCCGCCGTCCCAGCCCTTGCGGAATTTCACCGTCACCGGCTGATTCACAGCGGCGCAGACGGCCTCAATGATGCGCCCGGCCAGCTCCGGGTCCCGCATAAGGGCAGAGCCGTCGCCGGATTTGACGATCTTTCCCACGGGGCAGCCCATGTTGATATCCAGAATATCCGCCCCGGAAGCTTCCAGGGCCATACCGGCGGCCTGGGCCATGACCTCCGGCTCGTGGCCGAAGATCTGTACGGCGCAGGGGTGCTCGTCCTCAGGGATATACAGCAGGGATTTGGTCTTTTCATCGTGGTAGACCAGGGCCTTGGCGCTGACCATCTCCGTGGTGGTGAGGGCCGCGCCCTGCTCACGGCAGACCTGCCGGAAGGCGAAATCCGTCACCCCGGCCATGGGGCCCAGCGTCAGCCGCCCCTTGAGTTCCACATTGCCGATCTTTACCATGTGATGTCCAGCCCCACAGGACAGTGGTCGGAGCCCATGACCTCCGGCAGAATGTAGGCGTCCTTAATGTTTTCCCGCAGCCGGTCGGAGACCACAAAATAGTCGATACGCCAGCCCACGTTCCGCTCCCGGGCGGCGGCGCGGTAGCTCCACCAGGAGTAGGCGTCGGTCCGGTCGGGGTACAGGTAACGGAAGCTGTCGGTAAAGCCGGCGGCAAGAAGCTCGGTGAACTTGCCCCGCTCCTCAAAGGAGAAGCCGGGGTTGCCGATGTTGGTCTTGGGGTTTTTCAGGTCAATTTCCTCGTGGGCCACGTTCATGTCCCCGCAGACGATGACCGGCTTCTTTTGATCCAGGGAAACAAGATAGTCCCGGAAAGCGTCCTCCCAGCTCATGCGGTAGTCGATGCGCTTCAGCCCGTCCTGGGCGTTGGGGGTGTAAACACAGACCAGATAGAAGTTTTCATACTCCAGCGTGATGACCCGGCCCTCGGTGTCGTGCTCAGGGATACCGATGTTGTAGCTGACAGACAGCGGCGTGTGCCTGGTAAAGATGGCGGTGCCGGAGTAGCCCTTCCGCTCGGCGTAGCACCAGTAGCTCTCATATCCGGGCAGATCCAGGTCGATCTGTCCCTCCTGGAGCTTGGTCTCCTGCAGGCAGAAAAAATCCGCGTTCAGGTTCCAGAAGATGTCCTCAAAGCCTTTTTTCATCACAGCCCGCAGGCCATTTACATTCCAGGAAATCAGTCTCATGTTTCGTTCTCCTCCGTGTTGGCGCTCACGCTCTCCGCATAGCCCCGGGCGTCAGAGAGGGAGGCGTTGTGAAGTCTGGGGACGGGCCCGGCCGCAGTGCCCTTGGTATCCGGCGTCTTTTCCGCCACCAGCCGGTTGATTTTCAGCCCCTCGGCGTAGAATTTGGCCTCGTAGTCCGTCATCACGCCCACCGGGCCGTTTCGGTGCAGGTCGTGGGTCAGCTCGGAGAGCTGCCAGAGCTCGCTTTGCATCTGCCTGACAGACCAGTCGAACAAGGGGGCGTTGTCGGTCTTGAAATGGATCTGTCCGCCAGTCTTCAGAACGTCGGCGTACAGGCGCAGAAATCCGGGGGAGGTCAGGCGGAATTTGGCGTCCCGGCTTTTGGGCCAGGGGTCACAGAAGTTGATGTATATCCGGTCCGCCTCGCCGGGGGCGAACATGTCCAGAAGCCCGGCGGCGTCGCCGTTGATAAAGCGGACGTTTTCAAGCCCCCGCTCTTTTACCCGCTCCATGGCAATAATCATGGCGTCAGGGACCTTTTCCAGGGCAACGATCAGGGTGTCCGGCAGAGCCTCGGCGGTGTCGGCGGTGAAGCGGCCTTTGCCGCAGCCCAGCTCCAGCTGCAAAGCTGAAAAGCCGGGAAAGCGCTCCCGCCAGCGGCCCCGGTATATGCCCGGCTCGTCAATCATCAATGCGGCGCATTTTTCCATGCGCGGCGCAAGATTCGGTCTTTTTCTCATCCTCATTGGTGAACTCACACTCCTGCCGACAGCATACCACAACAGAGAAAAAACATCAATCAATAAATATCTCCGGGAAAAACGGAAATCTGTAAAATTCCCTCTTGAAATGTTCGAAAAGATGTGGTATCATATACAAGCTCTGGAGGGCTAGCTCAGCTGGTTAGAGCGTCCGCCTCACACGCGGAAGGTCAACGGTTCGAGTCCGCTGCTCTCCACCACAATTTGTCCGAAAACTCGTTTTGGATGCGAGTTTTCGGACTTTTTTTACAAGAGGTCGATACTTATGCCCAATGTCATTGAAATAACCGATTTTGCCGCGCCGGAGCTGGACGTATACGCAAGGCTCACGGAAAACCAGCTTTTGAACCGGCAGGAGCCGGAAAACGCCCTTTTCATCGCGGAGAGCCCCAATGTGATTCTCCGGGCTCTGGACGCGGGCTGTGTGCCGGTGTCCATGCTGCTGGAGCGAAAGCACATCACCGGCCAGGCGGCGGAGGTGATCGCCCGCTGCGGGGAGATCCCCATCTACACGGCGGAGCTGAGCATCCTGACCCAACTCACCGGATTCCCGCTGACCCGGGGCGTGCTCTGCGCCATGCGCCGGCCAAAGCTGCCGGAAGCGGGGGCCATCTGCGCCGGAGCGCGGCGCATCGCCGTGCTGGAGAACATTATGAACCCCACCAATCTGGGGGCCATTTTCCGCTCCGCCGCGGCTCTGGGCATGGACGCGGTGCTGCTCACCCCGGCCTGCTGCGATGCCCTGTACCGCCGGGCGGTGCGGGTGAGCATGGGCACGGTGTTTCAGGTGCCCTGGACCTATCTGGACTGCGCCTGGCCGGTTGAGGGGCTGGAGCTGCTGCGCAGTCTGGGCTTCAGGACCGCCGCTATGGCCCTGACGGATCAGTCCGTCAGCATTGAAGACCCCCGGCTGACGCAGGAGGAGAAGCTGGCCATTGTACTGGGCACGGAAGGGGACGGCCTTGCGGAGGAGACCATTGCCCGCTGTGATTACACTGTCCGCATCCCCATGTCCCACGGTGTGGATTCCCTGAATGTGGCAGCCGCCAGCGCCGTGGCCTTCTGGCAGCTGAGAGTGAGATAATGAAAACGCCCTTGTGCGATTTGCGCAAGGGCGTTTGTCATATCCGGTTTACCAGCAGGCCAGCACGTCGCTGTAGAAGCTGTCCATGGCCTCCCGGGTGGGGAAGGTGGCCACATACATGCGGTTGCCCATGGCCCCTGCCAGGGCGTCGGGCATCCGGTCCACCATCTTCATGCAGTGGCCGTATTTTGCCATGATGTCCTCGTGGCTCATCTTGAAATTCTTACCGTCCCGCAGCCCGGCAAAGGCACAGAACTGATGCCCGCCCACAGGGGTCAGGGTGGAGTCGTAGGCAATCATATCCGCCCAGATTTTGTACACGTTGGTGCTGTGGGCATAGTTGATCATGTCGGGGGTGAAGCCGCCGCAGGGGCGCATGTTCACCTCCAGGGCCATGATCTGGCCCTTCTTGCCCAGTCCCTCCTGGTCCTGGGTCAGACGGAAGAACTCGAAATGGATAAAGCGGCTCTTTACGCCGAAGCTCTTCACCGCGGCCCGGCCGGCGGCCCGGGTGTCCTCCGGCAGGTCCTTGAGAATATAGTAGATGGAGTTGTCGTTGTCGTTGACGATGTCCATGATGGACATGGGGGTGATGTTGCCGGTCTCAAAGAGCGGTTCGCCGTGGGAGTCGATAATGGCGTCATAGGAGTTGACCTCGGCGTTGACAAACTCCTCCATGATGTAGGGCACACCCTCGGGGCGGGTAGCCATGAAATGCTGCAGCTCCTCGTCGCTCTTCAGCTTGTAGGTGTGGGCGGCGCCCACGCCGTTGTCCGGCTTTACCACCACAGGGTAGCCCACCCTGGCGATAAATTCCCGGCAGCCCTCGATGTCCTCCACCAGGTGGTAGCGGGCTACGATGATGCCGGCCTTTTCGTAGTACTCCTTCATGCCGGATTTGTACTTGATGC
>JALFOM010000126.1 GCA_022782265.1 Clostridiales bacterium | reverse complement strand
AGGAGCGGATCTGACTGCCCCATTCGATCTTCATCTGTACGCCCTTGATATCGCTGATCTTTTCCAGATGCTCCCGCTCCTTGATCTCGGCCAGACGGGCGCGGAGCATGTTTTTGCAGTTTTCAAGGTTCTGGAAATGGCTGCGCTCCACCTGGCTGGCCACAACGATGCCGGTGGGAATATGGGTCAGACGCACGGCAGAGGAGGTCTTGTTGACCTTCTGACCGCCTGCGCCGGAGGAACGGTAGACATCCATCTTGATGTCCTCGTCCCGCAGCTCGATCTCGTTGTCGTCGCTGATCTCGGGCATGACCTCCACTGCCGCGAAGGAGGTGTGGCGGCGGCCCGCGGCGTCAAAGGGGGAGACGCGAACCAGACGGTGGATGCCGTGCTCGCTCTTGAGGAAGCCGTAGGCGTTCTCGCCCTCGATCATGATGGTGGCGCTCTTGATGCCGGCCTCGTCGCCGTCCAGGTAGTCCATCACCTTCACCTTGTAGCCGTGGCGGTCCGCCCACATGTTGTACATGCGGTAGAGCATGGAAGCCCAGTCCTGGGCCTCGGTGCCGCCGGCGCCGGCGTGGAAGGTGAGGATGGCGTTGTTGGCGTCATACTCCCCGGTGAGCAGGGTGCTCAGGCGCATGGCCTCCGCCTTCTCGGTGAAGGAAGCAAACTCGCTCTGCAGCTCCTCCAGCATGGAGTCGTCGTTTTCCTCAATGGCCATCTCGCACATGGTGTACATATCGTCCCAGGCAGAGCAGAGCTTTTCAAAATTTTCTTTCTTGGTTTTCAGCACCTTCAGGCGCTTCTGCACCTTCTGGGATCTCTCCACATCGTTCCAGAAACCCTCGCGCTCGCTGGCCGCCTCCAGCTCCTCGATCTCCTTTTGCGCCGCGTCCAGCTTCAGCGCCCCGCGCAGTACCTCCAGCGCAGGCTTCAGATTGTTCAATTTTACCTTGTATTCTTCAAATTCAAGCATTTTAATCAACTACTTTCCTGTCACTGCCGGCCAAACCGGCATGTGAATAAATTGCATTGTCAAAACAGTATTATAAACAAAAAAAGACATCTTGTAAATGTGTTTTTTTATCGGCTTTTTATTTCAATATTTCAATGCAAACTCTTCCAATCCCGGAGTTTTTGTGATATGATAGCAATGTACGTCTGGACTTATATGGGGCCGGCGTACAGAGAAAAAGAGAACAGATGCTTAAGAGGAGATTGAAAGATGATTGCTCACGGCAAAGAGATCAAGGTATTTACCGGCAACTCCAACCCCGCACTTGCGCAGGATATATGCAAGCAGCTCTATATGAAGCTGGGCGAAGCTACCGTTACGCAGTTTGCTGACGGGGAGTGCTCCATCTCCGTGCACGAGCCCGTCCGCGGCAAGGACGTGTTCATTGTGCAGTCCACCTGCGGCCCCGTAAACGACCGCCTCATGGAACTGCTGATTATGATTGACGCGATGCGCCGCGCCTCCGCAGGCCGTATCACCGCCGTTATGCCTTATTTCGGCTATGCCCGGCAGGACCGCAAGGCCAAGAGCCGCGATCCCATCTCCGCAAAGCTGGTTGCCAACCTGATCACCGCCGCAGGCGCGGACCGGGTTTTGACCATGGACCTGCACGCCGCTCAGATCCAGGGATTTTTCGATATCCCTGTGGACAACCTGATGGGCGCGCACCTGTTTGCCAGAAACTATATCAATCTCTTCGGCAAGGGCAATGAAGACGTTATGGTGGTCTCCCCTGATGTGGGCAGCACCGCCCGCGCCCGCGCCTTCTCCATGAAGCTGGGTGTAAACATGGCCATCGTGGACAAGCGCCGGGAAAAGGCCAACCAGTCCGAGGTTATGAACATCATCGGCAATGTGGAGGGCAAGACCTGCATCCTGCTGGACGATATTGTGGACACTGCCGGCTCACTCTGCGGCGCGGCCAAGGCCATCAAGGAGATCGGCGGAGCGAAAGAGGTCTATGCCTGCGCCACCCACGGCGTTCTGTCCGGCCCCGCGCTGGAGCGCATTGAGAACAGCTGCATCAAGGAGCTGCTGTTCCTTGACACCATCCCCTATCCCAAGGACGCGCCCAAGTGCGCCAAGATCCGCTATCTGTCCACCGCCTCCGTCTTTGCCGAGGCTATCCGCAGGATCTACGAGGAAGTCTCCATCTCCAACCTGTTTGACTGATTATGGTTTTTAAATCCACCGGCGGGGTGAACTGGCTCGTGGTGTTCCTGGGCAATCCCGGGCCCCGCTACGAGGGTACCCGCCACAACGCGGGCTTTATGGCGGCGGACGCCATGGCCGGGGCCAAGGGCCTGTCCATCAACCGCGCCCGCTTCAAAGCCCTCACCGCTGCCTGCAATATCGGCGGGGAGAGCGTTATGCTGATGAAGCCCCAGACCTTTATGAACCTGTCCGGCGAAGCCGCGGCCCAGGCCGCAAAATTTTACAAGATCCCGCCGGACCATGTGATCGTTGTCTCCGACGAGATTTCCCTGCCCATCGGCAGGCTGCGCGTGCGGAAAAAAGGCTCCGCCGGCGGCCACAACGGGCTGAAAAGCATTATCGCCTGTCTGGGCACGGAGGAGTTTCCCCGCATCCGCATCGGTGTGGGAGCGCCGCCCCACCCGGACTACGACATGGCCGACTGGGTGCTCTCCGCCTTTAAAAATCAGGACGCGGAGGACATGAAGGCCGCAGCCAAAAAGGCGGCAGAGGCGGTGGAGTGCTATATCCTCCACGGTCCGGACAGGACCATGAACCTGTATAACTGAAGCACGCTAAACCCGGATAAGGCGCGGCCCCGCGAAGTTGAGGAACGCGGCTGCGTTTACAGAAATATATCCATCCAAGGAGGCTGCATATGAAGAAAAACTGTATAGCCATGCTGCTGGCAGGCGGACAGGGCTCGCGTCTCTACGCACTCACCCAGAACGTGGCCAAGCCCAGCGTCCCCTTCGGCGGCAAGTACCGCATCATCGACTTCCCCCTGTCCAACTGTGCCAATTCCGGCATCGACACCGTCGGCGTTCTGACCCAGTACCGCCCCCTGCAGCTCAACAGCTACATCGGCAACGGCCAGCCCTGGGACCTGGACGTGGCCGACGGCGGCGTGTACATCCTGCCCCCCTATCAGAGCGCGGGGGAGAAGGGCTCCTGGTTCTCCGGCACGGCCAATGCCATCTACCAGAACATCGGCTTTATCGAGAACTATGACCCGGAAAACGTACTGATCCTCTCCGGCGACCATATCTACAAGATGGACTACGCCGACATGCTCAGAGAGCATCTGGAGCATGACGCGGCCTGCACCATCTCCGTTCTGCAGGTCTCCATGGAGGAGGCCACCCGCTTCGGTATCATGAACCTGGGCGAGGACGGCTACGTCTGCGAGTTTGAGGAGAAACCCAAACAGCCCAAGAGCGACCTGGCTTCCATGGGCATCTATATATTCAATTGGAAGAAGCTGAGAGAGTACCTGATTGCCGACGAGAACGACCCCAACTCCAGCAAGGACTTCGGCAAGAACATCATCCCCAACATGCTCAACGCGGGGGAGAAGCTCTGGCCCTACCGTTTCGACGGCTACTGGCGCGACGTGGGCACCATCACAAGCCTGTGGGACGCCAATATGGACATGCTCTCCACTACCCTCATCAACCTCTACGACCCCACCTGGCCCATCAGCTCCAGAAGCCCCATCTGCCCGCCCCATTTCACCGGGGAGAACGCTCAGATCATCCACTCCATCGTCACCGAGGGCTGTGAGATCGACGGAACCGTTGAAAACTCCGTGCTGTCCTCCGCCGTCAAGGTAGGCACCGGCGCCAACATCATCTACAGCGTGCTCATGCCCGGCGCGGTGGTGGAAGAGGGCGCTACTGTGGAATATGCCATCGTGGGCGAGAACACCGTGATCCACAAGGATGCCCATGTGGGCGCGCCCCCTGACGGGACCGACGCCTGGGGTGTGGCCACCTGCGGCCCCAATATTGAGATCCGGGAGGGCGCTCAGGTGCCTGCCGGAGCCATGATCTACAAGAGCGAGGAGGTTTGAGCAATGAAGGATTTTCACGGCATTATCTTTGCCTATCACGCATCTCCCGAGCTGCGCGAGCTTGTCAGCGTGCGCACTGCCGCGTCCCTGCCCTTCTGCGGACGCTACCGTCTGATCGACTTTGCCCTCTCCTCCATGATGAACGCCGGCCTTCGGGACGTGGGCGTCATCATGCAGCGGGATTACCAGTCCCTGCTGGACCATATCGGCAGCGGCAAGGCCTGGGATATGAGCCGCAAGGAAGGCGGCCTGCGCATCCTGCCCCCCTTCGGTCTGCCTGAACTGCACACCGGCAACTACTCCGGCACCATGGAGGCTCTCAACGCCGTGGGCGAGTATATCCGGGATATTCCCCAGAAACATGTGATATTGCTGCTGGGCAACCTCTGCGCCAATATCGACCTGACCAAGGCCAAGCTTCACCACCTGCGCTCCGGCGCACCCATCACAGCCATTTGTGCCGACCATACGCCTGACGGTCTGCACCACCGCTATGTTGTGGGCGAGGACGGCTTTGTCAAGACCGTTCTGTTCGACCGCGTGGGCGAGGGCGAGGGACTGCCCTCTCTGGAAGGCTACATCATCGACAAGGATCTGCTGCTGAGCCTGATGGATCGCTGCAAGGCCCTGAACCTGTACCGTTTCCACAAGGACGGCATCTCCATGTACCTCAACGAGGGCGGAAAGATGAGCGTGTTTGTCCATGAGGGCTACGCCTCCGTCATCCGCACCGTGAACGCCTACTATCAGGCCAACCGGGACATGCTGTGCAGCGCAAAGCGCAGCCAGCTCTTCCCCGCCGACAGGCCCGTCCGCACCAAGAACCACGAGGGCGTCAGCACCTACTACGGCGTGGACGCTGTCTCCCGCAGAAGCCTGGTGGCAGATAACTGCATCATTGAAGGCGAGATTGAAAACTGCATCGTGTTTTCCGGCGTCCGCATCGGCAAGGGCGCCAAGGTCAAAGACAGTATCCTCATGCGCCGCTGCATGGTGGGCGATAACTGCCAGCTGAGCCATGTCATCTCCGACAAGGCCTGCACCTATACCGCCGGTACCGTGCTCACCGGCAATGAGAGACTGCCCATCGTGGTCCCCAAGGGCTCCACGGTCTGAAGAGTCAATCCTTTGTCAACAATGTAGGGGCGGCCCCCTGGGCCGCCCGTGCAGCCCCTGCGTTACCTTCCGGTAACTTGCAGGGGCCGCCATTTGAATCGGATAATGATCTTGCCGCGCCGGCCTTTCCCCCGGTGCGACAATTTGATTATATATAAATTCCTTTTTCTGGAGGTATATTTACCCGTATGATAGGTCAGATTTCACGCGATGAAGTGCGCAGCGCCATTGAGGATAAGCTGTGCGCCCATTTCGGCGTCTCCGGAGAGAACGCCGCCGACGATCAGATATTCCAGGCCACCGCTATCGTTATCCGCGAGATTATGAGCCGCCTTCTGGCGGCGGAGAATCCCACCCGCGCGGAAAAAGAGGTTCACTACATCTCCATGGAGTTCCTCATGGGCCGCAGCCTGATGAAGAACGCCTTCAACCTGGGCATTTCCGAGGCCGTGACCGGCGCTCTGGAGGACATGGGCCGCAACGCCACCGACATTTTCGAGTGTGAGCCTGACGCGGGCCTGGGCAACGGCGGTCTGGGCCGTCTTGCCGCCTGCTACATGGACAGCATGGCCACCCTGGGCCTGGAGGCCACGGGCTACTCCATCTGCTACGAGCTGGGCATGTTCCGCCAGAAGTTTGAAAACGGCAAGCAGACCGAGAGCGCCGACAACTGGCGCAGCGCGGCAGAGAGCTGGCTGGTCTCCAAGCACGATGAGGCGGTGGAGATCCGTTTCGGCGGCCATATCTCCCCCCGCTGGGACGCGCTGGGCCGCTATCACGCGGAGCACACCGGCTATACCGCCGTCATCGCCGTTCCCCGGGATATGCTCATTGTGGGCTACGGCGGCAACGATGTGAACACCCTGAGACTGTGGGAGGCCCACAGCACCAACGATCTGGACATGTACCGCTTCTCCTCCGGCAAATATGTGGAGAGCCTGGAGCAGCGCTCCATGGCCGAGGTCATCACCAAGGTGCTCTATCCCGCCGACGACCACACCGAGGGCAAGATCCTGCGCTTAAAGCAGCAGTATTTTCTTGTCTCCGCCACCGCGCAGGACATCGTGCGCAAGCACCTGAAGAAGTGGGGCGATATCCGCAACTTTGCCCAGCACCACACCATTCAGATCAACGACACCCACCCCACCATGATTATCCCTGAGCTGATGCGCCTCTTTATGGACGAGCACGGTCTGGGCTGGGACGAGGCCTGGGACATCGTGCGCAACAGCGTGGCCTACACCAACCACACCGTCATGAGCGAGGCGCTGGAGAAGTGGCCCCAGGATCTGGTGCAGAATCTGCTGCCCCGCCTGTGGGAGATCATGTGCGAGATCAACCGCCGCTGGTGCGACTATCTGGTGGCCAGCTTTGGCCAGGGCGAGAAGGTTGGCCGCAACCTGATTATCCGGGATGGCCAGGTGCATATGGCCAACATGTGCCTTGCCGCCTGCTATAAGGTCAACGGCGTCTCCCGTCTCCACGGCGAGATCCTGAAAAATGACCTGTTCAAGGATATTTGTTCCATCCGGCCCGAGCGTTTCACCCACGTCACCAACGGCATCGACCACCGCCGCTGGCTGGCCCAGATCAACCCCGGCCTGCACGGTCTGATCTGCGAGCTGCTGGGCAGCGACGATTATCTGACCAAGCCCCAGCGCCTTGGCGAGCTGCGCGCCTTCGCCTCCGACAGTGAAGTGCGCCGCCGGGTGGGAGAGATCAAGCTGGAAAACAAGCGCCGCTTCGCGGAGTTTGCCAGAAGAAACGACGGCTTCACCCTGAATACCGACGCTATCGTGGACGTCCAGGTAAAGCGCCTGCACGAGTATAAGCGCCAGCTTCTGTGCGCCATGAGCATCGCCTCTCTCCAGCTCCAGCTCCACGATAACCCCAATATGGATTTCCTGCCCCGCACCTTCGTGTTCGGCGCCAAGGCCGCCGCTGGCTACAAGACTGCCAAGCGCATTATCGAGCTGCTGCTGTCCATGGCCAAGGATATCAACAACGACCCCATCTGCAAGGATAAGCTCCAGGTCTACTTTGTGGAGAACTACCGCGTCTCCGCCGCCGAGGCCATCATCCCCGCCGCGCAGGTGTCTGAGCAGATCTCCACGGCCGGTAAAGAGGCCAGCGGCACCGGCTGCATGAAGCTGATGATGAACGGCGCTGTGACCATCGGCACCCTGGACGGCGCCAACGTGGAGATGTACGAGCGCCTGGGCGACGAGAACATGTTCCTCTTCGGCCTGCACACCGACGAGATCGAGGCGCTGCGCCGCAAGGGCTACGATCCTGCCGCCATCCACCGGGCCGATCCGGAGATCCAGCGGATCTTCAACCGCTTCAGCCAGGGCTTCTCTGACGGCAAGAGCTATTCCGACCTGGTCTCCATGCTGCTCTACGGCGGCGACCAGTACATGCTGCTGGCGGACTACCGGGCCTATGCCGACTGCCAGAAGAAGCTGTACCAGCGTATTGCCGATCCCGACGAGCTTGCCCGCCTGGCCATCATGAACACCGCGGAGAGCGGCGTTTTCGCGGCTGACCGCGCCATCGAGGAATACGCCAGCAATATATGGAACCTGAAATAAAACAGTACTCCGCCGTGGTCATCGGCGGGGCCAATATGGATATCTGCGGCAGCCCCTCGGGAAAATTGATCGCGGAGGATTCCAACCCCGGCGCCGTGTCTGTCAGACCCGGCGGCGTGGGGCGGAATATCGCCCACAATCTGTGCCTGCTGGGCCTGGACGTCAGCCTGATCACGGCTCTGGGCGGGGATATCTTCTCCGCCGGACTGCTGGAAAGCTGCCGGGCCCTGGGCATGGATATGCGCATGGCCCGCTGCCTGCCTGAGCGCCGCAGCTCCACCTATCTCTATGTCACCGATGAGTCGGGGGATATGCATGTGGGCATTTCCGATATGGACATTGTTGAGAGCGTCAGCCCCGAGTGGCTCAGTCAGCACATCGCCCGGATCAACCGGGCCGACGCTGTGGTGATCGACGCAAACCTGCCGGAGGCCAGCATAGCCTACCTGGCGGCCAACTGCACCGCACCCATGATTGCCGATCCAGTGTCCACGGTAAAGGCTCTGCGGCTGAAAAGCTTCCTGCCCAGACTCCGGGCCATCAAGCCCAACGCCCTGGAGGCCGCGGCCCTCACCGGAGAGCAGGAGCCGGAGCGGGCGGCAAAAGCGCTGCTGCGCGCCGGGGTAAAGCAGGTGTATGTCAGCCTTGGCCCGGACGGCATTCTGGCCGCCCAGGGGGAGAGCCTGATCCGCCTGCCCTGCGAAAACCGGCCGGTTGTCAACACCACTGGCGCCGGGGATGCGGCCACGGCCGCCATCGTCTGGGCCAGTGTCCATGGGCTTGATCTGGCCTCCACGGCGGCAGCCGCCCTCCGGGCCGGGGCCATCACCGCTGCCTGTCCGGACACCAACAGCCCTGCGCTGTGCCTGGACATGGACTGATGGCAGACAAATTCCAGCATATGTAAATTAAGACCGAATTTCGTGTATTTTTTACGAAATTCGGTCTTTCGTGCCTCAAATACTTTAACGATTTTGGGCGTTGACAATTTAAAACACTGAGAGTATGATTTAAACACTTCCTGAACATGAGGTATCGAAAATGACGAAGGCTTACGCACAGATGAACAGCTTCTGCACCGCCGCAAACGGTGCCGGTTTTGCTGCGCGCGCTTTCGCTCTTATACTGATTCTTGTGGGCATCGCTCTTGCGGTGTCCATTATTATTTGCCTGGACAGCCTTCTGGCTCTGGGCCTGATTCTTGTCGTCATTATTCTGGGCGCTCTGGGCGTCCGTACATGTAAACACTGTCGAAGGACGGTTGGATAGTCATTTGTCACATCTGATGATTACCGGCTCTGTCTTTTCAGACAGGGCCGGTTTTCATATATACACACCCCACACCCCAGCAAAAAAGAGAAAAAACAAGGAGAACAAAAATGAAGACCAAGATGAAAAAGTTTGTATGTATGGCCCTTGCCGCAGTAATGGCAATGGCATGTCTGGCCGGATGCGGCAGCAGCGCTCCCGCGTCCGAAGGCGGCTCTGAGGCAGCCTCTTCCGAGACCATTAAGATCGGCTGGCTGGGACCCCTCACCGGCGGCGTCGCCCAGTACGGCGAAGCGGTCAAGAGCGGCGTTGATCTGTATGTAGAGCAGCTGAACGCTGCCGGCGGCATCAACGGCAAGCAGGTTGAGCTGGTAGCCTACGACGAGGAAGGCGACGCCACCAAGGCCGTCACCGGCTACAACTCCCTGATGGACGACGGCGTTGTGGCTGTTGTGGGCAGCGTAACCACCGCCCCCACCGTGGCTGTCGTGGCTGAGGCCTTTGCGGACAACACCCCCATGATCACCGCCTCCGCCACCGCTATCGATGTCACCTACAACGCAGACCAGGATATGGTTTACACCAACATGTTCCGCTCCTGCTTCATCGACTCCTTCCAGGGCGTGACCATGGCCCGCTTTGCCAAGGAAGTGGTGGGCGCAGCCACCGCGGCGGTCCTCTATGACAACGGCGATACCTACTCCACCGGCGTTTACGAGTACTTTGTGAACCAGTGCGCAGAGCTGGGCATTGAGGTTGTAGCCACTGAGAGCTACGCCTCCGGCTCCGTTGACTTCTCCGGCCAGCTGACCAATATCGCCGCGGCCAATCCCGACGTTCTGTTCCTGCCCGTTTACTACAACGATGTGGCTCTCATTGCCTCCCAGGCTGCTGACGCCGGCATCACCGCCACCATGCTGGGCGTGGACGGCTGGAGCTCTGTTCTGGACAGCGTTTCCGACCCCGCTCTGGTGGAAGGCGCATACTACTGCTCCGGCTACTCCGTTGAGGATACCCGCGAGCTGGTTGTCAACTTCCTGGCTGACTATGCGGCAAAGTACGACGGCAAGGTTTCCAACATGTTCGGCGCTCAGGGCTATGACGCCGCATGGATTCTCTGCAACGCCATCGCCGTTGCTGAAGAGTCCGGCGCTGCATACGGCTCCGCCGAGTACAAGCAGGCTGTGATCGACGCCATGGCGGCTACCGACAGCGAGTTTGTCACCGGCCACGTCAGCTTTGACGACCACAACGACCCGCAGAAGACCGCCGCCATCATCCAGATCACCGACGGCGCCGAGAGCTTCTGGGGCAACTTCTGATCCCGTCCTTTCGCAGATCCTGTAAAATTTTGCGGGTGCGGAAAAAACCGCACCCGCAGCTCCATGCAAAGGAGAAACATCAATGATCGTCTTACAACAGCTTATCAACGGACTGCAGCTCGGCTCCGTCTACGCGCTGATTGCCCTGGGCTACAGCATGGTATACGGCATCATCCTGCTGTTGAACTTCGCCCACGGTGACATCATCATGGTGGGCGGTTATATTGCCCTGCTGATCATCGCCGCAGGGATCAGCCCCCTGGTGGCCGTCGTTGCCTCCGTGGCGGGCTGCGTGGTTCTGGCCTGCCTGATCGAGAAGGCGGCCTACACTCCGCTCCGCTCTGCCCCCAGAATATCCCTGCTGATTACCGCCATCGGCGTCAGCTACTTCCTGGAAAATGTGGCACAGCTCATTCTGGGCGCGGATCCCAGAGTGTTCCCCAACACCGCCGTTATCCCCTCCGTCACCTATAATGTGGGCGGGCTGAATATCTCTCTGACCACCATTGTCACCCTGGCTGTGGCGGTGGTATCCATGGCTGCTCTGACGCTGCTGGTGCAGAAGACAAAGATGGGCAAAGCCATGCGCGCCGTGTCTGAGGATATGGGCGCGGCCCAGATGATGGGCATCAACATCAACCGCACCATTACCTTTACCTTTGCCGTGGGCGCGGCTCTGGCGGGTATCGGTG
This sequence comes from Clostridiales bacterium, assembly GCA_022782265.1. Classification (GTDB taxonomy): domain Bacteria; phylum Bacillota; class Clostridia; order Oscillospirales; family Oscillospiraceae; genus Limivicinus. The sequence goes on along the minus strand of JALFOM010000126.1, from coordinate 7,135 downwards.
CAATCCTCTACTGCTGCAAGTACCCCCAGGTCAAGCCCACCACCGGTTACCTGCTGGGCCTGAAGGCCTTCGTGGCGGCGGTGCTGGGCGGCATCGGCTCCATCCCCGGCGCCATGCTGGGCGGTCTGGCTATCGGCGTGGCTGAGGTAGTCGTCACCGCGCTGGGCTACTCCACCTGGACCGACGCCGTGGTCTTTGCCATCCTGATCGTGGTGCTGCTGGTCAAGCCCACCGGCTTTATGGGCGCCAGCATGAATGAGAAAGTCTGAGGTGGCATATGGAAATGAAAAAACTGAAAACCCCCTATGCCTACATTATTAATACTGTGGTATTGGCCGCCATTCTGGTGCTGGGCAATATGCTTTTTGCCGGCGGAGCGCTGAACCGGGCCACAAAGTCCGTGATCCTCCAATGCGGCGTATACAGCATTATGGCCGTGTCCCTGAATATCTGCACCGGCTATCTGGGCCAGCTCCCTCTGGGCCACGCGGGCTTCATGGCCGTGGGCGCCTACGCGGGCGCTCTGTTCTGGAAAGCTGTTCCCGGTCTGCCCACGCCCGTGGCCATTGTCTGCGGCATCCTTATCGCCGGTCTTGCCGCCTCTCTCTTCGGCGTGATTATCGGCGTGCCGGCCCTGCGGCTAAAGGGCGACTATCTGGCCATTATCACCCTGGGCTTCGGCGAGATCATCCGCATCGCCATCATCAATCTGCCGGACATCACCGGCGGCACGCCGGGCCTGCTGAACGTGCCCAAGTACACCAACTTCACCGTCACCTTCCTTTGCCTGGTGGTCTGCTGCTTTGTGGTGCACAACCTGATGCACTCCCGCCACGGCCGGGCTATTCTGGCCATCCGGGACAATGAGATCGCCGCTGACTGCTGCGGCATCAATCTGACGGCGTACAAGGTCTTTGCCTTTGCCCTGTCCGCCTTTTTTGCCGGTGTGGCCGGTGCGGTATACGCCGGACTGCAGGGCTCTCTGTTCCCCAAGTCCTTCGACTTTATGGCCTCCATCAACGTGCTGGTCATGGTGGTGCTGGGCGGCATGGGCTCCATGACCGGCTCCATCATCGCCGCCACCGTGCTGACGGCGCTGCCGCTGATTATGCAGTCCTTCAACAGCTTCCGCATGGTGGTTTACTCCCTGCTTCTGATCATGGTGATGATCTTCAAGCCCTCCGGTCTGCTGGGCCACAAGGACTTCTCCATGACCAAAACCATCGAGTATTTCATGAATTTTAAGGCTATCCGCGCCAGAAAGAAGGAGGTGGCACCGGATGCGTGAGCTGAAACCCTTGCCCAGCAATGCCTTTCTGCTGGAGCGGGATATGGATAAATCTCCGGTCCTGGAGACCCACCATCTGGGCATCGACTTCGGCGGCCTGACTGCCGTCAACGACGTGTCCATCACCATCGGCCGGGAGGAGATCGCGGGCCTGATCGGCCCCAACGGCGCCGGCAAGACTACGGTCTTTAACCTGCTGACCAATGTATATACCCCCACCCGGGGCGACATCCTGCTGGACGGCAAGTCCACCAAGGGCCTGAAAACCTGGCAGGTCAACCGCATGGGTGTAGCCCGCACCTTCCAGAACATCCGCCTGTTCAAGAGCCAGACCGTTCTGGACAATGTGCTCACCGGACTGCACAATGAGATGGATTACGGTATCCCCGGCAGCATCCTTCGCTTCCCCGGATATTGGCGGGCGGAGAAGATCGCCCGCAACCGGGCCATGGAGTATCTGTCCATTTTCGGTATGGAGGATCTGGCGGAGGCCACTGCGGGCAGCCTGCCCTACGGCGCACAGCGCCGCCTGGAGATCGCCCGGGCGCTGGCCACCAATCCCTCCATCCTGCTGCTGGACGAGCCTGCCGCCGGCATGAACCCGGCGGAGACCGCCGAGCTGATGGAGAATATCCTGAAGATCCGGGAGACCTTCAAAATCGCCGTGCTTCTGATTGAACATGACATGAATCTGGTCATGGGCGTCTGCGAGAGCATCGCCGTGCTGAACTACGGCCAGGTCATCGCCAAGGGGACGCCTGACCAGATCAGGGAAAACCCGGCAGTCATCGAGGCCTATCTGGGAAAGAAGGGAGGCGCGGCAAAATGATGCTCAGCGTAAAGGACCTGAATGTTTACTACGGCCCTATCCACGCGGTCAAGGGCGTGAGCTTTGATGTAAAACAGGGCGAGATCGTCACCCTGATCGGCGCAAACGGCGCCGGAAAATCCACCATTCTGAAAACGGTCTCCGGCCTTTTGAAGCCTAAGGGCGGAGAGGTGGATTTCATGGACAAGAAGATCAGCGGAACCGCTCCCCACAAAATTGTGGAGCTGGGCATAGCCCACGTTCCCGAGGGCCGGCGCATTTTCACCAAAATGACTGTGGAGGAGAATCTGGAGATGGGCGCGTTCACTGCCCCCAGCGCCTCGGTGGAGGAGAGCAAGGAACAGGTGTTCCAGCGTTTCCCCCGGCTGAAGGAGCGGCGGAAGCAGACGGCGGGCACCCTCTCCGGCGGCGAACAGCAGATGCTGGCCATGGGCCGGGCCCTGATGTCCAAGCCCAGCCTGATGATGCTGGACGAGCCCTCCATGGGCCTTGCCCCCATTCTGGTGGAGCAGGTGTTCGATATCATCCGGGAGCTGCACGAGGCGGGCACCACGATACTGCTGGTGGAGCAGAACGCGCAGATGGCGCTGTCCATCGCCGACCGGGCCTATGTGCTGGAGACCGGAAAGATCAGTCTCTCCGGCACAGGCAGGGAGCTGGCGGAAAGCGAGAGCGTCCGGAAAGCCTATCTGGGCGGATGATACGCAAAAGATATGGTTGCCATATGATAATAGTATATCTCCCGAGCTTGACAGAGGTTAAGTTCAATGGTATCTTTCTCTAAACAAAATATGGAGGCACGTTTATGATCCCCCCAGAGAAGAAGATCGAGAGAATGGTAAATGTTGCCCGCCTGTATTACGAGCAGAATATGACCCAGAACGAGATCGCAAAGGAGCTGGGTATCTCCCGCCCCCTTGTGAGCATCCTGCTCACCGAGGCGAGAGCCTGCGGCGTTGTGACGATCACGATCAATCGGGTCGAAGATCTGTGCGCGCTTGCAGAGGACGGATTTTGTGAGAGAGAAAAAGAATAATGAAGTTGGCCGGATCATGCAAAGACGCAGATTCTCTTGTTTTTCTTTGTATGATCCGGCTTTTTTATTGTATTTCACTTTTTTGCAGAATCTCATGCGGGCAGGGCAAGAAAAACACAGCATTTTAACGATTTGACAAATTACTATTGCAAAGTGCTCTGTTTTCATGTAAAATACCTTTAATAGTAACATTGGAACGATTGGAAAAATATTCACTTTATTCATTGTTGTGTAAAAAATTTTTACTGGAGGTAAATTTTATGAAGAAAAAGTTTGTTGCAGTGCTTCTGGCGCTGTGCCTGGTTCTGGCCCTGTGTGCCTGCGGCGAGTCCGCTGCACCGGCGGCATCTTCCGCCCCCGCTTCCGACGCGCCTGCTTCCGACGCGCCTGCAGCCGGCGGCCCCAACGAGAGCCTGACTTTTGTCACCGGCGGCGAGACCGGCACCTACTATGCTTTCGGCAGCGTTATCGCTCAGTATGTCTCCGCCAACACCAACCTGTCTGTCACTGCAGTCTCCGGCAACGGCTCCAAGGCCAATGTGGAAGATATGGACGCCGGCTCCTATGAGCTGGGCTTCTGCCAGTCTGACGTTATGAGCTATGCCCACGACGGAACCAATATTTTTGCCGAGACCGGCGCTGTAGACAGCTTCTCCGCAGTTGCCGCTCTGTACATGGAGCAGGTACAGATTGTCACCATGAATCCCGACATCAAGACCGTTGAGGATCTGCGCGGCAAGAGCGTTTCCATCGGCGCACAGGGCTCCGGCGTGTACTTCAACGCCGTTGACGTTCTGGGCTGCTACGACATGACCATCGAGGATATCTCTCCTGTATACCAGAGCTTCGGCGACAGCGCTGACAGCCTGAAGGACGGCAAGATCGACGCTGCCTTCATCGTGGCCGGCGCTCCCACCACCGCCATCACCGACCTGAGCACCAGCGGCCAGGTTTACCTGGTCAGCCTTGACGACGAGCATATCGACAAGCTGCTGGCTGCCTCCCCCTACTACAGCAAGTACACCGTCACCGCAGACACCTACGGTATGCCCGAGGACGCTCAGACCGTCGCAGTGGCCGCTATGGTCATCGCCCGCAATGATGTCTCTGAGGATGCCATCTACACCTTTGTCTCCACCATCTTTGAGAACGCCGATCAGCTGCAGCACGGCAAGGCCGCTGAGCTGAATCTGGAGTTTGCCTCCAGCATCACCAGCGTTCCCTATCATCCCGGTGCAGCCCGTTACTTCGCAGAAAAGGGTATTGACATAGGCTGAGCTTTCAGACAAGCACAGCTTGCCTCACGGGAAAATATTCGTCCAGAACTGACGAAAAACTACGGCGTATTATTCGCGCCGTAGTTTTTCGGTCATTTCAAGACTTTTCTTTATACCCTCTGAACAGGGAAAATCCCTGTCTGAACTTGTCGGTTTTCCTGATTCCGGATAGAATAAATTCCGTTAAATGATCATTCTAACGAAAGGAGCATCCTTAATGTCCCCTGAACTTAAGCAAGACACACTGCCGGAAGACCCCACTGCAGTTGGTTCCGCCAAAGATGTAGAGGACCTGATGCGCAAATACGATAAAGAGTCCAACACCCGCATCTGGGAAGGCACTCCGGCCGTTGTTGTGCGCATGGTCATGGTTTTCTTTTCCTTGTACTGCATCTGGTCTACGCTGTTCAGTGTGGCTGCCCTGGAAAAGCGGCTGACCGCCTTCCTGGCGCTGCTGGTCATCATGGGTTATCTGATTTATCCTGCCAGCAAGCACCATGTGCGCCACAACTATATCCCCTGGTATGATTTTGTCATTATGGTGGTGGGCGCCTCCAGCTTCCTGTATTACTTCTTCAGCTATGACTCTCTGGTCATGGTGCTGACCAGCGCGTCCAGAATGAGCACCCTGCAGGTGGTCATCGCCGTTGTGGGTCTGCTGAGCCTGATGGAGCTGTGCCGCCGCTGCGTTGGCCTGCCGATCCTGTTCGTGGCCGGCGCGCTGCTGATTTACACCTTCTGCTCAAAGGTGGGTACGAGTATTGGCCTGAAGGGCATTATGTATAAGCTGTACTACACCACCAACGGCATTATGGGCACGCCTGTGCAGGTCTGCGCCAAGTACATCGTTGTGTTCATTATCTTCGGCGCTTTTCTTGAACGGACAGGAATTGCCGCCTTTTTCATCGACCTGGCCAATTCTCTGGTGGGACGTTTCTCCGGCGGTCCGGCCAAGGTTGCGGTTATTTCCTCCGCCCTGTGCGGAATGGTGTCCGGCTCCTCCGTGGGCAACACCGTGACCACAGGCTCCGTCACGATCCCCATGATGAAAAAGACGGGGTATAAGGGTGAATTTGCCGGCGCAGTGGAAGCGGCAGCCTCCACCGGCGGCCAGATCATGCCGCCCATCATGGGCGCGGCGGCCTTCCTGATGGCGGAGTATATGAATATCACCTATGCGGAAGTGGCTCTGCGCGCCATTCTGCCCGCGGTGCTCTATTTCTCCGGTATCTTTATCGCGGTGCACCTGGAGGCCAAAAAGCTGGGGCTCAAGGGCATCAGCAAGGACCAGCTGCCTGTTTTCGGCCGGTTGATTAAGAAAATATATCTTCTTCTGCCGCTGATTGTGCTGGTGGCCCTGGTTACCACCAACGCCCGCACCATGCAGTTTTCCGCCAGTATTGCCATTCTGGTAACTGTTGCGGTGAGCCTGATTGATAAGGACAACCGCATCACTGTGAACAAGATCCTTGAAGCGCTGGAAGCCGGCGGCAAAGGCACAATCACGGTTGCCGTGGCCTGCGCCATGGCAGGCGTCATTGCCGGCTGCATCACCGCTACCGGCCTTGCCTCCAAGCTGATTGGCATGGTCATCTCTCTGAGCAACTCCGTGCCCTTTGTCAGCCCCACCCTGGTCGCCCTGTTCCTGACCATGATCTGCTGCATCATTCTGGGTATGGGCGTTCCTACCACCGCCAACTACTGCATCATGGCCTCCACCTGCGCGCCCATCCTGATTACCATCGGCGTGCCCAAAATTGCGGCCCACTTCTTTGTGTTCTACTTCGGCATTGTGGCCGATATCACCCCGCCTGTGGCGCTGGCCGCCTATGCCGGCTCCGCCATTGCCAAGTCCAACCCCATGAAGACCGGTGTGAACGCCACAAAGCTGGCCATCGGCGCTTTTGTCGTGCCCTATATCTTCTGCATGAACCCGGCCATGCTGTTTATTGACACAACGGCAGTTAAGGTTGTCACCATTATCATTACCTCTATTGTCGGCATCTTCGGCGTGGCGGCGTCCATGAACGGTTTCCTGTTCAAAAAGCAGAACTGGCTCATCCGCATCATGCTCTGCGTGGGCGGCCTGCTGATGATGAATCCCACGGTCATCACAGACCTTGTGGGTATGTGCATCCTGCTGGTCGCAGTCGTATGGCAGTACTTCTCCGCCAAACGGACTCCGGCTGCGGCCTGACCTGGGAACAGAAAGAGAACAAAGTAAAAGAACGGCTTTTGGAGCCGTTCTTTTACTTTATCTGAATGTGTTCAATCCCGTGTTCCAAAATCAGATTAATCAATTCATTGCGCGAATAATGGGCCTCCGAGGCAATTCTGTCCAATTCGGCAAGGGTGCTCTCCTTGATGCGGAGAGATATTACCTTATTTCCATCTTCACCGCGCCTTTTTATAATAAGCGGCTCTCTGCCAAGATCGTTCATACAGCAGACTCCTTACACAATATATATCAATTTTACATTGACAAATTCCTGTAAGATATACTACAATTTGATATATTATTAGATATAAAACTGTATTCACGGGAGAGATGGAAAATGCTGAGCTATAAAAAATAGTAGAATTTTTCTCTCTGCCGCAAGATGATTTTAGGTCGGTTGAGGGATTAGAAAACGCCGGAAACCCGCATAAACTCTATGTTTTTGCGCGTTCTCGGCGTTTCTTTTATCGCCTGTGTTAGTGGTGCT
>JALFOM010000027.1 GCA_022782265.1 Clostridiales bacterium | reverse complement strand
CATCATCAAGCTGCTGGAGGGCTGGCACCGCAAGCGGCAGCAGGAGCAGGCGCGATGAGGAACGAACCGATGCGCAGGAACGAGCTGCCGGAAACCTGTTTTTCCATTCTGCCGTCCAGCGGGCAGCTTATTATCATCCGGCATGGTGAGCGCGGCTATTATCCCTCTGAGTGGGACACCGGCAGCCGGGAGGAAAACCGCGAGATTGCCAGCAGCCATAATGTGCGGCGCGGCATCACGGACATTCAGGAGGCCGCCATGCTGGCAGGCTCCATGTTCGGCTGGAACACACCGGGCGCGAACCCGCAATGGTATCTGGACAACGCCAAATATATAAACTCCAACATCGTCCAAGGCCATATCAAAGACCCAATCATGAGCGTGTACTATCCCATCAACAGCTTTCTGCTGCGTTATGAGATCATGGGCAAGCAGCACTTTTACCTGCCTATGGACAAACTGCCGCAAGAGCTGATGGGCCAAAGATCGCAGTTCATCATGCTGCCGGATCTGGTGCGTGGAGTGCCGGTCATGCCGGTGACAGCGACCTTTGCACAAAACGGGAGCTGCACCATCCAGTTAGAACACGGCAGCTATGTAGTGGGGGAAATGGTCAATCAGGAATACCACATCACCGCCCGCGTCCGCGTCGGCAGTGCCGAGTTTGTCATGGGCGAATGTGAAAAAGCCCCTGCCCCCTTTGTCACATGGCAGCGCAACTGCAAAAACGACGGGGACGGCCCACCCAATTTCTTTTGGGGGCATTACCGCTCTGACCGTTCTTCCTGCATCGAGGATTTCTGTGAACGGGCCGGAAATGAGTACAAAAAGCAGAGAGATTATATAGCGCAGCAAGAACACCAGCACACCGCGCTGAAGAAAGAACAAGGTGAGGCCAGATGACGAACTATCAGAAACGAAAAGAAAAGAATGACGAATATCGCAGCAAAATCATGAGATTTACTTTCCAGCTTTCCCTTGGCGATGGAGAAGTCCGAGATTGGTTTGAACAGCAGCCCGAAAAGGGCGCGTATCTCAAAAAACTTATCTTGCGGGACAAAGCGGAACAGCTTGGATACGGAGAGCAAAAGGCACCAAAACAACGCAAGGTCGGTGATTACGAGATCATGCAGGAGATCCGCATGGGTGGGCGTGTTTTGCTCATGGGTTTTCATCCGATGGACGAAACCTATATGACCTGCTATGAACAGTACAATTTCCTTGGAGAAACGATATATCCAGAAGCAGTTGCCAGCAAGGACTATCTTGAGATTGCGAATACTTTTATAGAACGCTTGCAGATGCAGTTGGAAAAGGTAAAAGAGTTCCGTGCGGCCCGCAATATTCCGCAGGTGGTTTTGGGCGCAGAGGATTGCCTTCCCCAATCAGAGGAATCCTTTCAAGGCAAGCTGATCGTTGTCCGCTCCAGCAGTCTTGCCCCGGAATACCGCACCGCAGACTGCCAACTCGGTTTTGCAATAAGTGGCTTCGGCTGTACGCCCGGTTCCCGTGGACGTGCGGTTTTCTTTCAGGAGCTGTATTCCGGTGAGCGTTGCCGTTGGGACGCTTCCGACATCCTTGGCGTAGCCAATCCAGAAAAGATACCGGATTGGGCGAAAGAAAAGCTGAGAGAATATGAAAAAAAGCGTACTGAGCCGAAAAAAGATAGAGGTGAAGCCAGATGACAGACCGAGAACCCGTAAATATCATGGGCGTTATCGCCTTTCCAAACCCTAACAAGGATGAGCGCATGATCCGCTTCATCGACAGTGAATACCACACGCTCTTTACCATCAAGGACGGGGAAAGCATCGTCATTACCCGCTTTGACGGTGAAAAGATGGTTTTCCCTTGCAAGTACATCGACGATTGCCATGTCTGCATCGGTAATTCTGCCTATCATATCTGCGAGTTTGCAGAAATGCAGGAGCGCAATGGCAATCTCTATGTTCCTGCTGCGCCGAAAATCAGCGCCGAGATCTGCACCTATGAAATCTATCAAATCCCCGCAACCGCTGATGTGGACTACTATTTCCGGTCTTACGCGGCGGCAAAGGGAAAACTCCAGAGCGCTGATTATCAGCGTTCATACGCCGGTATGTACGCAAAGGAAAATTCGCTGGAGGATCTGTGGGCAAAGCACAATAGGGATTCCCGTCCCTTTGCCCATCGGATGCGTTCTATGTCTGTAAGCGACATCGTGGTACTGACGCAAGGCGGAAAGAAAACTGCCTACTACGCAGATACCATCGGTTTCAAGGAGGTCCCGGAGTTTTTAGCACAACAGAGAGTGCAAAAGAAACACAGAGATCGAGGTGAAGCCAGATGAGCTATGACGTACAGAAGGTGACCTATCAGGAGGTCACGATTTTTGACCGACCGGCGTTGTTTACGGAATGCCGCATTGACCGAGCCACCGTGCCGGAAGGCGTATATCGCTACGAGCTGCGCCATGGCGATGCAGATTGGGGTGAGCCGATAGAACTGTCACGGAGTCTCATGGTCAACTTCTATGGCACCGTTCTTACCCGTGAGCCATTCCAGCTTCCCATTGATGGGTGGATTCCGCTGGAGAGCGGCACCCTTTCCTTTCAAGATGGTGGATGCCGTACTCTTGCGGAATTTCAGGAGAAATATCCCGCCAGCGAGAAGGATGTCATTGACTTTTACAGCGTCAATGAGCCTGCGCTGCACGCTCTCTATTTCTCCCGTAGTGAGGAACAGGACAAGTCTGCGGGCTGTGTGGGACACCTGCGGGGTGATTTTGGCAGCGGCAAGCAGTTTTATACAACATGGTGGCCCCACCAGCATAACACGCTGAACACGCCGGAGTTTAAGGCTGACATTGACCGTACCGTAAACTGGCTGCGGGAGCAGCCGGACTCCCCGCTGCGGGATTTCGACAGCATGGATCGCTACTGCAACCGGTATGAGCAGATCTGCGCCATCAAGGGCGCGTTGCTTCCCTCCTGTGGCTTTATGGTAAAAACCAAACAGTATGTGTATATGCTCCGCTGTACGCCGATCAAAGGTGATTACCAGTTTTATATTTACTGTTACCGGCGCGAAAATTTTGAAAAGGAATGCGCCGAACAGAGGAAAAATAACCGGTCACATAACAAAAAGAAATCGGAGCCGGAGCGATAAGGAGGTGCCAATTTGCCTACTAAATTTCAGCTTATCACAGAGCTATATGACCAGACCGTGCAGAGCGTCACCGGCAGCTATCAAAGCTGGACAGGCTTTCTCCGCGCAGCCTGCTATAACTACAAATGCCCCTTTGATGATCAAATTCTGATCTACGCCCAGCGCCCGGACGCTACGGCGGTCCTTGAGTTGGAGCGCTGGAACCGTCAGTTTGGCCGCTGGGTCAATCGTGGGGCCAAGAGCATCGCCGTATTTGGTGATGACGGTCAAAACTGCCTGAAGCTCTATTTTGATGTTTCCGACACCCATGCGTCCCGTTTTGCCCGTCCGCTGCCCATCTGGACGATGCACCCGGCCTTTGAGCCGGAGGTCATCGAAACGCTGGAGGCCACCTTCGGCAACCTGGCCGAAAAAGAAAATCTTGCGGACGCCGTGCGCTCCGCCTGCCATAACGCCGTGGCGGACAACATCACGGATTATCTGCAAGAGCTGCGGGAGTGCCGGGAGGACAGCCTGCTGGAGGAGCTGGATGACCTCAACCTGGAGGTGTTCTACCGGGACGCGCTGGAGGTCAGCGTGGCCTATATGCTGATGACACGCCTCGGCCTGCGGGCAGATGACTATTTTTCTCCCGATGAGTTCGCCCATGTTTACGAATTTAACACACCGCCTACGATCAACGCCCTGGGCATCGCCACCAGCGACATCGCGGAGATGGGATTGCGGGAGATCAGCCGCACGATCATGCAGGCCCAGCGGGATCAGTTTTTTGCAAACCGTGAAAAAAACGGTTATGATGGCCGCACAGAACAACACGAAACAGGCCGAGAAAGGAGCAAACAGTATGGAGATCACTTACAGGATGCAGGATGGCTATCAGGTGCCGAACCTGCTGATGCCGCAGACGCCGGAGGTGCATCTGGGCAAGTACGCGGAGCTGCGGAGAGCGTACCTGAAGAAGCGCCGCAGAGTGCTTTACACCAACCTCAAGACCAGCGGCAAGCTGACGGAGCATCTGGCAGAGATCGAGCAGACCGCGCGGAAGATGGTGGAGCAGACCGTAGCGCAGATGGCGAAAGCCGAGGGCGTGACGGAGGAGCTGAAAGCGACCGATCCCCTGCGCTGGACGGGCCTGATAAACAATCTCCGGCACAGCGCGGAGGAACTGGTGCTCAGCGACCTGATCTACGCCTGACAACCGAAGAACCCACAGAGGCAGGAAGTGATGAGCTTCCTGCCTTTGTCGATCACAGCGGGGATTATGTGCTGCTGGATCGTCTGCGCGCCGACTGCGACTACTTCCTCGGCGCTGGTGGCCGGAGTGAAAAGCATTTGTGGGCAGGCAATGTCCACGCGCAGATCAGGAAAATGCGAGAGCTGTATGACGCGCTCCCGGAAAAACCGGAATGGCTGACCGCAGATGCCATTGACCACTATGCCGCGCAGATGGCCGCACCCTATCAGGTCGCTGCCTATCACCATTTTGAAAACGGCTTTGACGATAAGCTGGATTATCAGACACTGGAGGAAGCGGAGGCCGCGGCGCAGGGCTATGTTGCCGGTACGATGGAGGAAGACGGTTTTGCATACGACGGCGCTGCCGTCTATGACGCCGAAACGCGCCAGTGCCTCCGCGTCTACGGTGATTATCCGGACGAAAAGGCGCAGGAACAGGCAGCAGCCTTTGCGTTGGAGTATGACGCCGCGCAGCAGAATACCGCAGAGCTGCCAGCCTTTCTGGATATGCACCTCATTGAAGCGAATCTGCTGGACGACGGCGGTCGCAAGCACAAGCGGCAGGAAATCTTTGAATACTTTCAGGCGCACAAGGGCCTTACGGAACGCACGGAGTTCTTAAAAAACAGCTACAACGATATATGGGTGGAAGTCCTGACCGACGGTGTTCGGACAGGCTACCACGCCGAGAAAGACGGACTTTTGATGTGGGAGGGCAGTTACCTCTCTCGCACTTCGGAGTCTGTTTTTTCATGGTCGGTCATCACCGAAATGACCGAGGGCCTGATCGAGCGCGGCGAATACAAGATCAAGCTGGGTCTGCAAAATGCCCCCATTGTCGCAGAGCAGCTTGCCCTATTCGACATGGGCGGCGACGCCCCGGTGTACGAGGCCCCGGCAGACACAGCCACCGGCATTCTGGCCCCGGCCCGCACGGTGCCGCAGGAGGTCATTGATCTGGCCCTCTGCACAGGCGGAAACGAACCCAACAGTGCGGAGCGCATCGCCGTATTTTATATGTGGGAGCGGCCAGAGCAGGAAAATGAAGAGTTTCTGCGCCGGGAGTTCGGCAGAGAGAACGGGCGCGGCATTGAATACGAAGGCCGCAAATATGCCGTGTGGTTTCTGGAGGACGGCATCCACCTCGCCCAAGGGGACAGCGTCCGCACCGGGTACAGCAAGACCGTGGTCACATGGGAGCAGGCATCGGCACGGATTCTGGAGCTGCTGGAGGCGGGGACTTATCTCTCCGCGTCCGAGCTGGCGCAGGCCCCGGACAAGGTACTGCATGAAGCAATGGACGCCATGTTAATGACGGCCCGTGACCTAAACGAAGAAGGCCGGGGGCAGGGCCTATTCCCGCAGACTTTGGCGATCCACGACCAGCACAAGGGCTACCCGGAGCTGGACGAGGATATGGTGGCGTTCGCAAAGACAGAGGGTGGATTGCAAACTCTGGCACAGGAATATCATGCTTTCCTTGACGCTTATGCCCAAGGTAACGACATTATGCATTGGAGATTATCCGCTTACAACACCCACCGGATCGGCGTTGTGCTGGATGGCCTCTCCTACCCGGAACGCAGTTTCACCGCCCAACCGAGCTTCCTGCGGCAGTGCAAAATGTTCATCACACAGGATGAAATCGACCAGTTCTTCCTAAGAGACAGTGTTGATAGACGACTGGCGGTGTACTCC
>JALFOM010000025.1 GCA_022782265.1 Clostridiales bacterium | reverse complement strand
GACTGAGCTACACTAGCATTTCTATTTTTGACAGCGATCATAATACCATATTTTTATCTCAGCGTCAACACCCTTTTCAGTTTTCTCCGTCAATGCGTCTATCTTGCTTTTGTATATTACTATATGTATTATTGCAAGTTTTCCTGCAAAATAAATGCTGTCATTTTTTCATTTTGCATTTCAGGGTGATTGTCAACTGCGGAAAAATCGAAAAAATTTGTCGCTGTATTTCGGCAATTCTTAGCTAATCCTCTGTAATTTTTGGAAGTTTTTTCTTGTTTCTATTTTATTTTCATTTTACATAAATATAATCATAAACTATCACTACCATGAGTTATTCACATTCTCCACAGAGTTTTCCACATTCATTTTTTCTTTTATTTTCAGTATTTATCATGGTTATTGGATTTTTTTAACAGTTCCTGTATTTTGATTTTCAACAGCAGACATCTTCTGCGTTTAATTTACATAACTTTTTTATTTTCCTCATTTTCTCCATTTATTATTTTATTTTTAGCTGGACAAGGTACTTTTTGCAAATATTTTCTCAGGTGCTTTCAAAAAAAGCAAGTTCAAAGCCTTCACATTCATTTTTTAAGGGGGTAATATGCAAAAAAGCGGCTGCCTGAGCAGCCGCTTTTGTCAGTCTGAGATATCCATTGTGGCGTAGGCATTGAGGTCCATCCCCGCCGTATGTCCAGCCAGATACTCATAATATCCCTGAGCGCCGATCATGGCGGCATTGTCGCCGCACAATTTCAGCGGCGGCAGGTACAGTTGGCAACCCTGTTTTTCACAGGCGCGCTCTAGGTCCGCCCGGATGATGGAGTTGGCCGCCACGCCGCCGGCGGCGGCGATAACGGTGCGGCCCGCCAGTGCCGCCGCCTTCATGGCCCGGGGCACCAGCTCGTCGCTGACCGCCTGGGCAAAATCCCTGGCCAGAGCCGCCCGGTCCAGTTCCTCCCCCACCTGCTGGGCATGGTGGCCCAAGTTGACCACCGCTGTTTTCAGGCCGGAAAAACTCATATCCAGCTCCGCGCCGTCCACTTGGGCGTGGGGCAGCTTGTACACACCGCCCCGGCTCCCCTGCGCCAGCTTGTCCATGGGACCGCCGCCGGGGTATGGCAGGCCCAGCACACGGGCCGCCTTGTCAAAGCACTCTCCCGCCGCGTCATCCCGGGTGGCGCCCAGAATGCGCAGGTCCGTGTAGTCCCGCACATCCACGATGAGGGTATTGCCGCCGGAGATGGCCAGGGCCAGGAACGGAGGCTCCAGCTCCGGGAAAGCCAGGTAGTTGGCGGCAATATGTCCCCGCACGTGATGAACGGGGATCAGCGGCACCTGGAGGGCATAGGCCACGGACTTGGCGAAGCTGAGGCCCACCAGCACCGCGCCGATAAGGCCGGGCGCATAGGTAGCCGCCACAGCATCGATATCCCGCCGGGTGCAGCCGGCCTCCTGCAAAGCCTGCTCCGTCAAGGCGGCGATGACCTCCACATGCTTCCGGGAGGCGATTTCCGGCACCACGCCGCCGTACAGGGCGTGGATATCCACCTGGGAGGCGATGGCGTTGGACAAAATGTGCCGTCCATCCTCCACCACTGCCACGGCGGTCTCGTCGCAGGAGGATTCAAAAGCCAGTATCTTCATGGATCTGTCACTTCTTTCTCATTGGTCCCAGGCCACCTGTTCCCCAGGCACCTTGGCCGGGTCGTAGGGGATGCGGACATATTTTGCATATTTTTCCGGTGTAAAACTATTTTTGTAGACGAAATCATGCTCCGCCATCAGTGCCGCGTCCTCCACTTTATGGTCCGCCAGATACAGCGTTTTGTAATGGACGCCGAACACCTCCGTGTCATATCCGGCGGTTTGCAGGCCGTTCCGGGCGTAAAAGCCCAGGCGCCGCTCTGCCATGGCGGGGTCCGGGGCGTGCTCGGGAGCCTCCGCCTCGCCGAAGACCACCGTGCCCGGCTCCACCTCCCGGAGCTTTGCCAGAATGAGGGCGCCAAGGCCGGCGTTGCGGGCCCGGCTGGACACGCACAGGTAATCCAGCAGCGCCCAGCCGGGATGTCCCAGCCACAAAAAGCACTCCCCCACGATGTCATCCCCGTCAAAGAGGCAGTAGGGCTTGTACCGCTGCTCCCGCCACATCCGCTGGATGGCGCTCAGGGGCTTCAGCTCCGCCGCCGGAAAGGCGGACTTCATGTCACTGTTATAAACGGTTTGCAGCTGCTCAAGCGTTGGGATCCGCAGTTCCATCCTCCGTGAACTCCTTTGTCATGATGATGGCATCCTCCTTGGGATGCTCGTAGTAGTTTTTCCGCCGGCCCACGCTGCGGAAGCCCCGGCTTCCGTACAGGGCAATGGCGTCATAATTGGAGGCGCGGACCTCCAGCGTCAAAAACGCCAGATGGTTGGCCTGGCCGAAGTCCAGGAACACCTGCAAAAGCTTTCCCGCGATGCCGTTGCGGCGGCACTCCGGCCGGACGGCCACATTGGTGATGTAGCCCTCATCCAGGATGACCTGGAGCCCGGCGTAACCCGCCACCTTGCCCGCGTCATCCTCGGCCACCAGAAAAGCGGAACAGGCATTGTCCAGCTCCTCCGCCAGCATATTCCGGGACCAAGGGGTGGAAAAGCAGATGCGCTCCAACTCCGCTATCTCGTCCAGGTGGTCGGCGTTCATGGGAACGATGCGCACATGCATCCGGTTTTCTTCCATATGTTTCTTCCTTTCCAAGCGTTCTATTCCGTGGCTACTCCGCCAGCCACCAGTCCGGGCTGGCGCCGAAGCAGTCATACAGCGGCCGGTCCAGAGCGGCCTCCGCCTGCTCCGCCAGGCGCCTGCAATGCTCCATGAAGGCCCGCACCGTCTCCGCGTTTTCCCGGCAGATCTGCTCCCGGTACAGCGGGCAGCAAAACTTCAGCCCCGACAGGGCAATGCTGGCTCTCTGCCAAAAGTACGCCGGCGGCGCGGAATCAAAGGTGACTGTCAGCCGGTGTCCGCTGGGCGTCCGCCGGACCATTTCAAAGCAGCTCCCAGCTGTATGGCAATAGCGGTACTGTGTCTTCGGAAAAACGGACAGCGCCAGCTTCTTTC
>JALFOM010000084.1 GCA_022782265.1 Clostridiales bacterium | reverse complement strand
TTTCTCAGACTTTAAGAACCCTTTTCTGGTGCTTATTTGCATAAGCTGTTCTTACATTGTTCAATTTTCAAGGTACATCTCACTGCCACCCTCAGGGGCGACAGCTTTGTTATTGTAACACAGCGTTTTGCACTTGTCAAGAGTTTTTTAACTTTTTTTGAAGTTTTTTGCTCTTGGTCTTACAAATAACCGCTGTCCTCTCGGACAGCTTGTTTAATATACCACCGAGATCCGATTATGTCAACACTTTTTTTCATTTTTTTCAGACTTTTTTTTCGTGTGCTAAATATTGCGTGCCCTTTGGGATATACTACACAACATGTATAATTTTCAATCCTTTTACCCCGGTCCTCACCCGAAAAAGACGCCGGAGTACGACTGTGACATTACCATAAAAAATCTGAAAGACATCTTTGCCAGCTGCGGTGATTTTCAATTCAGGATACTGGATTTCGGTCTGGAAGGCGAGATTTTCCCGGAGGTCTGCTGGCTGGACGGCGTGGTCTCCGGGGACAGCGTTTCCCAGGACATTATCCGCCCGCTGACCGATCTGCTTCGATCCCGGGCGCAGAGTGCGGAAGAATGTGCAAGGCTGATTAAGGAGGGCCTTGTCTACTCCTACTCCCCCAACGAGCGGACAAAGATGGACGACGTGGTCAATGACCTTACCCACGGCCACTGCGCCATTGTCTTTGATTCTCTGAAGCTGGCGCTGTGCTTTGAGGTGCGCACTTCCAATGTTCGCTCCATATCCGAGCCCACTCTGGAGAAATCCCTGAAAGGCGGCAAGGACTCCTTTGTGGAGACCCTGCGTATAAACACCTCCCTGGTGCGGCGGCGCATTTTCTCCCCCAAGCTGAAGCTGGTGGAGAGCAATATCGGCAGAAAGAGCAACACCCGGGTGGCCATGATGTTTATTGACGGCGTGGCAGACCCGGCAAAGGTGGAGGAGATTGCCGCCAGACTGGATAATATCGACGTGGATGCGCTGCTCTCCACGGGGGTGTTGGAAGCGCACATCGTCGACGCTCCCCTCTCTCCCTTTCCCCAACTGCTCCACACGGAGCGGCCCGACCGCTTTGCCATGTATCTCAGTGACGGCAGGATCGGTCTGCTGGTGGACGGGCTGCCGGTGGGCGTTATTCTGCCTGCCAGCTTTGGCGAGTTTATGAAGGTGACAGGGGACAACGGGATGCATTTTCTCGTCTCCAACTCCCTGAGTCTGCTGCGCTACCTGGCGCTGATTCTCAGTCTGTTTCTGCCCGCGTTGTACGTTGCCGTAGCCATGTACCACCAGGAGATGATTCCCACCAAGCTGCTGCTCTCCATCATCGACGCCAAACAGGACGTACCCTTTTCCACGGCGCTGGAGGTGCTGAGCATGCTGGTGGCCTTCGGCCTTTTGCAGGAGGCGGGCCTGCGGCTGCCAAATCCCATCGGCGACACCGTGTCCATCATCGGCGCGCTGATCGTGGGCCAGTCCGCCGTAGAGGCAAGGCTGGTATCACCCATTGCCATCATCGTTGTGGCAGTGTCCGGCATCGCCTGCTACACGCTGCCCAGCCAGGACATGGGCTCGGCCATCAAGCTGTGCCGGCTTCTCATGCTGCTGGCAGCCATTGCGGCGGGCTTTTTTGGAATCGGTATTTTCTGCTGTATACTGCTGCTGCACCTGGCGGGGATAGACAGCTTCGGCGTAAATTACACCGCACCCCTCAGCGGCGGCCGACCCGGCGGACTTTTCCGGATGCTGCTGCGGCGGCCCATACCGGACCGGAAATTCCGAAACCCTGACCTGAACACCCCTGACAGGAGGCGGCAAAAGTGAAAAGAGGCCTATCTCTTCTTATTATAATATGTTTGCTGCTGTCCCTCAGCGGCTGCTCGGGCATATACTCCAACTTCCGGGAGCTTGAACGGCTGCTGGTGATCCAGACCATGGGCATTGATTACGCGGAGGAGGGCGTGGGCATCTCTCTGGCCTCCGGCGCCAAAAGCGACGGCAGTTCCCCGGTGCGCCTGTTCTCTCCAGGGGTGTCCGTCACCAGCGCCATCGCCCACATTCTCAGCTACTCCCAGGAGCAGGAGCTGTTTCTCTCCCACACCAGCCATGTGGTGCTGGGGGAGGAGGCGGCCAAAAACGGGATAAACGGCTATCTCTCTTATATCTGCCGCTCTCCCAACCTGAGGACCGACATTCCGTTGTATATCGTCAAGGGCGGCACCGCCCAGGAGGCGGTGATGCAGGTGGGCGACGGCAGCAAAGGCATTTCCGAGGTTCTGGAGGCCGTCCGCGCCAACGTTGACGAGAGGGGAGACAGCAAGGCCTTTTCCGCTTCCGAGCTTCTGCGGAATCTGGAGCGAAACGGCAGCGGACTGATCTGCGCCATAGAGTGCAGCCCCTCCATTCAGGAGGGCGGAACCAAGCAGGAGGGCGATAGCGGCTCATCCGCCGGCACCGGCGGCATGGAAAGCCCGGACAACGCCGGCGATTCCGACGGCGGCGGAGAAAAACAGGAACAGGAAAAACAGGCCCTTACCGCAGCCGCCGTGGGCTACGGCGTCATCCGGGGCGACAGGCTCTGCGCCTACATTGACAAGGAGCAGGCCATTGGCGTGGGACTGCTGCTGAACATTGTGGGGATAAGCGACATTGTGGTGAAAGACCGCTACGCCACGCCGGTCACACTGGAGCTGGACCAGGGCAGCTCCGTAATCAAGCCCGTGTGGGCGGAGGACGGCAGTCTGGAGATGCTGGACATCCAGATCAAGGCGGCCGCGAACATCGCGGAGATCGGCGGCGGAGGCCACTTCGGCGAGCCGGATTACGAGGACTATCTGACCGCCCAGCTGGAAACCGCCGTGTCGGAACGGGTAAGCTCGGTGATCCAGCTTTCCAAGACTCTGCAGGCGGATTTTCTGGGGCTTGGGAGCATCGTGGAGATGGATGACGCGGAAAAATACCGGGCACTGGGCGGGGATTTTGCCTCCCTGCTGCCGGGGCTTACGGTGCGCATCAGCGTCAGCGGTCAGATCAAGCACACTAACGATATAAGGGATGAGAAGGCGTGAAATTCAAAGACAGTTTTGACCGGGGACAGCTGATCGCCCTGTGTACCGTGATTGTACTGGTCCCCGCTCTGCGGCTTTTCCCCTCAGCAGCCACACAGTTTGCCGGGCGGGCGGCCTGGCTCACCGCCCCGGCGGCCTTTCTTCCGGTGCTGCTGTATATTCTGTTCATCGGCGACTTGATGGAGCGCCGGATGGAGGGGGAGGGTCTTGCTGAGCTGTATATACGGGCTCTGGGCCCTGTCGCCGGGAAGATCGCGCTGGGTGTTTCCGCGCTGTGGTTTCTGTTTTACGGGGGATTTATGCTCCGCTCCGGCGCGGACCGGTTTATCACCACCATCTACCCCAACAGCTCCTCGCCCTTTTTCTCCGTGACCATGGGGATTTTGGGCACCGTGGCGGCCATGGGCGCGGTCAGGTCCCTGGTGCGGGTGGCAAAAATGGTACAGCCGGTGGTGCTGGGCGTACTGCTGCTGGTGCTGGTAACGGCCCTTTTCTCCGTGGACATGCGCAATCTTCTGCCGGTGACAAAGCACGATATCCTTCCCATTGCGGAAGGGGGGCTTGCGGCGGTAAACGTTCTGACGGTGGTACTGTACCTGGTCTGCTTCATTGAGGGGCTGACGCCGAAAAAAAACGGCCGGGTCAGATCTTATTCCCTTTGGGCCCTGGGCATAAGCCTGCTGATGTGCGTCATCAGTTTTGACATCATCGGAAATTTCAGCCCCGAGCTTACGGCAAGCCTGACCCAGCCCTTTTTCTCTCTGGTACGAAACATTGTGTTCTTCCGCACGCTCGAGCGGGTGGAGGCGCTGGTGGGGACGCTGTGGGTCTTTCCCGATTTTCTGATGATCTCGCTGCTACTCTACTGCGCGCAGCACTGCATCCGTCTGGTCTTGGGGCACAGCGGCCAATATCAGGGGGAGAAGCTGCTGGATCTCCGCCGGGGGAGATGGGTGATCCCGCTGTGCGGCCTTGCCTCTGCCGTAGCTTCGGTGCTTATTGCCCCCAACGCGCAAAGTCTGGAATTCTGGTCGGCGAAGCTGATCCCCCTGGTCAATCTGGGCTACGCCCTTTTGTTCGTGCCTGCGGTGTATCTTGTGGGCCGGGCGAGAAAGACTTTATAATAATGTCAGCTGAATAAACCGCTTAGCGGTTTATTCACGCGGCCCATGCCGCGAAATTCCATAAAAACGGCTCTTTTAACCGTTTTTATGGAATTCAGACATTGTTACAATGCGTATTTCCATTGGCGTGGCGCACCACGCCAATGGAATGTGCAAGGGTTTTGCAAGATTTTTCGCAAAACCTTGCACCTGAACAAAGTCAGTTGGCCTTGAACGCCTCGGCTTTCAAGGCTTGCGGCTTTGTTCATTACGCATTATAATAGAAAAAGGGAGGGTTCAGATACCCTCCCTTTACTATATTTATTTCATTTCAGAAAATCCTTGATATTGAAGCTGAATCCGGAGACATACGCAAAGGCGGCCTTTTCATACTGGGCGTCCATGCGGCTGGCATATTCGGCGTTGGCCGCAAGGCTGCGGGCCGTCAGCGGCGTTCCCTCATAGGAATACTCCACAATTCTGTCCGGATCAAGGGGCAGACGGATGATAACGTGGTAGCCGTAGCTGGTGAGGACCGGGTCAGACACCTGATAATCCTCCAGGGCGTTGCAGGTATCCTCAAACTCCGTGACCATGGTGCCGGGGGTAAATGTGTAACCGTCGGGATAGGAGACCTTGCCGGTATCCTCGCAGTACTCCTCCTTCAGCTCGGCAAAGCGGGCAAGGAGCAGCTGAGGGTCGTCAATGGCCTGAAGCTCTGCCGCAATTTCCTTTGCCTTCTGCTCCTGTGCGGCGACGGTCTCCTCATCCAGAGCCTCGCCGGTGGCGCTGTCCACAGTCATCAGAAGGATGTGGTTTGCGGAGATATATTCGTTATCCTCCAGATAGGCAATTGCCGCCGCATCGTCCACAAGCTCGCCGGTCTCGCCGTAGAGCTGTGTGTAGCCCTGCTGGTAGAGGTAATTCATCCTGTTCATCCGGTCATAGAGCTCCCGGGTCAGATAGGCCTGTTCCAGATACTCGTTGAACTCTTCCTCGGTGGCGTCCTCTCCGCAGACGCTGGCGATGGTGCTCTTGAGCTGCTCGTCCATCTCGGCCAGAATCTCATCGCTGAGCACCACATTGTTTTCTGCGGCAAAGTCCTCAATGCTGTTTACCTGCTTGATCTGCTCCTCCGCATTGACGGGGACGTATTCGGCATAGCTCTCCGCTGAATCCTGGCTCCAGGGGTCGTCCCAGCTTATCGTTGCGCCGTAGCTTGCCATGGTGTTGATGTAGTTTTCCACCTGGGCCGCGTTGTAGCTGAGCCAGTAAAAATACTCGTCCCAGCGCACGTCCTGTCCGTTGCAGGTGGCAACGATCTCGTCCGGCTCGTGGCTTGCGCGCATAGCGTCGTAATCCACGGACAGGGTCTGCACCTCAGTGCCGCTCTCCTCTGCGTCAAGGGCCTGGCTGGTCTCCGGCTCTGCTGCCGGCTCCTCGTCCGCGGGCCGGTTTGTATAGCTTATATATCCCACAGCACCTGCAAACAGAATGCAGACTGCCGCAAGAATGACAACAAGTTTTTTCATTTCCTCTTTCCTTTCCTTTGACGGTACTTTTGCAATATAACACCGGAGCCGCCTTTTCACAAGGCTTAAACCGATAATTTAAGCTTTATTAATACTTTTTTCCGCCCAGGCAGCCGCAAAGCGCCGGGCCTCATCAATTACACGGCCCTTGGATTTGATTTTCAGGCTCAGACAGGGCTTGGAACCGGCCTCCACACGGAGACGCCCTTTATATTCGGGCGTGGCGTAGAGAGCGGAGACCTTCTCCATGTTGAAATCCTTCACCGTAAAGCGCAGATAGCCCTGTTTCTGGGAGATATCCGTTATACCGGCCCGGCCGGCCTCGCCCCGGAGCAGCGCCACATGGATCAGGGCGTTCACCCCCGGCGGCGGATCGCCGAAACGGTCGATCAGCTCGTCGGTCAGGTCGTCCGCTTCCTCCTCCGTGCGGATCAGAGCGATGCGCCGGTAGATATCCATGCGCTGCTCGGCGGAGGGGATATACCTGTCCGGGATATTGGCGGCCACAGCCAGGTCTGCCGAGCACTCCGCCCGGGCAGGCACCTCGACGCCCCGGGCCTCCAGCACCGCTTCGCTGAGAAGCTTCATGTACATATCATAGCCCACGTCGATCATGTGCCCGGACTGCTCCGCGCCCAGAAGATTGCCTGCGCCCCGGATCTCCAGGTCCCGCATGGCGATCTTGAAGCCGGAGCCGAACTGGGCAAAATCCCGGATCGCATTCAGGCGCTTTTCCGCCACTTCCGTCAGCACCTTGTCCCGGCGGAAGGTGAGATAGGCGGAGGCCCGGCGGGTGGAGCGGCCCACACGGCCCCGGATCTGGTGGAGCTGGGCCAGGCCCAGATGGTCCGCGTCTTCGATAATCAGGGTGTTCACATTGGGAATGTCTATACCTGTTTCAATGATGGTGGTACACACCAGCACCTGGGTCTCTCCGTTGGAGACGCTCTCCATCACGGAGGAGAGCATGTTTTTGTCCATCTTCCCGTGGGCCACGGACACGGTCACGTCCTCCAGCAGGTCCATCAGCTTCCGGGCGGTGCGCTCGATATCGTCGATACGGTTATGCAGGTAGTACACCTGCCCGCCCCGCTGGATCTCCCGGCGGATGGCATCGGCGATGACGCCCCAGTCGTGCTCCATCACAAAGGTCTGTACGGGAAGACGGTCCTCCGGCGGCTCCTCGATGGTGGACATGTCCCGGATGCCGGACATGGCCATGTTCAAGGTTCTAGGGATGGGGGTCGCGGAGAGGGTCAGCACATCAACGCCCTTGGACAGCTCCTTGATATGCTCCTTATGGCTGACGCCGAAGCGCTGCTCCTCGTCCACCACCAGCAGGCCCAAATCCTTGAACTTTACGTCCTTGGAGAGCAGTCTGTGGGTGCCGATGACCAGATCGCACTTGCCGGTGGCCAGGTCGGAGAGGGTTTTCGAAGTCTGTCCGCCGGTTTTGAAGCGGCTGAGCACCGCAATATTCACCGGGAAGCCGAAGAAGCGCTGCAGCGCGGTCTGATAGTGCTGCTGGGCAAGGACAGTGGTGGGCACCAGTATGGCGGCCTGCTTTCCGTCCAGTACGCACTTCATCACCGCCCGAAGGGCTACCTCCGTTTTTCCGAAGCCCACGTCGCCGCAGAGGAGCCGGTCCATGGGGACGGAGGACTCCATATCCTTTTTGATCTCCGCCACGCAGCGGAGCTGGTCGTCTGTCTCGGTATAGCCGAAGTTATCCTCAAACTCGGTCTGCCACTCGCTGTCCGGGGAAAAGGCATAGCCGGGGATGCGCTGCCGCTCGGCGTAGAGAGCGATCAGCTTTTTTGCCATGTCCTTGGCGGCGCTCTTGGCCCGGGAGCGGGTCTTTGCCCACTCTGTTCCGCCCATTTTCGACAGCTTTACCGGCTTTTCCTCCCCGCCGCCGGTGTATTTGGACACCAGGTCCAGCTGGGTGGCCGGAACATAGAGGCTGTCCGTTCCGGCGTAGCAGATTTTGATATAGTCCTTTTCCAGCCCGTCCACCTGCATCTTCACGATGCCGGCGAAGCGGCCTATGCCGTGGTTTTCGTGCACCACATAGTCGCCCACGGACAGGTCGGCGCAGGATTCGATCCGCTGCCGGCCGGGGCCCAGCTTTCTGTTCCGGGCTTTTTTGTTCTTTGCGCGGATCAGCTGAGCGTCGGTGAGTACGGCCAGCTTGATCCCCGGATATTCCATACCGGCGGAAACAGAGCCGATGGTGATGCAGCACTTTCCGAAATCCGGCAGCTTTTCCGGCTTTTCGTAAATCAAAGCCGGAATATCGTGCTCACGGAAAAAGTCCTGAAGCACCTTGGCCCGGCGCTCATCCCCCGCCAGGACCGCCACCCGGTAGTCCTGCTTCAGATAGAGCTTCACATCCTCCGCAGCGGCCTGAGCGCTGCCGGCGTAGGAGGGGAGCTGCTTTGCGGAGATGCTGGTGAGGGTTTTGGGCGTGAGGGGATTTCTGCCCACGGTGAAGGCGTCCGCCATATACACCGGGTAGTCCTCCAGACGCTTGGCCAGCGCCTCAAAGCTCAGATAAAAGCTGTCCGGGCTCATGGCCAGAAGGCCCCGGCGGTTCAGCTCCTTGATATCCTCGCCCAGCTGCTTTGCGTAATCCCTGGCCCGCTCCGCGCAGCGGTTGGGCTGGTCCAGGATCACAATGGCGTCCGCCGGGATGTAATCCGCGCCGGAGGCCATGGGGTAAATGATGGGCAGATAGCGGTCCGCATCGGACATGGTAAGCCGGTTTTTCAGCCGCTCAGCGTCAGCGCGCAGGGTCTCCGCAAGCTTTGCCGCGTTTTCGCTGCTCCGGCGCTTTGCATATTTATCGGCAAAAGCCCCGATCTCCCGGGCAAGAGCCTCCACGCCGCCCGTGGTCATGGTGGGCAGGGTCTCCGCCGCCGGGAGAATGACGCAGCTTTTTACCTGATCGGTACGCCGCTGGCTCTCCACATCGAAACGGCCCATGGAGTCGATCTCGTCGCCCCAGAACTCGATTCTCACCGGCTCGTGGTCAAAGGGAGAGAAAAAGTCCAATATTCCGCCCCGGCGGGCAAACTGACCGGGGCCTTCCACCTGCTCTGTGCGGGAGTAACCGCAGCGGAGCAGGGCGTCCTCCACGTCCTCGGGCGGGCAGCTTTCCCCGTCCGTGATGGTAAAGGCGGCCTTCATCAGCGTCTGGGCGGGCATGGTGCGCTGGAGCAGGCCGGAGACGGAGGCCACGGCCACCGGCGCACTGCCATTTGCCAGCGCATACAGGGCAGCAATGCGCTTTTGCTCCCCCTGCCGGGAAGCGGCTTCCGTGGCATAGAAGGTGAAGTCCCGCATTCCCAGCACCGCTGCGTCACAGCTGAGCATGGCGCGCAGGTCGTTGGCAAAGTTCTCTGCCGTAGTGTCGTCCGGGCAGATCACAAAAATGGGCGCGCCGGTCCTCTGCCGCAGAGCGGCGGCAAGATTTGCCCGGTGTACGGCGGAAAGGCCGGAAACGAGCGCAGGAAGTCCTCCGCTCTCCAGCAGACCGGGGAGGGCGGCGGCTTCCTTATTTTCAAAAATCTGGTCAATCAGAATGTTCATATGGGAGGGATTATACCACAAAAAAAGCGCATATTCAATCGCTTTTCTACCTGTAGCCAGATATCTGCATCGTTAACATCTCATTAACCCATACGAAGAATAAGCAGATTATAATAAAATTATTCAATTCATTTTGAGGAGAAGAAAAATGAGAAAAAAGATATCCTTGTTTACTCTGTTTCTCTCGCTCTGTCTGCTGTTCACCGGCTGCGGCCAGACGGAACTACAGGAAGCGGAAGAAAGGATTCAAGAGGAAGAGACCGATCTTTCCTCCCGTCAGGAGGAGTTTTACGCCTTTTTGAACGAAGTAAACGAGAGCCGCCGGGCCATATATTGTGATGGGAAAGCCCCTGTTCTGGACGAAAGCTGGACACAGGAGCTTGCCGATGATTTCAGTGAGGATGAGATAAAAAATCTCCTTACGGAAAAGACATCCTGTTCAGTCTCCCCAGAGGAGGCGGCAGACGATGTAAATACCTTTTTTCTGCTGCTGAAAAACTGCTATGGGGCCTATGATTATTTCGGCAGTGACGAAGTCTTTCTCCCCATTCTGGATGAGGTGCTGTCAAGGCTTCCGGAAGAAGGGGAAGTAAGCCCTTCTGATCTGGAGCGCTTACTGATAAGACAGCTTTCCCCTATACTGATTGATGGGCATTTCACTATCGGGGATTCCCGGCTCGGTACCGCCCATGACAAAACCATGTACTATGTAGACGGCGTATATTTTGATGATCCCGGTGACATTGACCCGGCGCTGGTAAAGCCCACCATTGACGGGGAGGGACGTCTGTGTCTGGGTCTGGCCACTCTGGCTACACCGACGGAAGCGGTATTTCTCCCCGCGAGTCTTGAAATTGAAGGCCAGCCCCTTTCCCTTCAGTGGGAAAGAGATACGGCTGCATTTTGGGACCGCAAGGATTCTTTTATTGAGACTGCGCTGGATGACGGCACACCCATGCTCATTTCCCATGCCATGTGGGGAAAGCAAAGTCAGTTAGACCGTCTGGCAGAGTGCGGATCGGATTATGCGGACAGTCCTGTTCTGGTGCTGGATGTGCGCGGTAACGGCGGTGGAAGCGACCTGTATATCAATGAATGGTTCAATGGCTACGCCGGACAATATCCTGACCAGCGGCTCGCCTTTGCGCAGAAGCTCAGCGCGGCTAACCTGTTGGTCTATCCGTCTCAGTTGAATGATGAAGTGGATATTGATCCCTGCTGGGACAGCGGCACAAATATTGGCACATGGGTGGAGCATGAGGGCGTCACCCTGGTGCTTCAGGACAAGGGTACAGCTTCCTCGGGCGAGACGGCTGTCGGTAATCTTCGCACCTTGGAAAATACCTTGTTTTTAGGCAGCAACACTTCAGGCTGTAGTCTGGTTTATAACAATTTTCATTTTTACCTGCCAAATTCCCATCTGGACGTTCGTTTCGGCACGGGTTTGATTCTGCGCGACACAGGAGAGAATATTGATGGGCAAGGCTTACTGCCGGATATCTGGGTCCCCTCAAGCGACGCAACCGACGCCGCCGGGAGAATGATTAAATACTATGGTCTTAACGGAGACAATATAGAATAATTAAAGAAGGCATAACAGCCAATTTTAAACTGTTATGCCTTCTTTTTTGTTTATTCTGCGGTCTTTTTCACCGGTCGGATATCCACCAGCCGGTTCATGGCAAAGGGTGAGAGGAAGCGGGAATAGAAATCCGCAATCACCCGGTGCAGCACAGGCTCAAGCTCCGCGCTTCCACGGATGGGCTTGATCATCACCAGGGCGTCTCCGCCGCCAATGCGGTAATCGCTCTCCGCCTCCACATAGCCGAAGCGGGCCAGAAAGCGCTGGAGCTTTCTGCGGCGCTGGGGCTCATCCTCGGGGTACTCGGTAAGCTCGGCAATGATGCCCTGCCGGCCGGCATAGCGCTTGTTGACCAGGCGCATGGACTCGATGCCTATGCCCTGCTCACGGCACCAGGGCATGACGGACAGATACTTCAGCAGCACATAGCCGTAAAGACTTTTGGTGGCCACCAGCGCAAAGGCCAGGTCCATTTTGGTCTCCTCATCAACCACGGCCAGCAGCTCCACGGAGCCGTTGGTCAGCGCCTTATGTACGGAAAGCTTTGGCAGCATTTCCCGGCTGTCAAAGTCCATCTCAAAGAGCTGATAATATCTCTCCAACTCTTTATGCCCGCATTTTCGGATGCTCAGCATGATGTTTCCTCCTTTTCCATGCTCTGCGCACGGCAAAGCGCAGCGTATATTCCGTCTTTATCCATAAGCCCCTTATGGGAGCCCATTTCCACAATATGCTCACCCTCTACCACGGCGATGACATCGGCGTTTTTGATGGTTGAAAGGCGGTGGGCGATGATAATGGTGGTGCGGCCCTGGCTCAGCTGGTCAAGAGCGGCCTGGATCCGCTGCTCCGTGACCGTATCCAGGGCGGAGGTGGCCTCGTCCAGGATCAGGATCTTGGGATTTTTCAAAAACACCCTGGCAATGGACAATCTCTGCTTCTGTCCGCCGGAGAGCATCACGCCCCGCTCGCCGATATAACTGTCGTAGCCGTCGGGCATTTCCATGATCTCGTTATGGATCTGGGCTCTGACTGCCGCCTGGATGATCTCCTCGTCGGTGGCGTCAGGGCGGCCGTAGCGGATATTCTCCCTTATGGTCCCGGCAAACATGAACACGTCCTGCTGAATAATGCCGATATTCCGGCGCAGACTGCTCTGCTTCACGTCCCGCACATCCATGCCGTCCACCGTGACGCTGCCGCCGCAGACGTCATAAAAGCGGGGCAGGAGTTGGCAGAGGGTGGTCTTTCCGCCGCCGGAGGGCCCTACAACGGCCAGACACTCTCCCGGCTGAACATGCAGATTAATATGACTGAGAACGGGGATACCGTTGCCGTAGTCAAAGGACACGTCTTTATAGTCGATCTCGCCCCGGACCGGCCCCATCTCTTTGGCGTCAGGCTTATCCTTTATGCCCGGCTCCGTGCGCATGATCTCAAGAAAACGGCTGAAGCCCGCAGAGCCCTGCATGTACATCTCAGAAAACTGGGCCAGTCGCTTCACCGGGGAGATGAAGGCGGACACATAGAGGGTAAAGGTGACCAGATCCACATAGTCCATCTTTCCGCCCATGATTAAAAGTCCGCCCACGGCGATGACGATCACCTGAATGATGCTGGTGGTAAACTCCATCCCGCTCATGTACAGGCCCATGGTTTTGTAATACTCCACCTTGGAGCCGCGAAACAGCTCGTTTGCTTTGTCGAACTTATCGCTCTCCTGCTGCTCGTTGGCAAAGGCTTTTGCGGTGCGAATGCCGGAGATGCTGCTCTCTATGGCGGCAGAGATCTCCGCGGTCTTCCTCTTTACCTCCACATTGGCTTCCTTCATTCTCTTCCGCTGAGACAGAGTAAACCAGAGGCAGAGGGGAAGGGTCACCGCGATCACCAGGGCCAGCCGCCACTCAATGGTGAACATCATCACAATGGAGCCGACGATGGTCAGCATACAGATTACCACATTTTCCGGCCCGTGGTGGGCAAGCTCGGTGATCTCAAACAGGTCGCTGGTGATGCGGCTCATCAGCACACCGGTGCGGTTTTTATCGTAAAAGCTGCATGACAGGTCCTGCATATGGGTGAAGATATCCCGCCGCATATCGGATTCCACCAGCACGCCCATTCTGTGTCCCACAACGGTGATCACATAATAGAGTACCGCCCGGAAAATAAAGGCCAGGATCATAATGCCCATCACCGCAAAGAAGGTGGTGAACAGGCCTTGCGGCAAAAGCCGGTTCATGGACATTCTGGAGATATAGGGAAAGACCATGTCGATCACCGAAACGATGATGGCGCAGGCCATGTCTATGGCAAAAAGGTCTTTATGCCCTGTGATATAGGAGATGAAAATTTTGAACGGATTGTCGTTATAGTTTTTCTTCATTCTCTGCCTCTCCGCCTGCATATCTGTCCCGCTGGGCCACGGCCAGCGCGTCGCAGCGGTTATTGTATTCATTGTCGGCGTGTCCCTTGACCCAGTGGTAATGCAGCTGGTGCTTTTCCGTCAGTTTCAGCAGAATTTCCCACAGGTCGCTGTTCAGCGCAGGCTTTTTGTCGGACTTGATCCAGCCCCTTTTCCGCCAGGAGACCGCCCAGCCCTTTTCCAGCGCGTCAATCACATACTTGGAATCGGAATAGAGCTCCACGATGCAGGGCTCCTTCAGGGCCCGTAGTGCGGAGATCACGCCAGTCAGCTCCATGCGGGTGTTGGTGGTCTGGGCTGCGCCGCCGGACAGTTCTTTCTCCACGCCGTTATAGCACAGCAGCGCCCCCCAGCCGCCGGGGCCGGGGTTTCCGCTGCATGCGCCGTCTGTATAGATGGTGACTGTTTTCATCAAAGCTCAGATATTTCTTTCATATCGGGACAAAAGGACCTTGTATTCCTCTTTGTCGATGATTCCGTTTTTCAGAAAGTCGTCCAGCTGGGCGATGCGCCGCTGCCGGTCACGCTGAAAATTCTCCGCTGAGGCATTTTCATTATAGACGATCTGGGTGGAAGAAACCGGTCGTGGCGCGTTCTGAGGAAGGTCATTGCCCGGTCTTTTCCACTGGACAGGCGCCTGATCCTCCGTTTTTTGCTTTATTGCCTTTTTCCCCGCCTTTAGCCCAATGACCGCTACGGCGACAATCAGGACAATGGCGAGAATGACCAGGATCACACTTCCTCCGCCTGCGCCGATGACATTCATCAGAATGATAAAGCCCAGGGCGATAAGTATGCCTTTTCCGCCGCCCGACTGATTCTTTTTGCTGTTTTGTCTTTCCCGGTCGTTCATTGAATGGCCTCCTTACTCTTTGGCGCTTTCCTCATCCATCTCTTTTTCCGTCTTTTCCATGGAGATGACCTTGCTGCCCTCCATCAGGCGCATGACGCGCACGCCCTGAGTGGCGCGGCCCAAAACGGAGATATGGTCCGCCGCCATGCGGATGATGGTGCCGTCGTCGGAGATGACAAGAATATCATCCTCCGGATCAACCATTCTCACCGCGGCCACATTGCCGGTTTTTTCGGTGACATTGTAGTTCTTTATGCCGATGCCGCCTCTGCCGTGGATGCTGTACTCCTCCAGCTCCGTGCGCTTGCCGTAGCCCTTTTCGGTGATGCTGAGCAGCTGCCGGCCTTCAGCGCTGCTGCCGGCGCCTACCACAAAGTCGCCCTCCCGGAGCCGGATTCCCCGAACGCCCACGGCGGTACGGCCCATGGGGCGCACGTCGTTTTCGTTGAAGCAGACCGCAAGGCCCTTGTTGGTGGCAATAAGAATATTTTCGTCTCCCGTGGTGGGAAGGACGGAGATCAGCTCATCCCCCTCGTCCAGGGTCAGGGCGCGGATGCCGTTTGCCCGGATGTTCTTCAATGCCGCCTGGCTCATGCGCTTGACGGTGCCGTTTCTGGTGACAAACATCAGATAGCTGTCCTCATCCAGAGCGCGGCCACGGATCATGGCGCTGACCTTTTCGCCGTTGTCGATCTGGATAATGTTGATGATGTTGCTGCCTCTGGCGTTTCTTCCGGCCTCGGGGATGTTGTAGCCCTTCTTGATATAGACCCGGCCCGTGTCGGTAAAGAAGAGAATATTGTCGTGGGTGGAGGCGGTGAACACTGTCTCCACATAGTCCTCGTCCTTGGTGGCCATGGCGCGGACGCCCTTGCCGCCTCTTCCCTGGGCCCGGTATTCGCTGACGGGCAGACGCTTGATATATCCGCCGTGGGTCAGGGTAAAGACGCACTGCTCTTCCTCGATCAGATCTTCCACGTCGATCTCATCGGCCACGTCCTGAATCTCGGTCCGGCGCTCGTCGCCGAACTTGTCTCTCAGGGCGGTAAGCTCGTCCTTCAAAACGCCTTTAATGAGCTCCGGGTCGGCAAGCAGGCTCTTATAGTAGCTGATTTTCTCTTCCAGTTCTTTATACTCCTGCTCCAGCTTTTCCCGGTTCAGCCCCTGGAGAGAGATCAGGCGCATATCGCAGATGGCCTGGGCCTGCACCTCGGACAGGCCGAAGCGCTTCATCAGGTTCTGTTTTGCGTCGTCATAGCTGCTGCGGATGATGTGGATGACCTCGTCAATGTTGTCCTGAGCGATGAGCAGGCCCTCCAACAGATGGGCACGCTCCTCCGCCTTGCGCAGGTCGTATTTTGTGCGCCGGACGATGACCTCCTCCTGGAAGCTGAGATATTCGTCCAGAATGTGCCGCAGAGAGAGAATTTTGGGCTGGGTCTGGTTATTCACCAGAGCCAGCATATTGATGGAAAAGCTGGACTGCAGCGCCGTCTGGGCGAAGAGCCGGTTCAGCACCACCTGGGGATTGGCGTCCCGTTTCAGCTCAATCACAATGCGCATACCGTTGCGGTCGGTCTCGTCCCGCAGGTCGGAGATACCCTCCAGCCGCTTTTCATGGACCTGGTCGGCAATATTCTTGATGAGCTGGCGCTTGTTCACCTGATAGGGAAGCTCGGTGACGATAATGCGGGTGCGGTTCTGGCCGAACTCCTCAAACTCCGCCCGGGCGCGGACAATGACCTTGCCCCGGCCGGTGGCATAGGCCTGGCGTATGCCGCTTCTGCCCATAATGATGCCCCGGGTGGGAAAGTCCGGCCCGCTGATATGCTGCATCAGGTCGTTCAGCGTGGCGTCCGGATTTTCCAGAACGCAGATACAGGCGTTGATGACCTCTCTCAGGTTATGGGGCGGGATATTGGTGGCCATGCCCACGGCGATACCGCTGGAGCCGTTGACCAGAAGATTGGGGAAGCGGGAGGGAAGTACCCTGGGTTCCTTGCGGCTCTCGTCAAAGTTGGGGTCCCAGTCCACGGTTTCCTTGTCGATATCCCGCAGCATTTCGTTGGAGATTTTGGAAAGCCTTGCCTCGGTGTAACGGTAGGCGGCAGGGGGGTCTCCGTCCACGGAGCCGAAGTTGCCGTGGCCGTCCACCAGCATATAGCGCATGGAGAAGTCCTGGGCCAGACGCACCATGGCGTCGTAGACAGAGGCGTCTCCGTGGGGGTGGTAGTGGCCCAGCACGTCGCCCACGCAGGTGGCGGACTTTTTGAAGGGCTTGTCGCTGGTAAGGCCGCCCTCATACATGGTGTAAAGAATACGCCGGTGGACGGGCTTCAGACCGTCCCGCACGTCGGGCAGGGCTCTGCCCACGATGACAGACATGGCGTAGTCGATATAGCTGGTCTGCATTTCGCTTACCAGCTCCGATTCGGTTATGACCTGATTGGGAAATGCGATATCCTCAGGTTTGTAATCTCTTTTATGTGCCATATGACCTCACTTCCTCAGATATCCAGATTGACCACATACTTGGCGTTCTGCTCGATCCACTCGCGCCTGGGCTCCACGTCCTCGCCCATGAGAACGGTGAATACCTGGTCCGCGCGGATGGCGTCGTTCAGGGTGATGCGGCGGAGAGAGCGCTTTTCCGGGTCCATGGTGGTCTCCCAAAGCTCATGGGGGTCCATTTCACCCAGACCCTTGAAGCGGGAGATATCCACCTTGGCGTTGGGATTGTCAGCGCGCATCTCCGCGCTGATCTGGTCCCTCTGCTCGTCGGAATAGGCCACTTTCTGGGTCTTGCCCCGGACCAGCTTATACAGCGGCGGTACGGCGGAATACACATAACCGTGCTCGATCAGCGGGCGCATATAGCGGAAGAAGAAGGTCAGCAGCAGCGTGCGGATGTGACTTCCGTCCACATCAGCATCGGCCATAATAATGATCTTATGATAGCGGAGCTTTTCAATGTTGAACTCATCCCCGATACCGGCGCCCAGAGCGACGATTAAAGGATAGAGCTTGTCATTGCCGTAAATCTTATCGGCACGGGCCTTTTCCACGTTCAGCATCTTGCCCCACATGGCAAGGATGGCCTGGAAGCGGCTGTCCCGGCCCTGGATGGCAGAGCCTGCGGCGCTGTCGCCCTCGACGATGTAGATTTCGCAGAGGGAGGGGTCCCGCTCGTTGCAGTCCTGCAGCTTATCGGGCATCTGGCCGGATTCCAGCCCGGTTTTGCGGCGCACGGACTCCTTGGCCTTTCGTGCAGCCTCCCTGGCCCGGTTGGCCATCATGGCCTTGTCCAAAACCGCCTTTGCCGCGGCGGGATGCTCTTCAAAATAGGTGGTCAGCTGGTCGGAGACAATACCGTCCACCAGCGTGCGGATATAGGCGTTGCCCAACTTCTGCTTGGTCTGGCCCTCAAACTGGGCCTCCGGCAGCTTGACGGAGATCACCGCGGTGATGCCCTCGCGCACATCCTCGCCGGACACCTTGTCGTCGCCCTTGATGATGTTATTCTTGGCGCCGTAGGCGTTGATCACGCGGGTCAGCGCGGTCTTGAAGCCGGTTTCGTGCATACCGCCTTCCGGGGTGTGGATGTCGTTGGCAAAGGAGACCAGCGTTTCACTATAGCCGTCGTTATACTGCAGGGCGATCTCCGCCACAGCGTCGCCCTTGGTGCCGCTGAGGTAGATGACCTCATTGTGAATGGGGGATTTGTGGCGGTTCAGGTAGCTGACATATTCCTTGATGCCGCCCTTATAGCACATGGTCTCGCCCTGCTCTTTGCCCGGGCGTTTATCTTCAATGGATATGGTCAGTCCGCCGTTGAGGAAGGCCTGCTCCTGCATACGGGTGTGCAGAATCTCATAGTCATACACCGTATCATCGAACATCTCCGGGTCCGGCTTGAAACGGACGGTGGTGCCGGTGCGCGCGGTATCGCCGATCACGGTGATGGGCTGGGTAATGTCTCCCCGGGAAAAGCGCATCTGGTAGATTTTGCCCTCCTTGTGGACCTCCACCTCCAGCCACTCAGACAGGGCATTGACCACGGAGGCGCCCACGCCGTGAAGGCCGCCGGAGACCTTGTAGCCTCCGCCGCCGAATTTGCCGCCGGCGTGCAGTACAGTGAATACCACTTCCAGAGCGGATTTTCCGGTCTGCTCCTGGGTATCTACGGGGATGCCCCGGCCGTTGTCGGTGACGCGGATGATGTCGCCCTCTTCGATGACCACTTCGATCCGGTCGCAGAAGCCGGCCAGTGCCTCATCAATGGAGTTATCCACAATCTCATAAACAAGATGGTGCAGACCGGAGGAGGAGGTGGAACCGATATACATGCCCGGGCGTTTTCTTACCGCCTCAAGCCCTTCCAGCACCTGAATCTGTGATGCGTCATATTCCTGATTGTTCTTTTCTATTTGATCAGACATTGATTTTCCTCAACTTTCCTTCTTGGAACTTTATAGAATGCCGGATTCCGCCCGGCGAAGCAGTGTGGCGGAAGCCATCTGACTGAGATATACGGTTTTTTTCCCCCGCTCACAGCAGACCACAAAGGATTTCGGGATATCCTCCGCGGCGTTGATCACCTGCCCGGCCTTTTCGGCCATATTCAGATATTTTCTGGTGAGATGGGACTGGGAGGTGATATCCAGGTCGAATATGCCGATGATTTCATCGGTATTGACTACCGTCCCTTTGCCAAGGTGAAGATACATCAGCGTATCCTGCCCTTCTCAACAAACAGTACCCTGCCGCCGGTGCGGCTGGAGATTTCCTCGTCCTCGCAGCAGGTAATCAGGGTCTGTCCGCCGCCGATGCGGTTGAGCACAAATTCCTGCCGCTTCGTGTCAAGCTCAGACAGCACATCGTCCAGCAACAGAATGGGATATTCCCCGGTTTCCGCCAGAAAAATTTCACGCTCGGCAAGCTTGATGGACAGGGCCGCCGTTCTGGTCTGGCCCTGGGAAGCAAAGCTCCTGGCCGCTTTGCCGTTTATGGCAATTTCCAGATCATCCTTGTGTGCGCCGGTGAGACACTGGCCGCTTTCGATCTCCGCCTGCCGGTGCTTTTCCTGATGCTCACAGATATCGTAATAAATTTCCTTGGCACTGCCGTAAATATTCTTCACGGTGCTGACGGTGGAATAGCTGATGGAGAGTTCTTCCCCCGCGCCGGAAAATTCGCTGTGTATGGGGGCTGCCGCCTGGTCAAGCCTTGCGGCAAAGGCGGCCCTGTAGCGGATCAACTGTGCGGAGGCTCTGCACATCCCATCAGAAAATTCGTCCAGCGTGTCCAGAAGAGAGGGTTTTTCCCGCCAGTCCTTCAAGATCCGGCTTTTATGCTCATAGAGCCGGTTGAATTCCGAAAGGATTTCCCCGTATCTGGGCCGGATCTGGCTGATGGCGTTATCCATGAGCCTGCGCCTTACTGCCGCCCCTTCTTTGATCAGGTTCAGATCATCCGGGCAGAAAAGCACCGTATTGATCACCTGTGAGAGCTCACCGGCGGATTTTTTCACGCCGTTTACCAGAATTTTCTTGGCAAAGCCCTGCCGCAGGAGAATATTGATGGTCTGGCTTCGGTCATGGCTTACCACATCGGCAAGGATCTCCGCCGAGGAATAGCCAAAGCCGATCAGCTCCTTGTCAAAACGGGTACGGAAGCTCCGCCCGGCTGAGAGCATGTAGACGGCTTCCAGCAGATTGGTTTTCCCCTGAGCGTTATGCCCGGAAATCACATTGGTCCCGCTGCCGAATTCCGCCGTTTCCCATTCGTAGTTGCGAAATCCGTTCAGTGCGATCTTCTCAACTCTCATTCCTTTGTCACTTCAAGGCTGAAGCGGTCAAAATCCACTCTGTCGCCGGGATAGATTTTTTTCCCCCGCATGGTGCAGACTTCGCCGTTCACCTTAACCATGCCCTCGCTGATCACAAGCTTTGCCTCCCCGCCGGTTCCCACCAGCGCGGCAAATTTCAACAGGGAATCAAGCTTGATAAATTCTGTATTAATCAATATTTTTTCCATTTTTTTCTCTTATCAGTCGCCCGCGCGCAGACGCACGGGAAGGATCATATAGGTAAAGGTGCCGCTGCCGTCCGCCGCGTCGATCACGCAGGGAGAGGAGGCGGTATTCAGGCAGATATTCAGCTTATCCGTGCCGGAGGCAGCCTTCAGGGCATCCATCAGATAACGGTCGTTAAAGCCGATCTCCAGTCCTTCGCCGCTGCCTTCGCAGGTGCAGATATCCTCCGCCTTGCCGATGGGTGTGACACAGAGACAGTCGATGCTGCCGTCGTTGAAGCTGAGTCTTACGGGGCTGCTGTTCTTTTCACTGACGATCAGGGCTACGCGGTCGATGGTGGACATGAATTCCGCCCTCTCCACCTGAACGGTAAAGCGGAACTTGTCGGGAATGGATTTACGGTAATTGAGAAATTCCCCTTCCAGCCTGCGGGTGACCACCACGGTCTCGCCAATGGAAAAGGAGATGTGCTTTGCGCCTACAGCTATGCTCACACTGTCCTCCGTGTCTCCGCAGATGCGCTCGATATCGGAAAGGGCGGAGCCGGGGACCACAAAGGAGCAGTTTTCCACATCTTTCCCTTCGATCTTCTCGCAGCGCTTTGCCAGACGATAGCCGTCAACGGACACCAAAGTCAGCTCGCCGTCTTCGATCTCAAACAGAGTGCCGGTATAGATAGGGCGCACATCGCTGTCCGAAACGGCAAAAATTGTCTGGTTGATCATGTTTTTCAGCAGCTTCTGGGGCAACTCCACATGGTTCAGACCGTCCACACTGGGCATTTCCGGATAATCCTCAGCGCTGATTCCCATGAAATTGAATTCGCTTTTTCCGCATTTTACATTGATGTTTTCGTTGTCATCTGCGCTGATGCTGACGATGCCGTCCGGCAGGCGGCGGATCATCTCGCCGAAAAGCCGTGCGCCAACGACAACAGAACCGGTCTGTTCAATGTCCGCGCCGATATTGGTGTATATGCCTTCTTTCAGGTCGTAGCCGGTAACTCTCACATCCGTATCTGCCTGAATCAGCAGACCTTCAAGAGCCGGGATAGGGCTTTTTGAGGCTGTCGCTCTGGAAGCGATAGCACATGCGGACTGGAGCAGATATTTCTCACAGGTAAATTTCATTTCAGTTCCTCCTTCAAAAGGGAAAAATGTTTTTCTATACAGCTATAAAGGATAATTTATTGGTAGTCGTAGCAGTAGAAAAAATTTTTGTGGAAAAGTCCTCTGAGCCATTGAAAACAGGGAACTTTTTCTGTTCAGAAAAAAGTTTATAAATTTCCGCTTTTCCACACCGGACATTGACATGAATTTTTTCAACATGCTTTTTTTAACTTAACCACACAAAAATGTGGAAAATTAATTGGAATTGATATTGGAGGTAATGTCCCTGACGATACCGGCCATGGAGCTGTCGGTTTTCAGCAGGTCTTCCACCTTCCGGATGGAGGCCAGGACTGTGGCATGGTTTCTGTCCTCGTATTCGGTACCAATATCTTTCAGAGAGAGATTTGTCAGCGAGCGTATGAGATACATGGAGACCTGTCTGGCCATGGCGGTGTTTTTGGAGCGGTTTTGACCCCGCAGGTCTTCTTCCTTCAGCGAGTAATACTTCGCCGTCTCTTTGATGATGATATCCGGAGTGGGGATGTAGGTGCCGATTTTTATCACATCTTTAATGGCTCGTTTCACGGAATCGATGGTGATCACATCATCCAGAATCTCTTTGTAAGCTGTCAGACGCTTGATTACGCCCTCAAGCTGCCGGATATTGGCTGTGATGTTTTCCGCGATGTATTCCACCGCTTCGTCGGACAGCAGAAGCCCCAGCTGGGCCGCCTTATTGCGGATAATGGCCATCCTGGTCTCCAGGTCAGGGGGCTGAATATCCGCCATCAGGCCTCCTTCAAAGCGGGTGCGCAGACGGTCGTCCAGAAGGGACATCTCCAGAGGCGGACGGTCCGAGGTGATGACGATCTGATGTCCGGCCTCATAGATGTTATTGAAGGTGTGGAAAAACTCGTTCTGGGTCTGCTGCTTGCCGGCAATGAACTGGATATCGTCCACAAGGAAAAGGTCTACATTCCTGTATTTGGTGCGGAACTCTTCGCCTGTACCGTCCTTGATTGCCCGGATCAGCTGATTGGTAAACTCGTCGCCTTTCAGATAGGCAATTTTCTTTGTGGGGTCTTTCTCATGGATTTCCTGGCCGATAGCAAGGAGCAGATGGGTCTTTCCCAGGCCGGAGTTGCCGTAAATGAACAGGGGATTGTATGTGACGCCTGGTCTTTCCGCAACGGCCAGGGCTGCCGCGTGGGCAAATTTATTGGAGTTTCCCACGATGAAGCGGTCAAAGGTGTAGCCTTCCATTTCCGGCAGGGAATTTTCCGCTTTTTTCTTGATGGAAAAGTCGTTGATCTCATCACCGGCCAGAACCATAATGTCAAAATCACAGGAGAACAGATCGGAAAGGGCCGCCTTTATGGTATCGCCGAAGCGGGATATGATGATGCTGCGCTTAAAATCTGTTGTGGTATGCAGCACCAGCTTGCAGTCGTCAATCTCCACAGGGGTGCAGTCGGAAAACCAGGTGCTGATTGCTGTTGGTGTGAGCTGCTTTGAAAGGATTTTTACAATTTCATCCCATATATCGTTTACGGAGTTCATTAACGCACCTCATTTGCGATAGTATTCCTAACTATAAGAGTATAGCAAAAAACTGTATACTTTGCAAGATATAAATATAATATAGTAGGAGAAAGCGAAAAAAAGAGGCCGCCCAGTTTGGGCGGCCTCAATATATGCTATCTTACTTTTTCTTCAGTTCTTCCAGAATCTGGGCCAGCAGTTCTTCGGTGGTGGGTTTTGCCGGTTCTTCGGGAGCAGCTTCCGCTTTCTCTTCTTTCTTGTGTGCCAGGTCGTGTGCCTTGTTTGCCACCTTGACGATGGCGAATACCACCATAGCAATCAGCAGAAAGTCGATCACAGTGCCAACAAAGCTTCCAAAGCCCAGGGTGATGGCTTCTTTCACCACTTCACCGGCCTCATTGTACACGGCGGGGCGGACCAAAATATTCAGGGCGGTCATGTCTCTTGTTCCGCAGATCCAGCTCACAAGGGGCAGGATCAGGTCATTGACCAGAGAGGTAGTGATTTTGCCGAAAGCGCCGGCAATGACAACGCCGATAGCCATATCCAGCACGTTGCCGCGCATAATGAAGGCTTTAAATTCGCTGATCAGTTTTTTCATCTTATTCTCTGTCCTCTCTTATTTGTTGGGGATAAGGATTTCCGTTCCGCCCATGTAAGGCCGGAGAACTTCAGGAATGGTCACGCTGCCGTCGGCCTGGAGATGGTTTTCCAGAAAGGCAATGAGCATACGGGGCGGCGCAACGACTGTGTTATTCAGGGTATGGGGCAGATACATTTTGCCGTCGGCGCCCTTGACACGGATTTTCAGCCGGCGGGCCTGGGCGTCGCCCAGGTTGGAGCAGGAGCAGACTTCAAAATACTTCTGCTGTCTGGGGGACCAGGCTTCAATATCGCAGGACTTCACCTTCAGGTCGGCCAGGTCGCCGGAGCAGCACTCCAGCTGGCGCACGGGAATATCCAGGCTGCGGAAAAGCTCCACGGAGAAGCGCCACATTTTCTCGTACCAGGCCATGGAATCCTCAGGCTTGCAGACCACAATCATTTCCTGCTTTTCAAACTGATGGATACGGTACACGCCCCGTTCCTCAATGCCGTGGGCGCCTTTTTCCTTGCGGAAGCAGGGGGAGTAGCTGGTGAGAGTCTGGGGCAGCTTGTCCTCAGGAATGATCTGGTCGATAAACTTGCCGATCATGGAGTGCTCCGAGGTGCCGATCAGATACAGGTCTTCTCCCTCAATTTTGTACATCATGGCGTCCATATCCGTCTGGCTCATGACGCCTTCCACCACATTGCCGTGGATCATAAAGGGAGGAATGCAGTAAATAAAGCCCTTGTTGATCATGAAATCTCTGGCATAGGCCAGAACCGCGGAATGGAGTCTGGCAATGTCGCCCATCAGATAGTAAAAACCGTTGCCGGAAACTCTGCCTGCCGCGTC
Organism: Clostridiales bacterium; assembly: GCA_022782265.1. Classification (GTDB taxonomy): domain Bacteria; phylum Bacillota; class Clostridia; order Oscillospirales; family Oscillospiraceae; genus Limivicinus. Next base: position 47,008 of record JALFOM010000084.1, on the reverse strand, counting down.
CATATCCACGCCGTTGAAGCTCTCCATAATCTTGGTGTGATAAGGGATTTCAAAATCGGGAATCACCGGGTCACCGAATCTTTCCACTTCCACATTGGCGCTGTCATCGGGACCGATGGGGACGGAGGGGTCAATGATATTGGGGATATTCAGCATAATGGCGTGGATACGCTGGGCATACTCCTCCTCCAGAGCTTCCAGCTCGGCAAGGCGGTCGGCGTTTGCCTTGACCTGTGCCTTGACTTTTTCGGCCTCCTCCAGCTTGGAGGGGTCCTTTTTGGCCTGACCCATCAGAATTCCGATCTGCTTGGAGAGGGTATTTCTGCTGGCGCGGATCTCGCTGGCCTCGGTGATGGCAGCGCGGTTTTTGGCGTCAAGCTCGATGACCTCGTCCACCAGGGGAAGCTTCTGAGCCTGAAATTTCTTTTTGATGTTTTCCTTTACCAGTTCCGGGTTTTCTCTTACAAAACGTATATCAAGCATGTTCTTTTCTCCTCACTTTTTATTTGCCAAGGCTGCGCAGAAGATCAATGAGATTTTCCCTGTCGTCGGCCCCGTAAAATTCAATTTCAATTTTGCCCGTTCTTTTCCCGTCAGTCAGCTTTACCTTTCTTCCCAGTGTTTTGGAAAGTTGATCGGAAATTTCCGCCGCGTAGTCAACGGATATTTTTCTGTCCTCTTCTTTTTCCTGTGCCGGTTCTTTTGTCAGCTTTTCCGCCAGCTGCTCCGTTTTACGGACGGAGAGACCCTTTTCCCTGACTTCCATTGCGGCGTCCAGCTGCTTTTTATCATTCGCTATGGAGATCAATGCCCGGGCATGGCCCGCTGACAGCTCGTTTTTCTCCACCATTTCCAAAACCTTTGGGGAGAGAGACAGAAGCCGCAGGGCATTTGTGATGCTGGGACGGGAGCGGCCCACACTTTTTGCCGCTTCTTCCTGGGTCAATCCGAACTCTTCAATCAGCGTTTTATAGCCTTTGGCTTCCTCAATGGGGTTCAGATCTTCTCTCTGCAGGTTCTCTACCAGAGCCAGCTCTGCGGTTTTTCGGTCGTCCGCCTCAATCACTCTCACTGGCACCTCGTCCAGGCCTGCCAAACGGCTTGCCCGCCAGCGCCGTTCACCGGCGATGATCTGATAGTAGCCCGTGTTCAGCTTCCGCACGGTAATGGGCTGAATCAGACCGTATTGCGCAATGGAGTCGGCCAGCTCCTGTAAAGCCTGCTGGTCAAAATATTCCCTGGGCTGGTCTGCTCTGGGCTCCACTTTGGAAATGGGCAGAGTAAGAAGCTCTGCATCATTTTCTTCATTCAGGCCGTTTGCGCCAAAGAGGACGTCCAGTCCGGTGCCCAGCCCCTTTTTTTCTCTTGCTGCCATTTATCCTCCTTTTCTCTCGCATCTGTCGATAAATTCCTGGGCCAGGGCCATATAGGCCTTTGTGCCCTTGTTGTACTTGTCATATTCAATGCCGGGTATGCCGTGGCTGGGCGCTTCGGAAAGCCTGATGCTTCGTGGGACTACGGTCCCGTAGACCTTGCTGCCCAAAAACTTTCTCAGCTCGTTTTCCACCTGGGTGGTCAGATTCATCCGGGAATCGTACATGGTCAAAACGATGCCCTCAACCTCCAGCCGCCGGTTCAGCCGCCGGTTGCACATTTTGATGCTGGTCATCAGGTCCGTGATTCCTTCCAGTGCATAATATTCGCACTGCATGGGAATCAGCACGCTGTCCGCTGCCACAAGGGCGTTTATCGTCAGCAGCTCCAGTGAAGGCGGGCAGTCAATAAAGATATAGTCGTAGTCGGTATATAGACTGATCAGCGCCTTTTTTAAGACATATTCTCTCTCTTCTGCGTCGATCAGCTCCACTGACGCGGCGGCCAGTTCGTTTCCCGTGGGGATCACATCGCCGTAATCCGTATGTACAATGCAATCCTCAGGCTGACTGCCGTTGATGAGCATATCGTAGGTATTGGGCTTATTGGCCTTGGATACGCCCATCCCTGAGCTGGCGTTTCCCTGAGGGTCTCCGTCCACCAGCAGTACACGTCTGCCCATTTTATGCAGAGCGGCGCTCAGGTTCACGCAGGTTGTGGTTTTTCCCACGCCGCCCTTTTGATTAGCTACTGCAATTATTCTTGCCATGACGCTCTCCATCCTGCATTTTTCTTTTCGGCAGACATTATAACAGCATCCTGACGCCTTTTCAATGTTTCACGTGAAACATTTTGAATTTTTGTAAAAATGAATGTTTCACGTGAAACATCAGCCGATCAGCATATCAATGTCACCAATAGAAAGCCCGTCGTGTACCGCCAGATCAATGCCGTATCCGATCAGCCTGGCCGCGCTGCGAACCAGACTGTCAATATTCCGGGGCGTGACAAACATATGCGTATTGCTTCCGCTGCCGAAAAGCTCAGAATCAATTACCGTGGGCACGCCTATACCAACAACAGGAACACCCAGGTAATCCAGACTCAATTCCTCCCGGTCGTTGCCAACCCCGGAGCCGGGAGCCACACCGGCACTGTTTACCTGTATGGTCCGGCAGAGACGGTCCGGATCAGACCCGGCCAGAGCGTCCACGGCGATGACAAGCTCAGGCTTGAGCAAAGCACAGAGGGTTTTGATATGCAGCGCACTTTCAATACCGGAGGTCCCAAGCACACCGGTACGGCAAAGGGCGAGAGAATGGAAGGAAGAAAAAATCGGGTCGCCGGAATGCTTCAGATGGCGTGTCACGATAAGGTGGGAGGCGGTTAGAGGGCCAAGAGCGTCCGGTGTGATATCCGGATTGCCCAGAGCGGCCACAAGAACGGAAGAGGGAGACAAACCATCAGAGCAGTTTTTTATCAGCTGCGCCACGGCCTGAGCGGCTGGAGCAAAGGAATCAGAGCCGCGCTCAAAAAAACGCTCCGGCTCCAGTGTATAGTATTTGCCTACCGGCTTTCTCAAAGCCTGTGCGCCATCTTCATTTTTGATCTCAACGGAATACAGGGGAAAACCGTTCAGCGTTTCCTCTTTTGCTGACACACCAGGGAGTGCCTTTCCCTTTTTATAATCCCGATGGGCCTCAGAGGCCATATCTGTCCTGCCATTTATTGCCATACTGCACCTCACAGAAAACTATATATTGTGTATTTTTTCCGAAAAGGGCAGAAGAAATAACAAGTGAAAAAAATAAACTTTTTTTTGAAAAAAACTCTTGATTTTCGGAACTTAATTTGCTATAATTTCAAAACGCGAGTTATGTATAGCTCAATTTTATAGGAGGAGGTGGCGATCGAACATGGCCAACATTAAATCTTCTGCCAAGAGAGACGAAAAGTCCAAGCAGCTCAGAGCAAAGAATCGTGCTGAAAAGACCGAGCTCAAGACCATGATGAAAAAGTTTGACGCAGCCGTTGCCGATGGCAACCGCGACGCAGCCGTCAGTGCCTATAAAGTTGCCGTTAAGACTGTTGACCGTGCGGCTTGCAAGGGTCTGCTTCACAAGAACAACGCAGCTCACAAGAAGTCCGCTATGTCTGTAAAGCTCAACGAGATGGCTTAAGTTTTCAGCAACACAAGGACACAGGTTATTTCCTGTGTCCTTTTTGCTTTGTTATTTGCTTTATTAGCAGTTTGTTCATTTGACCTCACGCCCCCCATAGATTATAATGGCGTTAAGAAAGGGGAACTTACAGATGAAAAAAAGGCTCATGCTCATCATCAATCCGGCGGCCGGACGGGGCGGATATAAAGTCAACCTGCCTGAGGCCCTGAATGTACTGGATATCGGTGGATACAGGACCACCCTTTTTTTTACCTCCGGAAGGGGAGAAGCAACAGAATTTGCGGCAAGATATGCGTCTGAATATGATACCGTGGCCTGCGTCGGCGGCGACGGAACCCTAAGCGAGGTGCTTGCCGGCCTGATGGAGCTGAAGGATCCTCCTCCGGTGGGCTATTTCCCCATGGGCACGGCAAACGACGTGGCAACCACCCTTGCCCTGCCGAAAAACGACACCGTAGGGGCGGCAAAGCGTATGCTTTCCGGAACGCCTCATCCCTATGATATCGGCGGCTTTGACGGGGACAAGTTTTTTGCCTATATTGCCGCCTTCGGCGCTTTTACCGAGGTAAGCTACTCCACCCCCCAAACCCAGAAAAAAGTACTGGGCCATCTGGCCTATGTGCTGCAGGGGGCGGCCCAGCTGCCCAAGATAGAGGCATACAAGGCCCGGGTGGAATATGATGAGGGCATTATTGAAGCAAACCTGGTCTACGGCAGCATGTCAAACTCCACCTCTGTTGCGGGAATCGTCCGGCTGAATGAGGAGATCGTCAGCCTGGGCGACGGTATGAGCGAGCTGGTTCTGGTAAAGGACCCGGGCAGCGTGGAGGGCTTTGGCGAGATATTGACCAGCATCCTCTCTCAGAAATATGACAGCGACAAGCTTCTGGTTCTTCACACCAAGCGGGCCAGATTCAGCTTTGAAAAGCCGGTGGCCTGGACCCGTGACGGCGAGGCCGGGGGAGAATACAGGGAAGTGGAGCTGTGTAATTACAAAGCGCCGGTCAAGCTGATTTTTTGAATTTTTGCTGTTGCAAAAAAAGAACAATATAGATATAATAGCAAAATCAGCGCAAAGACGCTGAAAATATACTATGCGTGCCCAAGGGCACAAGGAAAGGATGAGTGCCAATATGAAGCGTCAGAAAATCTCCGGCATCTATGCAGACGCATCTTCATTTGACGGTCAGAAGCTCACTGTCTGCGGCTGGGTCAGAACCGTCCGCGACATGAAAAACTTCGGCTTTATCGAGCTGAACGACGGCAGCTGCTTTAAATCCCTGCAGGTCGTATTTGAGAGGAGCAGCCTGAATAATTACGAGCAGATCGCAAAGCAGAATGTTGGCGCCGCCCTGATTGTACACGGTACTCTCGTGCTGACGCCGGAGGCAAAGCAGCCCTTTGAGCTGAAAGCGGACGAGATTCAGGTGGAGGGCCCCTCCACGCCGGACTATCCCCTGCAGAAAAAGCGCCACAGTGTGGAATTTCTCCGGACGATCCAGCATCTGCGCCCCCGCACCAACCTGTTCTCCGCGGTATTTCGTGTGAGAAGCGTGGCGGCTCAGGCCGTGCATGACTTTTTCCAGGGCCAGGGCTTTGTGTATGTCCACACCCCCATCATCACCGGCTCCGACTGTGAGGGCGCGGGGGAGATGTTCCGTGTCACCACCCTGGATCTGAATAACCCGCCCCGGAAAGAGGACGGCACCGTGGACGACAGCAAGGACTTTTTCGGCAAGCCCACCAGTCTCACTGTCTCCGGTCAGCTCAACTGCGAAAACTTTGCCATGGCCTTCGGCGATGTGTACACCTTCGGCCCCACTTTCCGCGCCGAGGTCTCCTATACCCAGCGCCACGCGGCGGAGTTCTGGATGATCGAACCGGAAATGGCTTTTGCCGATCTGAACGACGATATGGACATGGCAGAGGCCATGGTCAAGTATATTATCAACACCGTGCTGGAAAAGTGCCCCCAGGAGATGGAATTTTTCAACGCCTTTGTGGATAAGGGCCTGCTTGACCGGCTGCACAACGTGGTCTCCAACGAGTTTGGAAGAGTCAGCTATACCGAGGCGGTGGAGATTCTGGAAAAGAGCGGGAAGAAGTTTGATTTCCCGGTAAAATGGGGCATCGACCTTCAGACCGAGCATGAGAGATACCTCACGGAGGAGGTATACAAAAAGCCCATTTTCGTCACCGACTACCCCAAGGACATCAAGGCCTTCTATATGCGCCTGAACGACGACGGAAAGACCGTCGCCGCGGCGGACTGCCTTGTCCCCGGCATCGGCGAGATCATCGGCGGCAGCCAGCGCGAAGAGCGTCTGGATCTGCTCACCGCCCGCATGAAGGAGCTGGGGCTGAAGGAGGAGGACTACTGGTGGTATCTGGACCTGCGCCGCTACGGCAGCTGCCGTCATGCCGGCTTCGGCCTGGGCTTTGAGCGCATGGTAATGTATCTCACCGGCGTGTCCAACATCCGCGACGTGGAGCTCCATCCCCGCACCACCGGCAACGCCGACTTCTGAAATAAAGCTAAAAAATGACTGCCCGGTCAGCTGACCGGGCAGTTTCTATACAAGATTTACTTTTTGACCCGAAGCTCGCCCCGGTTGGCACGGCGAAGCCCCACCTCCGTGCCGTTTAAAATGCGAAAATAGTTTTCCCGGTGCTTATACAGTATGGCGGCAGTAGCAACACAGAGAATAGCCGCCAACAGCAGATTGCGGGTGAAATAACCCATGTAGGCCGGAACAATAACAATTGTTGTTGCAGTTCCGACAACAATGTAATCGCTTATCAGCGTTACAATCACCACGATTACCATGACCACAAGGGCGAACTTCCAGTTAAGTGCCAGAGTCATACCCAGATAAGAGGCAAAGCCCTTTCCGCCCTTGAAGCGCAGATAAAAGGGAAACATATGCCCCAGTACGCAGGCCACGCCCGCCCCGGCCTGGATCAGCTGCTGATCCGGGCAAAACAGCTTTGCCAGCGCCACCGCCAGCACAGCCTTGCCTATATCATGCAGGCCAACGATCACGGCCGGCTTCCAGCCCAGAAGGATCATGGTGTTGGAAGCGCCCAGGTTGCCGGAACCGGACTTGCGGATATCTACTTTTTTGTATTTGGAAATATAGAGAGCCATACTGGAGCAGCCGATAAGATAGCTCAGCAGCAGGACAAGCCCATAGCGGATAATATTCAATGTCGGTACCTCCTTTTGTTCTGCACTCAGTATATCAAAAGAAGGCGCAAAAGTATATAAATAATTTAAAGTGATTTCTCCCGCTTTTGTCAGGTCACCAGCGCGCCCAGGGTAAGGATACCCAGATTTTTTTCATAAATGCCGGCAAAATCCGAGACAGGCAGCGGGTTTAGCCCGAGCCCCGCCTCAATGGTGTAGCCCGGCCGGTTGAAATCCTGAATAAACCAGTCCTTATAGCCCGCAAAGCCGGAGGCATAGGGCGTGCTCTCCACGCGGTAGCCCGACACATGGGAAAACAGCTCTGCGATGCTCCGGGAGCCCTCCGGCTCATAGTCCAGAAACTGCCAGAAGATCACCTCACCCTGGGTGTGATAAGCCAAAATCAGCTCCGGCTCCACGGACAGAGTAAAGTCGTACATGGCCCGGCTCTCCGGGGCCGTCAGAGGCGCAGAGCCCACAAAATCCGCCGGAGCGGGAGAGCGTATGCCCTGGGCATATTTGTTCTCCCTGGCCTGCTCCCAGCCTGCCGGGTACTGGAGATTCAGATCAACGCCCCGGATATTGGCCTTCCAGCCGGAAGGGAAGGGAAACTGCGGATAATTTGCGGCAATGGCCGCCGCGCGGTCATAATACTCCCCCTGCGTCAGCTCCCCGGTCACCAGGTCGATGCCGTCCGGGTTCACAGCAGGAACGAAGTATATTGAGGCATAGTCCATCAGCTCAGCCGCGCTCTGGCCGAAGACGCTGCCGCCGGAGGCAAAAGCGGAGGCCAGCTGCTCGGCAAATTTCAGCAGCACCGGTGTGGTGATCCACTCGTTGGCGTGATGGGAGGCGTTATACATCACCCGGTTTTCGCCGCTGCCCAGAATCATAACCCACAGAGGCCTTCCCATGACGCTTTTGCCGATTTCTCCGGTGACAATAAAGGGGTAGCGGGCCGCAAGCCCTCTCACGCAATAGGCCACCAGCTGGGAGGAGTAAGCGATGTCCGTAGGGACCACCGGGAAAGGAAGAGGAACCACCAGCTGCGTGCCGATAAGGAGATTTGCCGGGTTCAGCTCCGGATTGGCAAGCTGTATGGCCTCCACGCTGCTGCCGTACCGTTCAGCGACGGAATAAAGACTGTCACCCCGCTGTACCCGATGTACCGTAAAGCCGGTGTACCAGGGCAGAAGCGCCCTGTGTGTGCTGCTGCCCGCGATCCCGTCCGGCGTCAGACCCTGGGCCTGCTGAAAGCGGGCAAGGGCATTCTGCGTGGCTGTGCCGAAAACGCCGTCCTGCTCCAGCGGACCAAAGCCCGCCCGGTTCAGGGCAAGCTGCAATAGCTGTACCGAAGGGCCCATGCTGCCCAGACGTAATAATCTCATGCTCTCTCCTCCGTTGTCAGACTGCTTAAACTTATGCGGGCAAAAACGAAATATTCCAAAAAATACGGCCAAACAGGGTATTTTCCCTGCCGTATTTCTCTGTACAAGCATAAAACGCTGTGATATAATGACATGAAATATTGCCCAGAAACAGAACGGAGAAAGCAAATATGAAGATAATCATTGTGGGCGCGGGCAAGGTGGGCTATTCCGTGGCAAACATGCTCTCGGATGAGGGACATGACATCACCGTGATAGACCGGGACCCGGAGACCATATCTCATCTGTCAAACGACCTGGACGTGATCTGCGTTGAAGGCAACGCCACCAACCCGGAAACGCTCATGGAGGCCGGCGCGGCGGAGGCCGATCTGCTGATGGCCGCCACCGAGCAGGACGAGGTAAACATGATCTGCGGCATCGCCGCCCGGAAGCTGGGGACCAAGCATATCATCGCCCGTATCCGCGATCCGGAGTATCTGAGCCAGACCGAATTTCTCCGTGAGGTTCTGGGCCTTTCCGTTATTATCAATCCCGAGTATGAGTGTGCCAAGGAGATCTCCCGTATGCTGCGCTTCCCCAGTGCCGTCCGGGTGGACGCCTTTTCCAAGGGCAGTGTGGAGATCATTGAACACAAGGTCCCGGAGAAGAGCAAGCTGGACGGGATGCAGCTGAAAAATCTGCCCAGGGAGCTGGGCGCCAAGGTCCTTGTCTGCGTGGTGGAGCGGGGCGGAGACGCCCTGATCCCCAACGGCGATTTTATCCTCCGCGCAGGGGACAGGCTCAGCATCTCCGGCGCGTCCCGGGAGCTGAGAAGATTTTTCGTGGCCATCGGCCAGTACCGCCGCCCGGTGAAAAACGTGATGATTATGGGCGGAAGCAGAATATCGGTCTATCTCACCCGCCTTCTGCTGGACAGCGGCATTGACGTCACCGTCATCGACAGGGACAGGGAGCGCTGCGACCTGCTCTGCGATCTGATTCCCAGCGCCCACATCATCTGCGGCGACGCCACCCGAAACGAGGTGCTTCTGGAGGAAGGCATACGCAGTACCGACGCCTTTGTGGCCCTCACCGGCGACGACGGGGACAATATCATCACTTCCATGTACGCCAAGCACCACAGTGTGCCGAAAATCGTCACCAAGGTGAACCGGGAGCACTTCACCGGCATACTGGAAAGCTCCGGGCTGGACAGCATCGTCACCCCCAAGGACCTGGTGGCCCAGCAGATCACCCGATACGTCCGGGCCATGAACAATTCCGTGGGCAGCAGCATGGAGACCCTTTACCGCCTGGCCGACGGCAAGGTGGAAGCCCTTGAATTCAAGGTGGGCGAAGGCTCCGCCTGCGTGGGGATCCCGCTGAAAACCCTGCGGCTTAAACCCAATATCCTGATCAGCGCCGTCATCCGCGGCAGCAGGAGTATCATCCCCGACGGCGAAACCGTGATCTGTCCCGGCGATCACGCCGTGATCGTCACCGCCGCCGGCCGGCTCAAGGATCTGGACGCTATTGTAGAGGAAGAGCAATGAACTACCGGATGATTTCTCACACCCTGGGCTCGGTTCTGGCCTGCCTTGCGGTGCTGATGCTGCTCCCTCTGGCGGCGGGCCTGTGTTATGGGGAAAATGTTCTGGGCTTTGTTGTGGCCGTGGTGATTACGGCGGCGGTGAGCTTCTTTCTGCGGAGCTTCAAGCCCAGAAGTACGGATATTTATGCCAGGGAAGGCTTTGTCATTGTGGGCCTTGCCTGGATCAGCATGTCTCTTTTAGGCGCTCTGCCCTTTGTGATCAGCGGCCAGATCCCCAATTATATCGACGCGGTGTTTGAAACGGTCTCCGGCTTTACCACCACCGGCGCCTCCATCCTGACCGATATTGAGGGCATGTCCCACGGCTGTCTGTTCTGGCGTTCCTTTACCCACTGGATCGGCGGCATGGGCGTTCTGGTCTTCGTTATGGCCGTACTGCCCATGAGCGGAGAACACTCCATGCACATCATGCGTGCGGAGGTCCCCGGCCCCACCGTGGGCAAGCTGGTGCCCAGAGCAAGGGAGACCGCCAAGATCCTCTACCTGATGTATATGGCCCTGACCGCCTTGGAGACCATCTTCCTGAAGGCCGGCGGGATGAGCTTTTTTGACGCGCTGCTCCACGCCTTCGGCACAGCCGGAACCGGCGGCTTTTCCACAAAAGCGGCAAGCGTGGGCGCGTTCAACAGCCTGTATGTGGAGATGGTTATCTCCGTTTTCATGCTGCTGTTCTCCGTGAACTTCAACCTGTACTACCTGCTGCTCATCGGCCGGGTAAAGGACGTGCTGAAAAATGAGGAGCTGCGCTGGTTTCTGGCCATTGTGCTGTTCTCCGTATTGACCATTGCCGTGAATATTTCAGGTATGTACGGCAGCTTTACCACCGCTCTGCGCCACGCCTTTTTCAATGTCTCCACCATCATCAGCACCACCGGCTTCGGCACCGTGGACTTCAATTTATGGCCCCAGTATTCAAAGTGGCTGCTGATCCTGCTGATGTTCATCGGCGCCTGCGCCGGCAGCACCGGCGGCGGCTTGAAAGTCTCCCGTGTGGTCATGCTGCTGAAATCCGCCGAAGCGGAGCTGAAAAAGATGATCCGCCCCCGCAGCGTCACCCGGGTTCAGCTGGAGGGGAAAAGGGTGGAGACCGGCGCCGTCCACGCGGTGAACACCTTCTTTGTCATGTATCTGATGATCCTGCTGGTCTGCACGCTGCTGATCTCCGTGGACGGCTTTGATATGGAGACCAATTTCACCGGCGCGCTGGCCTGTCTTTCCAATATCGGCCCCGGCATGTCCCTGGTGGGGCCCACCGGCAGCTACTCCATGTTCTCCTCTTTTTCCAAGATCATTTTGTCTCTGGCCATGCTGATCGGCAGGCTGGAGATCTACCCCATTCTTCTGCTCTTCAGCCGCCATACCTGGAAGCGCTGATGCCAAAGGAGTAAAACGTGAAAAAAAACAGACAGCTTTCACCCTCTCAGATCATTCCGCTGAGCTTTCTTGCCATGATATTGCTGGGTACCCTGCTGCTGATGCTGCCCTTTGCCACCCGGGACGGCCGGGGAGCCGGACTGGAGACGGCCCTCTTTACCGCAACCTCCGCCTCCTGCGTCACGGGCCTGGTTATGCAGGATACGGCCCAATATTGGACCCTGTTCGGGCAGATCGTCATCCTTTGCCTGATCCAGATCGGCGGCATGGGCGTCGTCACCATGGCGGTAATCATCAGTATCTTTTCCGGCCGAAGGATCGGACTGAAAGAGCGCTGGGTGATGCAGGAGTCCATCTCCGCCCCCCAGGTGGGCGGGATCGTCCGCATGACGGGCATGATTCTGAAAGTCACCCTGGCGGTGGAGCTTGCCGGGGCGGCGCTGCTGGCCCTCAGCTTCTGCCGGTCCATGAATGTGGCAAAAGGGCTGTGGTACGCTGTGTTTCACTCCATTTCCGCCTTCTGCAACGCGGGCTTTGACCTGATGGGGATCAAGGAGCCCTGCTCCTCCCTGACCGCCTTTACCGGGGACGCTATTGTCAACATCACCCTGGTGTTCGTCATCCTCATCGGCGGCATCGGCTTTGCCACCTGGAGCGATGTGCGGGAGTACGGCTTCCGGATTAACCGGTACAGCCAGCAGAGCAAGATCATTCTGGTCACTTCTCTGGTCCTTGTGCTGGGCGGCTTCTGCTTCATGTTCTTCTATGAGTTTGCCCTGCCCCAGTGGGCGGGACTGAGCCTGGGACAGCGGACCCTTGCCGCCCTGTTCCAGACCGTAACGCCCAGGACCGCGGGTTTTAATACAGTGGACCTGAACGCCATGAGCGGCGCGGGAAAGCTTGTGGTGCTCTGCCTGATGCTGATTGGCGGCGCACCCGGCTCCACGGCCGGCGGCTTTAAGATGACCACCATTGCGGTACTGCTGCTCTGTGTACGGGCGGCCTACCGCGGCCGGGAGAGCGCCGAAGCCTTTGGCCGCCGAATCCCGGACAAATCCATCCGCAACGCGGCGGCGGTGTTTATGCTGTACATCCTGCTTTTTGTGGGTGTGGGAATTGCCATCAGCTGCATCGATAAGGTGGAGCTGATGTCGGCCCTGTTTGAGGCGGCGTCTGCCGTGGCCACGGTGGGCCTTTCCCTGGGCATCACATCGCAGCTGTCCACCGTCTCTCATCTGCTGCTGATCCTGCTCATGTTCTTTGGGCGCGTGGGCGGGCTGACGCTGATTTACGCTGTATCTGCCGGCGACGGCCCCACGGGAGCAAGGCTGCCCATGGGACGGGTAACTGTGGGCTGAGCCTGTATAAATGCAAGGAGGAAAAATGAAAACAACCAAATCCATTCTGCTGATCGGCCTGGGCCGCTTTGGCCGCCACCTGGCCATGAAGCTTCACCAGCTTAACCATGAGGTCCTGGCCATTGACAAGGACGAAAACAAGGTCAACGCAGTGCTGGACTATGTGACCAGCGCCCAGATCGGGGACAGCACCAACGAGCGCTTTATCGAGTCTTTGGGCGTGCGGAATTTCGACCTGTGTATTGTGGCCATTGCCGACGATTTCCAGAGCTCTCTGGAGACCACCGCGCTTTTGAAGGACAACGGCGCACCCTTCGTCCTCTCCCGGGCCACCCAGGACAGCCATGCCAAGTTCCTCCTGAGAAACGGCGCGGACGACGTGGTGTATCTGGAAAAACAGATGGCAAACTGGGCCGCCGTCACCTACAGCGACGACAGCATCTTTGACTATATGCCCCTGGCCAACAATTACGCCATCTATGAGATCAGCGTGCCCCAGCACTGGGTAGGCCGGACGGCGGTTGATCTGGAAGTGCGGAAAAAGCACAATATCAACATCCTGGCCACCAAGCAAAACGGCGTGGTGGCGCCCCTCTCCGGCGGCAGCCATGTGTTTTCCAACGGAGAAAGAGTGCTGGTCATGGCTTCGGATAAGGATATACAGAAATTTCTCCACTGAATTTTTCAATAAAAAGTCTCTTCTTTTTATCGGAAATACGCTGAAATGTTGAAAAAACCTGCATCGAAAGATGCAGGTTTTTTCAAAAATAGCAGAATCAATTCAGATTATCCAGTTTTTCGCTGATCTCGCCCAGGGCTCTGCGGATAGCGGCAAGCTCGGAGCTGACCGGGTCGGCAACGCTGATCTGGTCCACGTCACCCACGTAGTTGACCTTGCGCCCGTCTACCTTCACCACCCGGGCGGGTACGCCCACGGCGGTGCTGTTGGGCGGGATCTCGCTCAGCACCACGGAGTTTGCGGCAATGCGGCTGTTGTCCCCCACCTTGAAGGGGCCCAGAACCTTCGCGCCGGTGCCGATCAGCACGTTGTTTCCGATGGTGGGGTGGCGCTTGCCCACGTCCTTGCCGGTGCCGCCCAGGGTTACGCCGTGGTAAATCAGGCAGTCATCGCCGATCTCTGCCGTCTCGCCGATGACGATACCCATGCCGTGGTCAATGACCAGACGCTTACCGATCTTGGCGCCGGGGTGAATCTCAATGCCGGTACGGTGGCGGCTGCGCTGGGAGATCAGCCGGGCCAGAAATTTCAGCCCATGCTCATAACACCAGTGGGCTTTCCTGTGGCTCCTTACGGCTCTCACGCCGGGGTACAGCAGCAAGATCTCAAGCGCACTGCGGGCAGCCGGGTCTCTGGCCTTATAGGCCTCAACGATTTCTTTTAAGTTGTTAAACATCCTCTTATCCCTTCCTGTCGTAAATAGTTTATGCGGCAGGAGGAACATCGGCGAATAGGGTAAACCATAAACCGCTCCGAACGAAATCAATTCCTACTAAAAAAATAGGACAAAAGGATTATACACGATAAGCAAACATCTGTCAACAGGGTCTTTAAACCGCTTAATTGATGATTTTTCCCTCGGAAGAGATGACTTTTACCTGGCAGGGGATGGATTTTCCGCTGGCAAGGAGCGCCCGCATCACGGCCTTTTCCAGACCGCCGCAGCAGGGAACCTGCATCCGGGCCAGGGTGATGCTTTTGATGTCATTGGCGGCAAAGATCTCCGCCAGCTTTTCCGCGTAGTCCGTCTGGTCCAGCTTAGGGCAGCCGATCAGGCAGATGCGGCCGCGGATGAAATCCTCGTGGAAACGGCCGTAGGCATAGGCCGTGCAGTCCGCCGCGATCAGCAGATCCGCCCCGTTAAAGAAGGGGGCGTTGACCGGGACGAGCTTGATCTGTACCGGCCATTGACGCAGCCGGCTTACCGGGGAAACAGGGGCGGCCTCCCGTTCAACGGAAGAAGCCTCCCGGGTAATAGCCCGCAGGGCAGCACCCGGGCAGCCGGACTGACCGGCGTTTTTCTTCGCGGCCAGCACCGCCGCCTCGTTATAGGCAGGGGCCTCCCGCTCCTCAAAGGAGATGGCGTTTTCCGGGCAGGCAGGCAGACAATCCCCCAGACCGTCGCAGTAATCCTCCCGCATGAGCCTGGCCTTGCCGTTTACCAGACCGATGGCCCCCTCGTGGCAGGCACGGACGCACAGACCGCAGCCGCTGCATTTTTCCTCATCTATTTTAATTATCCTTCTGAACATGTCATCAGACTCCTTTCTTTTGCTGTCGTGCTCATTGTAACGGTTGAACCGGGATGATAGTGTTGAAATTTCAACACTTATGAACAATGGAAAAATGTTAATTCCCGCGCCGGAATCTTCCTGTCTCTTTACACCGGGCGGCGTCAGCGATATAATAATTTATTATAACATCGAAAAAATCAGGAGGCAAGCTATGCTCTCATTTGAAAACGACTATAACGTCGGGGCCCATCCGCTGGTTCTCAAAGCGTTGATGGACACCAATCTGATCAGACAGCCGGGCTACGGCAACGACGATTTCTGCCGCAGCGCGGCGGAGAAGATCCGCGCGGCCTGCGCCTGCCCGGAGGCGGAGGTCTTTTTCATCTCCGGCGGCACCCAGACCAACCAGGTGGTGATCTCCTCCCTGCTCCGCTCCTATGAGGGGGTGCTCTCCGCCGTCACCGGCCATGTAAACGGCCACGAGGCCGGAGCGATTGAGTATTCCGGCCACAAGGTGCTGACCCTGCCCCAGCACGAGGGCAAAATTGACCGGTTGGAGCTGGAGGCCTGGATCAAAAGCTTTTACGCCGACGAGAGCCATGAGCACATGGTCTTTCCGGGCATGGTTTACATTTCCCACCCCACGGAGTACGGAACTTTGTACAGCAAGGCGGAGCTGGAGAGCCTGTTCCAGGTCTGCCGCCGCTATGACCTGCCCCTGTTTCTGGACGGGGCCCGGCTGGGCTACGGCCTGATGAGCCGGAGCACGGACCTGAGCCTTGAAGATATCGCCCGTCTGTGCGACGTATTCTATATCGGCGGGACCAAGGTGGGTGCGCTCTGCGGCGAGGCCCTGGTGTTCACCCACAAAAATGCCCCGGAGCATTTTCCCACGCTCATTAAGCAGCGGGGGGCCATGCTGGCCAAGGGGCGGCTGCTGGGCGTACAGTTTGACGCCCTGTTTACCGACAGGCTGTATTTTGCCATTGGCAGCCATGCCATAGAAAAGGCGGAGCGGCTGAAGCAGATGTTCCGCAAGCGGGGCTATGCCTTTTATCTGGACTCGCCCACCAATCAGCAGTTTATTGTCCTGCCGGACGAAAAAGCGGAGGAGCTGAGGCAGCATGTGCGCTTCACCGTCTGGGAAAAGCCGGACGAAAAGCACACGGTAGCCCGCTTCTGCACCAGCTGGGCCACCACCGACGAGGAGCTGGATGAGCTGGAAGCTCTGATATAACAAAAAGTCATCCTGAGGAGCGATGCGACGAAGGGTCCCGTATTCAGAGCCTTGACCTTCTGTTTACGGGATCCTTCACTGCGTTCAGGTTGACCTGTTTTCGATCAATTTCAGTTTTTCTTCTCTGCTAAGTCGTTTGATGTGCCATTCCCGGCTCATGGCGGCCTCTTTGCTCTCCCATTCCTCAAAATACACCAGCTCTGCCGGAAGTCTCGTCCGGGTATATTTTGAGGCGGAGCCGCTGTTGTGGGCTTTCAGCCGCTTTTCCAGGTCGTTGGTCCAGCCGGTGTACAGGCTGCCGTCCCGGCAGCGGAGCATATAGACATAGTTCATCGCTGCACTTGCCGCACATTCTTTTCAAATTTCGACCGGGGGCCCATGACCTCGTGGCCGCAGCCGCAGCAGCGCAGCTTGAAGTCCGCCCCGATGCGCAGCACCTGCCACTGCTTGCTGCCGCAGGGGTGGGCTTTTTTCATGGTGAGGACGTCTCCAACCTGAATGTCCATTTACTTTTTCACCTCGTCCCAGTAGCGCTTGGCGGCCTGTTCGGTCTTGTTGTCGCCGTACTCGTAGTATTTCGCGTTTTTGATCTCGTCGGGCAGATACTGCTGCTTTACCCAGTGACCGTTGAAATTATGGGGATATTTGTAGCCCTGTTCCCGCTCAAAGCCGGTGCCGTCAGCGTGGACGTTCTGCAGCTCTCTGGGGATGCTGCCGGTGCGGCCGGCGCGCACGTCGGCAAGGGCCCGGTCGATGGCCATGCAGGCGGAGTTGGATTTGGGCGCGGTGGCCAGCAGCAGGCAGGCCTCCGCCAGGGGGAGCCTGGCCTCCGGCAGACCCAGCTGCAAGGCGGAGTCCACACAGGCTTTCACAATGGGAACCGCCTGGGGATAGGCAAGGCCGATGTCCTCGCTGGCGGAGCAGAGGATGCGGCGGCAGGCACCCACAAGATCCCCCGCCTCCAGCAGCCTTGCCAGGTAGTGCATGGCGGCGTCCGGGTCAGAACCCCGAAGGGATTTCATCAAAGCAGAAAGAATGTCAAAATGGTCGTCCCCGTCCCGGTCATAGCGCATGGCGCTGCGCTGGGAGATGGCCTTGGCGTCGGCAAGACTGATGCTGTCCTTGTCTCCCGCGGCGGAAAACAGCAGCTCCACGGAGTTCATGGCCTTTCGTACGTCTCCGCCGCAGGAGGCGGCGATGTGCCGCAGCACCCCCGGCTCAAGGCTGAGAGGGCTCTCCCGCCGGGCGTTCATGATGCCGATGGCCCGCTGTACCGCGCCCTCCGCCTCTTTCGCCGTGACGGGCTTGAACTCAAACACCGTGGAGCGGCTGAGAATGGCGTTGAACACGCAGAAATAGGGGTTTTCCGTGGTGGAGGCGATGAGGGTGATCCGCCCGTCCTCGATAAATTCCAGCAGAGACTGCTGCTGTTTCTTGTTGAAATACTGGATCTCGTCCAGATAGAGCAGCACGCCGCCGGGGGTCAGCATGGTGTCAAGCTCCGCGATGATCTGCTTGATGTCGGCAATGCCGGCGGTGGTGGCGTTGAGCTTTCGCAAGGTGCGGTTGGTGCGCTCCGCGATAATGCGTGCCACGGTGGTCTTGCCGGTGCCGGAGGGGCCGTAGAAGATCATGTTGGGGATCTGCCCGCTCTCCACAATGCGGCGCAGCATCCCGTCCCGGCCCAGAATATGGCGCTGGCCCACCACATCGTCCAGGGATTTGGGTCTTATCTCGTCTGCCAACGGCTTGTACATGGGCCGCCCTCCGTTCACATTCAGAATCGTTTTATTATATCACGGAGAGACAGAAAAGTAAAACCATCAGGATCTACTTCTTTTTCCTGCGGAAAAACAGCAGCAGGCTTGCCCCCAGCTCCAGGGCGTAAAAAGCGTAAAAGGCGGCGCTGACCTTCTGCATGACGGCCTTTGCCTCCTCCGCCTGGGCCCAAGTGCAGACCTTGATCTCCAGCAAGGTATCGCCCTTCCAGTGATAGCTTATCCCGGCGACGTCCATATTTTTGTTTAAGTAAGAGAACAGCGCCTGCCCGGAGGGGCTGCAGACGGTTTCGGTCAGATAGGCTGAGCGGGAAATCCGGTTTTCGTCTTCGTCGAGGCAATAGCCGGGCATGTCGTAATAGTACCGGCCCTCCGGGTCCGGCAAGATTGTCTCCATATAGTTGATGAATTTCGAGAAATCCTGAAATTCGATCCCCTCCGTGTAGCGCATGAAGTCGGAACAGAGCGCCAGATGTAAAACCAGGGTCAGCAGCAGCGCTGCAGCTGTGATAAGCGAGGTTTTCAAAAGCCGCCCTTTCCGGCTGTCCTTCCTCTGCACGGCATGGACCAACTGCATAAGCAGACAGAAAACAAAGCACAGCAGCGCCCCGGCGGCAGCGGCAGGCAGAGCGTATTTCAGCCAGGTCTCGCCGGTAAGCCCCACCTCGGCGTAGGGCGCCAGCAGGATCAGGGGCAGAGCGGCGGCAAACAGGACCAGAATAAAGGAGAAGACCAGCTCCGCCGTGACAGTAAGGGCGCTCCGGCAGCGGGAAACAGCCTCATCGTCAAGGCTGTCGGCCAGGGCAAAACGGGAGCGGAGGAGAAAGGCCCCTTCGCAGACGGCAGCCGCGATGAAGAACACGCAGGCGGCGAAAAAGCCCGCGTAGGCCCGCAGAAAACCGAAGTTCAAAATCATGGCGGCCACAAGGCCCGCCAGGGCAATCCCGGCGGAGATGATGCTCTGTATACGAAAGCCGGTGCTTACGGAACGGGCCAGTCGCCGGATCTCCCGTTCCCGCTTTTCCGCCCCGCGGGCGGGATTCCCGGAGGCAGGGTCTGCCCGCTCGCCCCGCAGAAGCTCGTCGGCGGTGACGCCGAAAATCTCTGCAATCACGGGGATCAGGCTCAGGTCCGGGGCGCTCTCGTCCCGTTCCCAGCGGCTGACGGCCTTGTCCGAGACGTTCAGCCGCTCCGCCAGCTCCCGCTGGGTCAAGCCCTGTGCTTTGCGCAGGGCGGAAATGAAGCTGCCCATGGTTTTCCGTTCCATCTTTTTTCCTCCGTAAGCGGTCTTGTTTACCTGTATTCTACGAAAGAAAGAGGAAAAAAACCAGCCCTTAAAGCGAAAATCTCTCCCGAAAAGCGAGAATCGGACAAAAAAACTATCCTCCCATGCACAGCCCAGGAGGATAGACGATGCGCTTATTTGAATTTGGTAAAATCAATGCTGTCCGCCAGCAGCTCCAGATAGTAGGGTTCGTTTTGGCCGGATTCGTTCAGCGCAATCACATAGGCCCGGTCCGTCTCGTAGAGAATTGTACTGTATCCGCCCACCGGGTACACCATTTCCCCTGCCTGGGTGATATACACCTGCTCGCCGCAGGCGGTGTCATAGGCCCAGCCCTCCATCTCCGGGTGCAGACAATAACGCATCAGAGGATAGAAGCAGCCCTTGGGGATATAATGAACATATACCCTGTTGTTGTAGCAGAGAAAAGCACCGTTATTGTAGGCAATGGCAAGATTGATTGACTCATCGCCGGTGAAGAAGTCGCCGCAGCCCAAGATTTCATAAATCTCCTCTACTGAGAGATAGGGAAAGCTGGTATAATCAACACCCTCCGGGCACTTGAGCCCCTGATCGGCGCGAATATACTCCGCCGGGACCTTTTGACCACCCCAGACGGCCTCCGCCTTTCCGGCAGGCTGAAGCGCGTATTCTTCAAGAATGCGGTTATACGCCTCGTCAATGGAGCTGAGGCCTGTGGGAAAGCCGCCGTAGTAGAAGAAAGCGGGGTAGCCTTTTACTGCGTATTCAAATTCCCCCGTCGCTTCGGTGTAATCCCGGAAGATCATCTGAAACTCCGTTGCAGCCTTATATTCATCGGTCTCCACCCAGTCGGCCAGCGTCAGCAGCTCCCCTTTCGGCTTAACCACGGTGGGCGCCGTGTTGAGAACGGAGGACAGATCGGGCTTTGCGTTGCAGAGGATGCCGTAGTCAAAAAGCTCCGCGTATTCCTCCACGGCGCGGAAGCTGTCCTCCGCACAGGGGAGTGAACCGAAGATGGTGACCAGACAGTCCTTCCCCTCGCAGAAGATAAAACAGTCAAGGGCTCCCCGGTCAATGGGGCCGGTGTACACCGCCAGATTGAGAAGCAGCCCCTTATCTGTGGTGTATTGCCATTCCTGATAATCCTCTGCGCGATACAGGTAATTAAAGCTGGGGTCCAGAACCCCTTTCATGCCTTTGATGAGGCTGAACAAGTAGGAATACTCGCCAAAGTAAATCGACCCCTCGGCGGAGAAGGAACCGTCTTCATAGATGGCTTTCGGGAAAAGGGAAGATTTGAGACTTTCGTCGATGAACGGCTCTATTCCCAGTACTTTGTAGAAATATTCCAGATTCGGCACATTTACCGCTTCTGTGTGTAAAGAGATCCCGTATTGATCCCGGATCTCCAGCAGCTTGTCCATCATTGCCTGATCATAGGCCGCGTAGATGTGATAATAGCTTTCCAGCTCCTCGTTGCCGCCCAGCCAGCTCAGATCATCGTAATTTTCAAATTCATGACTGCGCACATATTCTTCCCAGAACCGGCACCACTCGGCATGAGCCTGCCCGGCAGGCGAGTCCGCGTAATCGTTCATGGAGATGTACCCGCCCTCGGAGAGGCCCAAAGGGTCTTCCGCAGGCGTTACACGGGAAGAAAAGCCGAACCAGCCGGTGGCGGCGGCGGTGGCGGCGAAGAGTACGCTGATGGCCGCGGCGATCAGCAGCACCCGCAGGGCCTTTTTCCGTCCGTTTTTTCCTTTCTGGCCCGTATAGCCCAGCATCTGCCCGGCTTCCACAATGTGCCGCTCGTCAATATCGCTCATGGCGGCAATGAGCGCTTCGGAATTCAGCATAAGCCCTCCTGTTGTAAAAATTTTTGCAGCTTCTTCCGGCAGCGAAAAAGCATACTGGCCGTCTTGCTCCGGGAAAAGCCGAACTTTTCCGCGATCTCGTCCACCGAGGCCAGATACCAGTAACGGCCGACAAAAACCTGCCGCTCCGGATTTGGCAGACCGTCAATAAACGCGCCCACGGCCGTCGCCAACTCCCGGCGCTCCACTTCCCGCTCCACGTCTGCCGGGGAGGGGATGCACTTGTCCAGCTCATCAAGGGCCAGAGCCAGCTCTCCGCCGCCCCGTTTCTGCCTTGCCCGGCCCCGCATCCGGGACAGGGCGTGGTTTCTGGTGATCTTCCCCAAAAAAGGGGCCAGTCGTTCCGGCCGCTTGTCCGGCATGGCGTTCCAGGCGCTCATGTAGGTGTCGTTCACGCACTCCTCCGAATCCTCGGTGTTGGAGAGAATGTTGTAGGCCACGGTGCGGCAGTAGGCGCCGTATTTTGCCGCGGTCTCCGATATGGCGGCGCTTTGCCGCTGCCAGTAAAGCTCCACGATCTGGGAATCTTCCATTGCGTTTCCTCCTTCCTGAAGGCCTTCACTCATATTAACGCCGTTTTCGGGCGGATATTGCAAAGAAAACAAAAATTTTTGCGTCTTTACAGCAAAAGACCCCGCAGACAGGGCATATAGCCGCTGGTTGCGGGATCTTTTACTATCAATTAAACATAGATAAGGAGCAGGCCCACCAGAATGCCAACAAGGGTTGCGGAGGCGGGCATTTTGCTGCGCCACATCAGGATGCCCTCGGGCAGAAGCTCGCCCAGCACCACATACAGCATGGCGCCGGAGGCAAAGCTCAGCGAGAGGGACAGGGCCAGGGGGCTGAGCATACCCACCCAGAAGCCCAGCAGCGCGCCGATGACCGTTGGAGCGCCGGTGACGGCAGTGAGCAACACCGCCTTGGCCCGGCTCATGCCGCCGGAGATCAGCGGCACGGCCACAGCCATGCCCTCGGGGATATTGTGCAGGCCGATGATCACCGCCATCACAAGGCCGCTGCCCAGAGAGGAGGGGGACAGTTCCACGGCGTCCGCCGCGTAGGTCGCGCCGATGACCATGCCCTCCGGCAGGTTGTGCAGGGCGATGGCCGCGGCCATGACCAGCCCACCAATGAAGAGCTGGTAGGAGCTGTTCATCTTCCGGTGCTCCTCGTAGTGGTCGGCGTGGATCAGCTCGTCCAGATCGTCGGCCGTCTGGGGGTGGCCGGCGTCAATATGGGCCACCTCGTGGTTTGTGTTTTTGTCGATGATGTAGTTAAGCAGATACACCACGCAATAGCCAAAGAGAATGCCGGCCATAACGATGAAAACGCTGATGGGCTCTTCGGCGTTCTCCGGCAGGATTGCGCTGCTGATCAGGTCAAAGCAGACCACCGCCATCATCACGCCCCCGGCGAAGGACAACAGAAGGCTCACAATCCGGCTGCTGTCCTTTTTGAACAGCGCGCCGATCAGTCCGCCCAGTCCTGTTCCGCCCACACCGGCGATCGCCGTGATCAGAACCACTTGCCATACCATTGTCATGTTTCATTACCATCCTTTTCTACGGCAGGATAGTATATCCTTCGACATTTGTCAATAGCGGAAGAGCGTCCATGCGAAAAATCCGCACAGACGCTCTTTGTTCTATCAATTATGTCACTCGTCCTCGCTGTCCAGATCGAACTCCAGGGTCTCGCCGCAGCCGGGGCAGGTGGTGGAGCCTTCGGCCAGCGTATCCTCGTCAAAGGCGATCTCCTCGCCGCATACCGGGCAGGTGACCTCGTACATCACGCCGTCATAGCTCAGCTCTTCGTCGTCCTCGTCCTCATCCTCTGCGCCGCAGTCCAGCAGGCAGGAGGAGCAGTCTCCGCTGCAGTCTTCCCCGTCCATCATGTCCTCGGGCATGTCCAGATCGCAGGTAAGCTCCTCAAGATAAGTCAGGTCCTCGCTGATGTCGTCCAGCGCCTCGGCAAAGTCCAGGTTGCTGGCCTGAAGGTCTTCTATCTCATGGGCCATGTCGGACAGAAGCTCGTTCAGCGCGCCCCACAGCTTTCCCTCCTTGGAGTCGGGGCTGATGCCCAGTCCCTCGGTCAGTCCCTTCAGGTATGCTGCCTTTTCAACAATCGTCATAGAAAAACCTCCTTTATGACGGTGACGTCTGATGTGTTTCAGTGAACAGTGCGTCTGATAAAAACAGGGGAGACGCAGTACATCTCCCCCATTGTTCCAAGATTATGCTCTGCTCAGATACTCGCCGGTGCGGGTGTCGATCTTGACCTTCTCGCCGGGCTCGATGAACAGGGGGACCTTGATCTCAGCGCCGGTCTCCAGAGTGGCGGGCTTGGTGGCGTTGGTGGCGGTGTTGCCGGCAAAGCCGGGGTCGGTCTGGGTTACTTCCAGTTCCACAAAGAAGGGAGGCTCCACGTTGAATACCTTGCCCTTGTAGGAGTAGATGGTGCACTCCATGTTCTCCTTGACGAACTTGAAGTTGTCGCCCAGGACGGCCTCGTCAACAGGCTCCAGCTCATAGGTCTCGGGGTTCATGAAGTAGTACAGGTTGCCGTCATTGTAGCTGTATTCCATGGTGATGCGGTCAACGGTAGCATTCTCGAACTTTGCGGTGGGGTTGAAAGAAGTTTCTGTGACTGCGCCGGTGATGACGTTCTTCATCTTGGTACGGACGAAAGCCGCGCCCTTGCCGGGCTTGACATGCTGGAACTCGATGACCTGCATGACCTGGCCGTCCATCTCAAAAGTGACGCCGTTTCTGAAATCGCCTGCTGTAATCATAAATGGGACCTCCCGAAAATAAATTATTAAATAATAGTATTAACTTAGA
This sequence comes from Clostridiales bacterium, assembly GCA_022782265.1. Lineage (GTDB taxonomy): Bacteria > Bacillota > Clostridia > Oscillospirales > Oscillospiraceae > Limivicinus. The sequence continues at coordinate 23,298 of JALFOM010000084.1, read as the reverse complement.
CATTCTACAGTATAACCGCGTTTTTTGCAAGACCCTTTTCGGAAAAACGGGGATTTCACAGGATAATCAGCTGCTCCTTGGGGGCCTTGGTGATGACTTCGCAGCCGGTCTCGTTCAATACCATCACATCTTCAATGCGCACGCCGAACTTTCCGGGCAGGTAGATCCCCGGCTCCGCGCTGACCACCGCGCCCACAGGCATGAGGGCCTCGCCGCTGGGGTTGGCGCTGGGGGCCTCGTGGATGTCCAGACCCAGACTGTGGCCGAAGCCGTGGCCGAAATACTGGCCGAAGCCTGCGGCAACGATCACCTTGCGGGCCGCGCCGTCGATCTCCTTGCCGGGGATGCCCGCACGGGCGGCGGCGATACCGGCAAGCTGAGCCTTCAGGACAATGGCGTAGATGTTCTTCATCTCGTCAGTGGCCTGTCCCACGGCCACGGTGCGGGTCATGTCGGAGCAATAGCCGTTTTTCAGGCAGCCGAAGTCCATGGTCAGGAGGTCGCCCTCCCGGATCACCTTGTCCCCGGGCACGCCGTGGGGCAGGCTGGTCTTGGTGCCAGTGACCACAATGGGGTCAAAGGAGTTGCCCTCGCTGCCGTGGCGGAGCATACGGTAGACCAGCTCCGCGGCCACTTCCCGCTCGGTCATGCCGGGCTTGATAACCTGCAGGGTCTCCTCAAGGGCCAGCTCGCTGATGCGCTGGGCCTGGCGCATATACTCAATCTCCTCGTCGCACTTTGCGGCGCGCAGACCGGAGAGAATCTCCTGCGCCGGCAGAAGAGACATGCCCAGCGCCTTTTCCAGCTCCAGATATTCGCCGTGGTTCAGCTTCTGCTCCTCCGCACCCAGACGGGAGACCTTTGCCTCCTTCAAAGCGGCGGTGAGAAGGGAGAGCCGGTTGTGCTGCCGGTCGAACATCTGCACGGTGACGCAGCTGTCCACGGTGCTTTCCGCCGCCTCTATGTAGCGCGAATCGGTGAGCAGCCAGGCCTTTTCACGGCTGACAAGCACATAGCCGTCGGTAAAGGGGAAGCCGGCGGCGTAGCGCTGGTTCTTTTCGTCGGTGATCAGGATGGCGTCAAGCTCCTTTTCACGCAGTTTTTCCTGAATTTTTGCAATACTGTTCATATTCCTGTTTCCTCCGATGTTGGCCGCGGGAAGCTGACGATAAATCGTGAGCCCTGCGGTTTATTTTGCCCCACGGCGATGGTGCCCCCATGGGCGAGCACCGCGTCGTGTACTATACTCAATCCAAGGCCGCTGCCGCCGGCCTCCCGTGAACGGGCCTTGTCCACGCGGTAGAACCTGGAGAATATATTCAGTCTGTCCTCTTCCGGGATGCCTATTCCCGTGTCCTCCACGGTGAGATAGATGTGCTCCTCGTCCCCCTTCAGAATCAGGCGGACGCTGCCTCCCGGCACGTTGTATTTGACGGCGTTTTCCGTCAGGTTGAAGATGATGTGGAACATGTCGTCGGTGTTGGCCATCACCACACAGCCCTCTGCCAGCTCACTGCGGAGCTTCACCTGCTTTTCCTCTGCCAGGGGCCGCAGCATTACCAGCGCGTCCAGCGACACCTGCTTTACATCCACCGGCTCCGGCAGGACCTGCACCCCGTCGTCAAGCCTTGACAGGTCCAGCAGCTTTTCCGTGGTGCGCTGAAGCCGTTCCGCCTCGTTGCCGATATCGGTGACAAATTCGCGGGCGGTCTCCATGTCGATATTTTCGCTCTGCACAATGCTGTCCGCCAGCAGGCGGATGGAGGCCAGAGGAGTTTTCAGCTCGTGGGAGGCGTCGGACACGAAACGGCGGCGCTGCCGCTCGGTCTCGTCCAGCCGCTGGGTCAGAAGATTGAATTCGTTTCCCAGCTCCGCCAGCTCGTCCTGCCCGCGCACGGCAAGGCGGTGGCTGTAATCCCCGCCGGCCACAATGCGCATGGAGCGCACCAGCTCCTGCATACGGCGGAGCAGGAGATTGAAAATGATTCCGGCCACGACCAGCACGATCAGCACGATGGTCACGGACATGACCCGTATCTCACTCTGAATGTCCAGAATGATCCTGGCCCGCTCCGTGTCATACTCGGTGAGATATACGGCGCCCTTGGTGCTGCCCTGGCTGCTCACCGGCATGGCATAGGCGCTGGAAAAGGCGCTGTCGGCAAAGAGAGAGCGAAACACCGTTTTGCCCGACAGGGCGGTAACGATATCCTCCAGCTCTGTGATCACGCCGGTGCGTCCGCCGTCGTCATACAGGACGACGCCCTCCGCGTCGGTCACCACCAAGCGGGAAAATCCGCTGATATCCAGGATCCGCAATACCTCGGTGATGCTCTCCTGACTCAGCCGCTCCAGGCCGGACAGGGAGGAGGCGATGACCGCCGCCTGGCTGGACAGGGAGTCCTTCTTCTCCTCAAATACCAGGTCCCGGGAGGAGGCGATGGGGAGAACGTTCAGCAGGATCAGCAGCACCAGCATGATGGCGGCAATAAAGGCCAAAAACTGAACTCGGATACTGTGCATTATTCAGCTCCTGTCCGCAAAGAAGTAGCCCACACCCCACTTGGTGATGATGTACTCCGGATGGGCCGGGTCCAGCTCCAGCTTTTCCCGGAGCCGGCGCACATGTACGTCCACTGTCCGGGTGTCGCCCTGGTAATCATAGCCCCAGACCAGGTCCAGCAGACTCTCCCGGCTGTACACCCGGCCGGGGCTTCTCATCAAAAATTCGATGAGATCGAACTCCTTCAGCGTAAGCTCCACGGGGACGCCGTCTTTCTCCGCGCTGCGCCGCTCCGGGTCAATGGTGATGTGTCCCCGCTTCAGCACGGAGGAGCTTTCCTGAGGCGCGGCTATGCTTGCCCGGCGCAGCAGCGCACGGACACGGGCCTTCAGCTCCAGAATGTTGAAGGGCTTTGTCACATAGTCGTCCGCCCCGGACTCGAAGCCCATGAGCAGATCGGCCCCCTCACTGCGGGCGGTGAGCATGATGATGGGCACGGTGGAAAAGCTCCGGATCTCCTGGCAGGCCTGCAGCCCGTCCTTCTTGGGCATCATCAGGTCCAGGATGATCAGATCATATTCCCCGGTGCGGGCCATATTCACGGCGTCCTCGCCGTCGTAGCCCGCGTCCACGGTATAGCCCTCGTTCTCCAGATTGAATTTTATGCCTTTGACCAGCAGACGCTCGTCGTCAACGACCAGTATTTTCATGCATTATCCCTCAACGTAAATGTATTCCTCAATGGCGGCAAAGCGGCCTTCGCCGATGCCGGATACCTTCATTATATCCTCAATGGTGGAAAAATTGCCGTTTTCCTCCCGATATTCAACAATGGCCTGGGAAAGGGCCTGACCGATCCCCGGCAGCTTCGTCAATTCCTCCGCCGTGGCAGTGTTGATGTCCAGCCTTTCGTCGGGCAGCAGCTCCAGCGCGGTCTGCTCCCCGTCGCCGCCGGTGAGCAAGGCCTCTTCGGAGACCGCCTTTGCGGAGATCTCCACAGGCTTCCCAATACGCCAGGGAAAGCGCAGCAGCAAGACAGCGGCGGAAAAGACAAGCACAGCCGACAGACTGAGAATCAGCGCCCATTTCCTGTTCACGACTTGTCCCTCCCGGATAATTCTGGTGTGATTTGGTGTTGCATTTCCGCGCCGCAAACCGTATAATATTGCCCACAGACTTTTATTTGGATATTACCCTGAATATATACTATAACACATTCCGGGAAAAACGGGAGAACAAAATGAAAAAATTTAAACTTTTCCCTCTGATTTTGATATTCTGCCTGGCACTCTCCGCCTGGGCCCCTGCCGCGCTGGCGCTGGATGAGCCGGGTCTGGCGGTACAGGCGGCGGTGCTTGCCGATCTGGACAGCGGCAGAATCATTTATTCCAAAAATATGGATGAGCAGCGTTCTCCCGCCAGTCTGACCAAGATTATGACCGGCCTTCTGGCCATTGAGGCGGTGGAGAGCGGCCAGTGCAGCATGGATGAGATGGTCACCGCCCCGGCGGACTGCCAGCAGGGCATGGACAGCTCCAGCAGCAACGCCAGCATTGTCTCCGGCGAGGAGATGAGCTTCGGCGACTACATCAAATGTGCCCTGATCCACTCGGCAAACGACGCCTGCAATGTCATTGCCGTCCGTGTGGCTGGCAGTATCGACGCTTTTGTAGCGATGATGAACGAGAGAGCCGCGGCGCTGGGCTGCACCAGCACCAGCTTTGCCGACCCCAACGGCCTGTCCTCTTCCAACAAGACCTCCGCCTATGATCTTTATCTTATTACAAAAGAGGCCATAAAGCATGAGCAGTTTATGAATATCTGCAACACGGAGTATGTTGAGATCCCGGCCACCAATGTAAACCCGGCCCGCAGCTATTACAGCTCAAACGCTCTGCTCACGGCCAACGGCACCTACGGCTCCGGCTATGTCTATGAATACGCGGCCGGCGTGAAAACCGGTTTTACCCAGGCGGCCGGGTATTGCCTGGTGTCCACCGCGGAAAAGGACGGCGTCAGGGTGCTGGCGATCGTTTTGGGCGGCGGAGGAGTGCTGAATACCGGTGCCAGTACCTATGACAACTTTGCCGACTCCGTCAAGCTGTATAACTGGGTGTTTGACAACTTCTCCTACCGGGAGGTGGTCTCTGCGGCCGACCCCTTGGTGAAAGTTACCGTCCAGCTTGCGGAGGGGGACGGAAGCGCCAACCTCCGGGCCGCGGGGAACGTGTCCCTGCTTCTGCCCAACGATGTGGACGAGACCGGCCGTCAGCTTGAATGTACGGTGTACGAGGACAGACTGGTGGCGCCCATTGAGGCGGGCACGGTTCTGGGCCAGGCCAGCATCATTATTGACGGCGTGAACTACGGAACCATAGACCTGGTGACCAACACCAAGATCGAGATGTCCAAGACGGAATTTCTGAAGCAGCAGCTGGGTGAGATCTTCCACAAGGGCTGGGTGAAGGCCCTTATTATCGTGGTGGCGATTTTGCTCATCGGCTATATTGCCCTGGTGATACGCTACCGCAGCCTGCGCCGGAAGCACCTGAAGGAGAAGAAGCGGGCCGAGCAGCGCCGCCGCCAGGAGCGGGAGCAGATGTACCGCCGGGACGATAAGCCCACCGTAAAGGAGCCCACGCAGCGGATCAATGCAGCCGAGCTCGAGGGCCAGTTTGTCGGCCTTGACGATTTCGATTCGATCATGAAGGAGTACCACGCCAAAGATAAGGACTGATACAGACAGCGCACGAAGGAAAGCTTCGTGCGCTGTTAATTTCTTAGCGGCGGCTTAACGGCTTACTATGCTATAATCAAAACCATGAAGAAGCTGAAAAAACAACTGAAAAAATTTTTCCCCCTGTGCCTGAAGGACTGGCTGGTGTTTTTCGTTACCATGGGGCTGACCTCTGTCGTCTGTCAGACCCTGAAAGGCGTCAGCGACTCAGACGTGCATGTGCCGATGATCTTTGTGCTGGCGGTGCTGATCGTCTCCCTGCTCACCGACGGCTATTTTTACGGCACCCTTGCCGCCCTTGTCAGCGTTTTGGGTGTGAACTGGGCCTTTACCTACCCCTATTTTAAGCTGGATTTTTCCATCTACGGCTACCCCCTCACCTTCATGACCATGCTGGCTGTGGGCTTTGCCGTCTCCACCCTGACCTCAAGGGTCAAGGAGCAGGAACGCATCCGGCTGGAGTCGGAAAAGGAGAAGATGCGGGCAAACCTGCTCCGGGCCATCTCCCACGATCTTCGCACGCCCCTCACCTCCATCAGTGGCTCCATCAGCGCGGTGCTGGAAAGCGGCGGCAGTCTTGACGGGGCCCAGTGCACAGAGCTTTTGCAGGACGCGAAAAAGGATGCAGACTGGCTGTGCCGCATGGTGGAAAATCTGCTGTCCATCACCCGCATCAGCGGCGATGATGTTCGGGGGATACAGAAGGAGGTCGAGGCGCTGGAGGAGGTGCTCAGCGAGGTGGTTCTGAACTTCCGCAAAAAGAACCCGGACATTGAGGTCTCCGTCACCGTGCCGGATATGCCGCTTTTTGTCCCTATGGACGCCATGCTTATCGAGCAGGTGGTATTGAACCTGCTGGATAACGCCGTATTCCACGGAAAGACCACCAGCAAAATCCGGATAAACGCCTCTGCGGGCAGCGAATATGCCACAATAACCGTGTCTGACAACGGTAAGGGGATAGAACCGGCGGTGATGAAGCACCTGTTTGACGGAAGCCTTCAGCTTCGCAGCAGGGAGACGGCGGACAACAGCCGCAGCATGGGCATCGGCCTGCTGCTCTGCCGCACCATCGTGGAAGCCCACGGCGGCCAGATCAGCGCCTGCAATCTGCCCGGCGGCGGAGCAGGCTTTACATTTACGCTCAGGAGGTAAAGCAATGACCATAAAGGATAAGGTTCTCGTGGTCGAGGACGAAAAAAGTATTTCCGGCTTTATCCGGGCGATCCTCACGGCAAACGGCTTTGACGTGATCGTGGCCCATTCCGGCAGCGAGGCCTTTTCCATGATCAGCTCTCACTGCCCGGATCTGGTGGTGCTGGATCTGGGCCTGCCGGATATGGACGGCATGGAAATTATTGAAACGGTACGCCAGTGGACACAGATCCCCATCGTGGTGGTCTCGGCCAGAAGCTATGAGCGGGATAAGGTGCAGGCCCTGGAGAAGGGGGCGGACGATTACATCACCAAGCCCTTCGGCGCGGCGGAGCTGCTGGCCCGGATCAGGGTGGCCATCCGCCACACCCGCACCGGCCTTGCCAACAGCGCCATTGCCAGCACCGGCAAATTTACCGCCGGGGACCTGACCATAGACTATGACAAGCACCAGGTGCTGATCCGGGGCGAAAACGCCCATTTGACCCAGAATGAGTTTCGTATTGTGGCCCTTTTAGGCAAGTGCGCCGGAAAGGTGCTGACCTATGATTTTATTATGAAAGAGCTGTGGGGCCCTCAGAGTAAGGGGAGCAACCAGATCCTCCGGGTGAACATGGCCAACATCCGCCGGAAGATCGAGAAAAACCCGGCAGAGCCCCAATACATCTTTACGGAAGTCGGCGTAGGCTACCGCATGATCGAGGGCGACTCTTAGCGGAACATTTACAGCCCTTCATCCCTCCTTAACCCCATCTTTACCGGCCCCTCTGCTACAATAAGGGCAGATCCCGGGTAACCGGGAGACATAAGGAGGTAGCTATGGAAGAGCTGTTGAAAGAATCGCTGAGAGAAGAGGAAAAACTGCTTTGGAGCGGACGCCCGGAGCCCTTTGAGCCTCTGGATAAGACACATAAAAGCCCCTTTATCCGAAGCGGGATCATCACGGCCCTGGTGACCATTGCCGTCTGCGTGGCCTATGTGATTCTTGCCGGCATAAACAATGCACCGCTGAAGCCCGCTGTGCTGGTCATTGTGGCAGCCTGCGGCATCTTTATCATTCTGCGCGGACTGCTTGACGCTTCAAAGATCAGAAAGCGCGCGCTTTACGCCATCACAGACAAGCGCCTGCTCATCCTGACGGACAGTGCCAAGTCGGTTGAGTATTCCGCCATCAGCGCGGCAAAGCTGGACCGGGATGAGGACGGACATACCTCTCTGCTCTGCGGTGAGTACGCCATAAAGGCGAAGCCCTGGAAGCGGAGAGCTGCCATGCTCAGCGGCGCGATTACGGACGACAATACCGGCATGTGCGAGAGATTTGTGATGTATGCCCTTCCCGACGCCGACAAAGTCAAAGAAACCTTGAAACCTTTCCTTCCTCTTTAAAATGGCCCCCGGCAAAAGGTGCACCGGAATGTTTTCCGGTGCACCATATTGATTGGCGCTAAAGCACAAAAGATAAATGTGCAAACCGAAATCGGCTTGCACATTCATCACAAACGGTCACGTCCGTGGCTGACATGATAACAGAATTTTCTGTTTCTGCAAAGGCTTTTTACGCCGCCTTGTCCTCAATCTCCGCTGTCTCCAGCATGTCCTGGATGCTGATGCCGTAGCCCCTGGTGGGATCGTTGACAAACACATGGGTCACCGCATGATGGCTACAGGGCCCCCTTGCCTAAAGGGGGCTGTCGCGGGACGCACAGCGGCCCGTGACTGGGGGATACAAACTTATGCTTTAGGGAGCCTGGGATACAGGTCAATGGACACGATCCCATCCTCTCCCCGGTAGTATTCAATCTTGTAAAGGATGGTCTTCAAGAGCTCGTTGCGCTCCTGTACGGTCAACTCGTCGTAGCTTGCCAGGAGCGTCTCCGTCTGCGGAATGATCTCCTGCTGGCTGCTCTCGTCGGCCTCATACTGCGCCAAACTCTGCTCTGCGGCGTCCTGCTGCTCCTGCAGATCATTCAGCTCTCGCGTCAGCTTGTCGCACCGTTCCCCGAAGACCTCCAAACTGTAAACGCCCTGCTCCACCAGTGTGTAGGCCCGGTCAAGCTGCGCTTTCAGCTTCTCCCGCTCCGCTGCGATCCGTTCCAGCTGCCGCCGACAGTCCGCTATATCCTCCGCAAAGCCCACGGTGTCCAGCTTGATCCTGTAGCCGTCCAGCCAGCTCCGCAGCGCGCTCAGGATTTCCGTTTCCACCAGCGCAAAGCTCGCGGAGCGGTTGTGACAGTGGTGAGGATTGGTACAGGCCACGCGGGGCGGGTTGGGGTGGTTCTTCGAGGAGGCCTTGCGGCCGATAGGCTTTCCGCACTCCGCGCAGACCATCACGCCCGCGAAGGGATTGACAAGCTCGTACTGCTTTTTTACCTTCGGGCCGACGTAGTTTTCCTTGCGTATCTTCTGCGCTTTTTCAAAGAGCGCGTCGTCGATCAGCGCGGGGTGGCGGCCCTCGTACAGGTCGTAGTCCTCCACGTCCTTGCAATGCCTGTAGCTGGACACCACATTGCCCCGCTCGTCCAGGCGCTTGGTCTCTTTGACGTAGCCGCGCTTGATCTTGCCCAGATAGACGGGGTTTATGAGGATGTTGCCCACCGTCGAGGCATCCCACTTCCCGCCGTGGCGCGTGGGGATTTTGCGGTCGTTCAGCTCATTGGCGATCATTTTCGTACCCTGCCGCCGGACGTACAGCTCGAACATCCGCCGCACAGCCTCCGCCTCTGCCGGATTTGGTTCGAGCGTATAGCCCTTCTCACCCTGCAGCTTCACCCGGTCGTAGCCATAGGGCGCGATGCTGCCGACGTATTTTCCTTCACTGGCGGAGCTCTGACGGCCTCTGACAAGGCGTCGGTTGATGGTCTTGTACTCTCTCCGGCTCATGAACAGGCCGAACTCGAAATACTCCTGGTCGAATTCGTCCGTCGGGTCGTAGGTCTTGGCGGGGGTGATGATCTTGGTGTCGGAGAACTGAAAGATCTGGCTGATGTATGCCTGATCCGCGCTGTTGCCGCGGGCCAGACGCTCCACATCGACAACGAGCACCCCGGTATAGATCCCGGAAGAGACTTCTTCCAGCATCTTCTGTACCTCGGGCCGGGCGGCGATGGACTCGCCGGACACGACCTCCCGATACACCTTCGCAATATAGAATCCTCTGTCTCTCGCCAGTCTGTCCAGAATCTCCTGGTGCCGTTTCAGCGTTTCCTCCACACTCAAATCCAGATAATCACGGTCAAAGCGAGATTTACGGAGATATTCAAGATATTGCTCCATGGGGGCCTCCTTTCTGTCGATATTATCTCAAATCGGCCATAGCCTGTCAAATTTTCAGGCGTGGCAATTTATAGAAAAAGGCCGCAGATTATAGCTGCGGCGCGTAAGACTTTTGTTGTGCGGCGGCGGGCTTCGCGGCCGCCTTGCGGCGCTTGCGGGCTTTGGTCAATATCTCCTTCACCCGCGCCGCGTTCTCGTCGATATCCTCAATATAATCGTCGTGGATCTGCACCACGGCGTTTTCGTTTTTAATCGTGGAAACGATGATAAGCTCCCGCTCCTTTCGTGTGTGGATATGGTTTAGTATGCCAAATTTGGGCTTGAAAAATGTGTTTCACCGTGAAACACATTTCGACTAAAAAAGACAAAATCCGCACTCTTGTGTAGTGCGGATCGTAAGATTCACGGTTTTTCAAAGGCGAGGGTCAGACGGCGGCGGGGCGGGCCGCTCCGTAGGATCGTTTCGTGCCTCCCTCCATGCTCATGGCGGGACGTTTGACTCTGTGACGTGCCATCAACGTAGGTATCATTATCTCTGCTCGCGGATCGTGGCCCTCAGCCTTGCCATCGGCTGCATACAGCGCGGTGTTGCTCGCTCAGCCTGATATCTTCACCTCTCGGTTGATCGGCATCCTGGCGCACCCGCTGCCCGGCTCCCCACAAGCAGAACGTATCTGCCTGCCCTATTCGGTTTTCGAGGAAGGTGTCCTTTGGGACTTCTCTCCATATATCTAAAACAAAATCAGGCGCTGAAAAAACGAAAATTCGCAAAAGAAATCAAGTCCCGACAAAAAGAAGTCGTTTGCGGCAGATTTCTTCCCGAGCGTATAGCCGGACATTTGATTCTATTCGGCACCATTGTATCTGCCAGCTCTATTTGGTTTAACACCATTTTACCGCAAGTATCGGGAAAAGTGGCCTCTTTTCGTTCGAGATAGTACGGAATGATTACTACATTATTTAATCCTTTTATCCGTTTCTCGACGGAAGCCGCATGTTATAAGCAAGTATGGCATTTGATAGTTCAAACGCCGCTTTTAGGGGCGCCACCTAACACCCGATGCGAAAATCCGTTTCATGGTGAAACGGATTAATCCACACCGTAGCGGAGATAGGCGACCAGTATATCGATAAACTCGCTGTTAGTGGGCGGCTTCTCTAGCTCGATCCCGGCCACGCGGTTGATGTCGGAATGATTGCGGCGATTCCACACCGAAGCGATCAGCGTGCGGATCGTGTGCTCCACGGAGGACGGACTGACCTTGAAATACCGGGCCGTTTCCGGGTAGGCGCATTTGGTGATCCAGAAATACTCATCCGGCTTTTGCAGGATCGTGTACACGATATAGACAGTGTAATAGAAGCCGACCAATCTGCCGGATGCTCCGATGCTGCGCAGCAGCCGCGCAATCTCCTCCGGCGTCACGCCGGACATGTTGTTTTCAGAATGAAAGCTGTACATATCTGTCCTCCGCTTTCTGAATGTGTAGGTCAATAAGCAATACTATCTTTTCGCTTTTGAACATAGACGGTGCCTGATCTCAAAACGAAACCGAAGCTATAGCAACGGTGCCGAATCTCACTGATAAGGCCAAATCAGCGGTATTTCAAACACGCTTCTCCAACAGCCCTGCGGGGGGAAGGGAAAACTCCTGTGCTGAATGCCCAATAACGACAGAAAGAGCCTGCTTCTCCACTCACGGAGTAGCAGGCTCTGCGCTTTAAGCGTCTGGCTCGTCGCTAACTACGATCTTGAATTTTATCACGCCGAGTTTGGTTTCTTCCTTGCACTTGGTACAGTATAAGGGGAAATTCAGAAGTACGGTGTCCTCATAGATTTTGATCTTTGTCCTGGCTCCACACTTTGGACATGGGAGCCATAATGACTTTCGTTCTTGTTCTATGATCATGATCTCTATGTGTTCCAATACTTACTATTTGATTGGAATAATGATCAGATCGATGTCTGTCAATGTTCTCGCCCAAGGGAAGTTGCTGGCAAAAATCAGTGCCTCCACCTGCTCCGGCTGGAGGATCTGATGCGAAGAGTAGTCCAGCTCAAGGATCAAATTGTCGATATCCGCGTAGCCCTCCTGCGTGGGCGGCCCAAAGATGTTGGTCAGCACCGTCCCGTCGGTCAGCCGCACGCCCACGAGTTGGAGATCGTGGTGCTCCAAGGTTTCGTAGCCCTTCCAGAGTTCGGGAAGCTGTAGCGCCACCTTCGCAGAAATCGGGCCAACCTCCGCGGAAACCAACTTGATCCCGGTATCACCGAGGTCTGCATCAGGCTGTACGGTCAGCAGTTCGCTGTTGCTACTGGGTGTCCAAACGAGTTCCCAGGGGCCTTCCACCAACGGCTGATACTCGCTTTTAAGACCTCCAACGCCTAAACTTTCAATGCAAATACGGATTTCTTTTCCGGAAAGTGTACCTAGCTTGTCTCCTGCTCTGGCCCAGATATCGAATTCCATCGAGCCGTCAGCCGCAATAATGAAAACACGGTCATTTGCGTCGCGGTCTTCCACGAAACTGCCGCCCATCGCAGGCGCTCCTTCTCCGTTGAAGGTAGGCATCCAGCCCCAAACGGTGGCGTCAAGTTCCTGTTCCCGGTCAAGCTGCCAACCCTCGATCCGCAGGGCAATCTCGGCGGAATCTCCGTCGATGATCGTCTGCTCCACAGAGATCGTCACGCCGTTGGCTGTGGCGCTGACAGTATGGGAAGTGTCGGACAGGCCGCTCTGCTCTGCCAGTTCTTTTTCTTCCTCTGTGGCGGGAAGTCGTTGCTCCATGCCTCGCGACCAGTGCGTATAGATTGCATAGGCCGTCACACCCAGCGCGAGGATCAGCGCAACCACCGCAGCAATGGACAGCCATCTCCCCATCCGAACGGGGGCGCGAGACATGCTGTGTCTCTCTTTTTGATAGCCCAGCGCGCGGCCGGTTTTCTCGATCTTATCATCGGAAATGTCTCCAACGGCTTTCATCATTCGTTCCGAATTGTACATAAGCCCTCCATCAACAGGTATGTCTTCAACTTGCCTCTTGTCCTTTTCAGCATGGCGGCGACGCCACTGCGGCTCAGGCCCAGCTTTTCCGCGATCTCCCGCTCGGTCGCCACGAACCAATACCGGCTGACAAATACAAGCTGTTCTTCTTCACCGAGCTGCCCTATAAATTCGTCTATGGCGCGACTCAGCTCCCGATCTTCGATTTCCTTTTCCAGATCGTAGCCGGAGGAAAGACACTCGTCCAGCTCCTCCAGCGCAAGCTCTGCTTCACCGCCGCCCCGTTTCTTCGCCGTGCGACGGACGATCTTTGTCAGAGCGAAGTTGCGTGTGATCCGGGCAAGGAAGGGGCTGAGCCGGTCCGGGCGCTTGTCCGGCATTGCGTTCCATGCGCTCATCCAGGTATCATTGACGCACTCCTCGGAATCTTCGCTGTTTTCGAGGATGTTATATGCGATAATGTGGCAGTAACTCCCGTATTTCCGCTCGGTTTCCGCTATGGCCTGCTCTGAACGCTGCCAGTATAAATTGACTATATCTCTGTCGTTCATACCTCGTCTCCTTTGTTTAAGGGCCCTCACTTATATAAATCCATTTTTTGAGCAAAGTGTCACAAAAACAGGAAAAGTTTTTTCTTTATTATATCACGACAGCGCAAATAAGAAGAGTTTGAGCTTTGAGTGACATCAGAAGCTCGGTCAAAACCTGTCTCACGGTGAGACACATTTACAACGTCTCCTTTACCAACTCCCACGCCTTGTTTGCCAGCAGAACCGCCTGCCGGATCTCCGCCTCTTGGATGCTCTTTTTGGCGTTGGCCCAGTGCGCGATTTGGTTGACGTTGTTGCCGATGGCCGATAGAGCCCGCAGCAGGCCCGCGTATTCGCCGGGTGGTCTTTGCCGGAGCTGTACCCCAGCGAGGGCATTGCGGATCAGTACGCTGGTTGGTAAACCCGTGATCTCGCATTGCTCTCGCAGATGGGCGTATTCCTCATTATTTAGCCAAAGGCCGATAAAATGATTGCGTTCTCTCATAACACCTCCATGAAAAAAGGAAACTTGTCTCACGGTGAGACAAGTTTCCGGTTGATAGCTATTCGTTTGTAAATTCGTTTCACGGTGAAACGGATTATGGGTTTACTGCGTGTCTTTCCCCCGCAGCTCGGCAAACACCTCGGCAGCGGGCGTTACTCGTCCGGCGGCAGTGTCAGCAAAGCCCTTCTCGATTTCCGCTTTCAACTGCTCCTTCGTGAGATTGCTCATGTCCGGGACGGGGACGGCGGGCAGCTTCATCTTCTGTGTTGCATTATTCTTCATCGATTCTGCTTCTGTCTCTCTTGCCGTAGAGAAAGCGGCGAATCTCTACGCGGTCTTGAAAGACGGCATAATAGAGCACATAGTTCTTGACCGGCACCTTGCGGATCTCGTCTTTCATCGGGCGGTCTGTCCGGTAAAGCTCGTGGGCGTAGGGGAACTCCGCGATGCGCTGTACCGTCTCGTCAAACTCGGCCAGCAGATCGCGGGCGGCTTTTGGCGCGTCCAGCGTGTAGGCAATATAGCCCAGCGCGTCCATCAAGTCGCTCTCCGCCAGCGGCAAATAAACGATCTTATGCACGCTTTTGCTCCTCCGCACCGCTCAGAAACGCACGCGCTTTCGCCATAACATCGGCATGGCTCAAACGCTCCGTCGTGCTGGCAGCCTGCAGCTCCGCCTCGCGCAGCTTGTCGTAGACCATGCTGTCATAGCGGTTCTGCTCGTAGCTCTCCATGCTCATGACAACGATGGAGCCGACGCCGTTCTTGGTCAGGAAGATCGGCTCACCGCTGAGCTGAGCGTCTTTGGTAATCTCAGCGAAATGATTTCTCAGATCGGAAACAGGACGAATATTTGGCATCTCGCCACCTCCTTGCTTAGCATTATTATATGCATAATTACGCTAATTGTCAACGGCACATCTTGGTTCGGTGTTTCTCCAAAAGGCGTCTGTTTGTTCCGCTGCGCGGGGTTTTAGGGGTCATCCCCTAACAAGGGCGTTTGTGTTTAACAAATGCCATACTTGCTTAACACGGTGCGTATTTTCTCCTTTTGTCGCATGAAAAGAGAAAACTTGTCTCACGGTGAGACACATTTGCGCCTTTCAGACTTCGGGTTTTGACGCGCAGATTAGTAGTAATGATAGATAGATGGATGAATAGATCACTCAGTATAATTTTATCAGTTTCTTTCTATCAGTCTTATTAGGGCATAAGTTTTTGGTTTCTTGATGTAAAAGATTTTTACCTCCAGACTTCGGGAAAGCGGAAGTCTAGAAGTTTCCTTTTGGGAAGTCTAGAAGTCCGGTTTGGCGCAAAATTGCAGGACGCAAATCCGATCCGGCTTGCCCTGGCCCTGCTTTTTTCGCTCGATCAGGCCGATCCGCTCCAGCTCCGAAAGCAGCTTTCCGGCGGTGACGCGGCTGCAGCCGAAGTCCTCGCAGATCTCCGCGACGGCGTAATACACATATGTCCGCCCCTCCCCGTCCCGCCAGCCGTTTTTTACGGACAGGCTCACGCGGTCGAGAAGCAGGGCAAACAGCAGCTTCCCAGCGGGCGACAGCGGACGATACTCCCGCCCCTTGATAAGCTGCCGGGGAACCCGGTAAAAAGAAAAGCTCCCTTCTTGAGCAACCAGTGCTCTCATGCGTTCTGTCCGCCTCCTTGTGATTAAATTGGAATAGCTTCTACGCGAAAAGGGAAGCATGCTTCTTAAACATGCTTCCCTAAAGGACAACAATATTGTATTGTTTCGGTTAGATCTGCCTTTTTGTGGCAAAATCAATGATTATTGGCATATCCTGTTCCCTTTCGCTTAGAAATCCTTCTGGCAAAGAGCAAATCTCCTCGATATCTAACGCAGGGAACCTAAGGATTGAACTAAAATCCTCTTTAGAAAAGTCTCCTCGGTCAACAAGCATATTGACCGCAGTCCTTAGTACGATTGGTTCTTCACAGGGCCACTCATCATCAAACGGTTCGTTTTTTCTCCAGCGCCTTGCAGATATTTGTTTTTGTATATAGATCATCTGGCTATCTGAAAAAACGCCAAGTTCCTTGCACCTATATACCATAGCTTGAATAGAAACCTTCCATTTTTTCTTCAACGGCAGGAAGGAAGTCAGCGATGTTGAGCGGATATCTCGCAGAAAGGATTCTCTTGGGAGCAAAAAACACGAAGCAAAATGGTTTGCTTCTTTTTCAATTCGATCTTGCTCTTTTTTGTCTGCAATGTCACTCTGCGAGATCCCGCCATGCAAAATAAGGTGCCCAAGTTCATGTGAGAGATTAAATCTTGTTCGTACGGCGCACTCCTTTTGTGTATCCAGGAAAATGAATGGGCGAGAATCTATGAAGCATGAACAAGCGTCAGTTTCTTCGCATCCGGTTTTTATGGTGGAGATTACAACCCCGTGGGCCTCAAGTGTCCTCGAAATATTAGGGATAGGGCCATTCCCTAACTTCCAGCAGCGTCGAACATACTCCGCAATATCTTCTATTTCCTCGT
The DNA here is from genome assembly GCA_022782265.1 of Clostridiales bacterium. Taxonomy (GTDB): domain Bacteria; phylum Bacillota; class Clostridia; order Oscillospirales; family Oscillospiraceae; genus Limivicinus. Next base: position 7,084 of record JALFOM010000084.1, on the reverse strand, counting down.
CAGAAAATGCTTCTGCATTATTGAATTCTTCGGGAAGGCTCGGGATATCCACATCAGGAAAAACTATTCCTCGCTCTACAAAACTAGCTATTTCTGAAGCCCACTCACTCTTGGTCGCCATAATGTCTTTTGCACGTGCCGCGTTGGTTTTTAAGCTGCGGTAAAAAGTCGTTCCCCGGTTTGCTCCGGCCTCAGGTGGTTTTGAAAAGAAAGAAATGGGCATTCTAAGGGTATTAGAAAGAGCCTCAAGGACTGCAAAACTAGGCTCGGCACTTCCAAGCTCATATTTTGAAATTGCTTGCCTGGATACTCCAATTGCGCTAGCTAGATCTATTGCCGACATGCCCCTTGCAAGCCGAGCTTCTCGTATCCTTTCCGGCACCAAAGGCTCTTTTTGAGCAATTTTGGATTGCCTAGACATTGTCTAAAGCCTCCCATCAAGCATTGGTAATATTCTTTTTCACGGACTCTCTGTACCCCAGGTGGATTTCTTCGGTAACAGGCGCATCGTCTACGAGCTCAAGATTGCGAACAACATCATAAAGGTTGACCGCCTGGGACCACTTTTTCATATCCGGAGCAGGGACGCCACAGAGGATGAAGCCCGGAGCAGATTTGCCCTGACCATGCGTAAGGATAGCATAAATGTTTTTGCTGGCGGTGTCAACTTTTTCCTCGAAGCCTTCCAAGCAATACTGCCCATTTTCGCAGTGCTCGTTACGAAACACGCAATCACGCGGAAGATCGATGCAGTGATGCGTCTGGCTTATCGTAAGAAGTACATTGCCTTTCCGAAGTTCAAGATGCCTGTGATTGTTCCTTGAGTTGCTCTCAAAGCTACTGGAAAACGGAATCAAGCCCAAGCGTGCCCGCCTGTCCAGCTCAAACTCGACCGCCCAGTTACGGAGATGAGGAAGAATCTGATACCGCAGTTCTCCACCGAGAAACTCAATTTCGTTAGCCGCAGAGGCGGCAAGTTCATAAGCGGAAACAAATGCAGGGACAAGCTTCAGAGCAACAGCGGGCGTAATCAGTTCAGATTTCAGATCGAAATGGTTCATGCAAAACCTCCAATATTTTTCTGCGCCTATATTACTAAAATTCGTTGCTTTTGTCAACTATTAAATCCAAAAAATTATTGTATGTCTTTTGCGGTCATAATCATGCAATCAGACAAATGAAGCAGCAAGAGCGCAGCCGTGACGCCGCGCTCTTGTTGCTTTTTCCGTATTCTCGCTTTCCGTGACTATGTATTTTGTGTGAGGAAACGCTTTCTTTCTGGTGGGTATCATGTGGGTACTGACACATGGGTCACCGCACCCACCAGGCAGCCGTTCTGGAGGATAGGGCTGCCGCTCATGCCCTGTACGATGCCGCCGGTGGCGGCGCAGAGCTCAGGGTCTGTGACGGTCAGCATCACCCGGGTACAGCCGCTTTCACTGTACACCCGGTTGATCTCCACCGCGTATTCCTTCGGCTCGCTGCCGCTGACGGTGGAAATAATCGAGGCGCTGCCGGTTTGAATCTTGCCGGTCTCCACCACCTTGCCGCCCAGGGACACATAGCTGTGACCGTAAATCCCCTTTTCCGTGTTCTTTTCCACGCTGCCCAGGATCTTGCCGGTGTCGGTGGCACCGGTCAGCTCACCCGGCGCGCCCTGAGATCCGGGCACGACGCCCACAATCTGGGCGCTGCTGATGCTGCCGTCGCCCAGAGGCAGGATCACGCCGCTGTCCTCGTCATTCACACTGTGGCCCAGCGCGCCGTATATCCCGGAGTCCGGATCGCAAAAGGTCAAAGTGCCAATACCCGATATGCCGTCGCGAAGCCACATGCCCAGCATCCACTGGTTCTCGCCGGACAGTACCGGCTGCACCCTCATCTCCACCGTTTTGCCGTCTCTCAGGGCCGTGACCGGGGCGCTCTGCCCGTTCAGCGCCGCCACCGCGTCAATAAAATCCGCCGCGCAGCTCACTTTTCTCTCGCCGATTTTGATAATGATGTCGCCCTGGCGAAAGCCTGCGTCGGCGGCGGGGGACTTCTTGCCCTCTGCCGTCTCTATGGAGGCCAGCCCTGCCACCATTACCCCGTCGGTATTGAGCTGTATTCCCATCGGCTGCCCGCCTACCACAAGCTCCATGGCATAGGCCGCCGTGGGCATGGCAGAGACCAGCGCCAGGCACATCAGCGCTGTAATGATCGTTTTTTTCATGCCAAAATTTTCTCCCTCCCGCGTGAAATCACCGCACTATCATTATGTGCGGCGGCAGAGAAAATAAAGGCGGATAAATATTTCAATTTTCCAATTTTATGTGCAAAAAAGCGGCCGTTACAGCGTTGTAATGGCCGCTTTTGGCATTATTTTTCAACAATATGCACGTTCATGTGCTCGTAGGTCATGCGGATGCCGTTTCGGTCAAAGGCGGCTCTCACCCGCTCGTTCATGCCGAAATACACAGCCCAGTAGTCGGAATTTTTGCACCAGAGCCGGACAACATATTCAATGCAGCTGTCCTTATACCGGTTCAGGGCGATAAAGGGCGCGGGCTCGGTTTTGATCCGCTCATCCTCCGCCGCGGCCTCCAGAATGGCGGCTTTTACGTCCTCGGTAGCGTCGTCATAGGAGGCGCAGAACAGCATGTCCACCCGGCGCAGCTCCTCCTTGCTGTAATTGATGATGGAAGCGGCGGTCACATCGCCGTTGGGGATGTTGATGACCATGTTGTCCACCGTGTCCATCATGGTGTAAAACAGGCCCATGCTCTTGATGGTGCCGGTCTTTCCCGCGATGTCCACAAAATCCCCGGCCACAAAGGGCTTGGTGATCAGAAGGGTGATGCCGGAGAAGAGATTGGACATGATATTCTGCACCGACAGGGACAGAGCCAGGCCGACCACACTGACCAGGGCCACCAGAGAGGTGGTGGGGATGCCCAGGGCGTCTGCCACGATAATCACCGTCAAAATCCACATGACGCCCCGCACGGCAGAGCGGATGAAGCCGCCCAGGGTTCCGTCGATCTTTTTGGAGCGGCCCAGCAGCTTGTCCGTCAGCTTGGTCAGCAGCCAGATGGCCAGCAGGCATATGGCCATGGTGACCACTGCGGGAAGGATTTTGGAAAGGCCCAGAGATGCGGTAAAGGCTTTGAAAGAAAAGTTGTCTAAATTGATTGTATTGTTCATTTTTCCCTCTCCTTCTTATTTTATGCTTCCCAGATATCCCTCAAGGATCAGGCTTGCGGCCACCGCGTCCACGGTCTTGCGGTGCTGCTTTTCCTTTTTGCCTCCGGCGTGGAGGATGGCGTGGGCCTCGATGCTGCTGCGCCGCTCGTCCCAGAGAACCACGGGCAGACCGCTGTCGGCCATGAGCAGCTCCCGAAAGACCCGGCTCTTTTCTGCTCTCGGCCCCTCACTGCCGTCCATGTTCTTGGGCAGGCCCAGTACCAGCGTGCCCACATCCCGCTTTTTCGCTTCTTCGCTGATGCGTTTTGACGCCCGCTCCATGTTCCATTCCTCCATGGTCCAGGCCTCGCCGCAGATCATGCCCAGCAGGTCCGAAACCGCCAGACCGATCCTCGCGTCGCCGTAATCAATTGCCATGATGCGCATAGCGTCTCTCCTTCATTAGTATAAATCAAAACAGGCCCGGATCTCCCCCACCATGTACAGGGAGCCGACGGCGCAGACCATGCCGTCGGGCCCGGCAGCGTCGATGGCGGCGGACACGCCCGCTTTGATGCTTTCACATACCGTCACCGGCTTTCCAAAGGTCCGGAGCAGCTCCGCCAGCTCCTCTGCGGGCAGGGCCCTGTCGCTGCTGGGTGTGACACAGACAAATTCGTCCGCCTCCGGGGCCAGTATTTCGGAAAGGCTCTTATAGTCCTTGTCGGCCAGCACGCCCATCAGCAGCACCCGGCGGCAGAGCGGAAAATAGTTTTTCAGGTTTTCCGCCACCGTCTGGGCGCACTGGGGGTTGTGGCCGCCGTCCACAATAAAGTACGGTTCCTCGGACACCGGCTCAAAGCGGGCGGGCCAGCTGACGGCGTACAGCCCGTGCTCCACATCCTCCTGGGGCAGCTTCCAGCCTCTGCGGCGCAGGACCTCCGTCGCCTCAATGACCACAGCGGCGTTTTTCCGCTGGTGCTCGCCCAGCAGGGGGATGGCGTAGGCGTCTCCCTTGTAGGTAAAGACCTGGCCCTCAAGGCTGTCAAACTCGGTCTTGATGGCAGAAAAATCCGCAACGGTCAGCGCGGAGCCCGTTTCGGCGCAGCGGTCCCGGATGACCCGGGTGACGCTCTCGCTCTGCTGGTACAGAACACAGGGGCAGCCGGGCTTGATGATCCCCGCCTTTTCGGCGGCGATCTGTTCCACCGTGTCCCCCAGAACCTTGGTGTGGTCAAGGCCGATGTTCATAATGACCGAGACCTCCGGCCGGGAGATGACGTTTGTGGCGTCGAACCTTCCGCCCAGACCGGTCTCCAGCACCACGATATCGCAGCCCGCCTCCGCATACCACAGCATGGCGGCGGCGGTCATCAGCTCAAATTCGGTGGGATGGTCCTCCATTTTTTCAGCAGGGACACTCACCCGGGTGACAATGTCCGCCAGATCTTCGTTTCCGATCTCTTCCCCGTTGATCTGCATCCGCTCATTGAAGCGGTAGAGGTAGGGGGAGGTAAAGAGCCCGGTTTTATAGCCTGCGGCCTTCAGCACCGAGGCAAGCATGGCGGCGCAGCTGCCCTTGCCGTTGGTGCCCGCAATGTGGACAAACTTCAGCCGGTCCTGAGGATCGCCCAGGGCGTGCAGCAGCTCCGTCACCCGGGAAAGGCCGGGCTTGGAGCCGAACCAGGCCACGCCGTCAATATAAGCAAGCGCTTCTTTGTAATCCATGGTATATGACCTCTTTTCCGCATAGACTATAACATTATTTGTTCCTCACCGCAAGACTTGACTTGGCCTTCCCGCAAGGGTTAAACTCAAAGAGAGGGAGAGCGAGGCAAGCATGGAAAGTTTTATCGTATGTCTCAACGCAGTGCTGGCCGGAGACATCGTGGTGTCCACCAGCGCCCTGTGCTCCTTCACCCTTTTCGGCTGGAGCCTGCTTTTTAAGCTCACGGGGCTGATTTGACCGAATTTCCCATAAAAAGGCCGGAAAAAACAAAAGAAAAATGTTGACCTCTCAGAAGGACTGTGTTATATTATGTATTACCTGTCGGCTGAGAGGTTTATTTTTGCGCGCTTTTTTGCGTGTAAAAAGACCTTGCTCAGCCAAATACAGGGAGGCAATGCCCGGGCTTTGCCGCGGGTAAATAAAATAGGAGGTGCCGAAAGAATGGCTGCAGGCGCAAGAGTAAAAATCACACTCAGATGCGAAGAATGCAAGCAGAGGAACTACAACACGGTCAAGAACAAAAAGAACACTTCAGACCGTTTGGAGCGCAGCAAATATTGCCCCTTCTGCAGAAAGCACACCAAGCATGTAGAGACCAAGTAAACTTCTGAAAGGATGCGTGAAAATGGCAGAAAAGAAGACGAAAGCTGCTCCTACCAAGGCCGTCACCGCCGTGAAGAAGGATGATACCAAGCCCGGCTTTTTCCATAGAATCGGGAAATGGTTCCGCGAGATGAAGAGCGAGCTGAAGAAGGTCATATGGCCTACCAGACAGCAGCTCACCAAGAACAGCCTCATCTCCGTCGGAGTTATGGTCGTTGCCGCAGTAGTAATCTGGGGCTTTGACGAGTTGGCACAGATGCTTGTCAGGGCGCTCATCACTCTGGCAGGTTGATCGACATGGCTGAAGAGGCGAAATGGTATGTGGTTCATACCTATTCCGGGTATGAAAACGCAGTAGCAGCCGCTGTGATGAAAGCGGCGGAAAACCGCAAAATGACAGACCTGATAAGAGAGGTCAACATCCCCATGGAGACCGTTACCGAGTATACCGACGCCGGCGAAAAGACCGTCGAGCGCAAGGTATTCCCCGGTTATGTGCTGGTAAAGATGATCCTTACGGATGAGAGCTGGCACCTTATCCACAATGTCCGCGGTGCAACAGGCTTCGTCGGTTCCGATGGCAAGGCCGTCCCCCTGACGGAGCAGGAAATTTACGATCTGGGCGTCGAACACAAGGAGATCGTCGTGGGCTATGCTCTGGGCGATGAAGTTAAGGTTAACGACGGTCCTCTCGCCGGCTTTGTCGGCGTGGTGGACGAGCTTGAACCGGACAAGAACCGGGTGCGCGTGGTCGTTTCCATGTTCGGCAGAGAGACTCCGGTGGATCTGGAGCTGGACCAGGTCGAAGTCATTAAAGATTAATAAGAAAGAGGTGCTCCAAGTTGGCACAGAAAGTAGTTGGATACGTTAGATTCCAGGTTCCCGCCGGAAAAGCGACTCCGGCTCCCCCCGTTGGCCCCGCTCTGGGCCAGTACGGCGTAAATATCGGTCAGTTCACCAAGGATTTCAACGAGCGCACCAAGGGCGACATGGGCATGATGATCCCTGTCGTTATCACCGTTTATTCTGACCGCAGCTTCACCTTCGTCACCAAGACTCCTCCTGCCGCCCTGCTTATCAAGAAGGCCTGCGGCATTGAGACCGCTTCCGGTGTTCCCCAGAGGGACAAGGTTGCCACCATCAGCAAGGAAGATGTCCGCAAGATCGCCGAGCAGAAGATGCCCGACCTGAACTGCACCGACATTGAATCCGCCATTAGCATGATAGCCGGTACCTGCCGCTCCATGGGCGTCGTCGTCGGTGACTGATCGGGCGAGTAACATCGCTCCTTAAAGACGGCAGAACGATTCCTGCCGCCTAACGTGGGAGGATTCATCCATCCGACTCAACCACATTATTAGGAGGAAACAAAATTGTTTAGAGGTAAAAATTATAAAGAGAGCGCAAAGCTCATCGATAAACAGGCACTCTATGATCCCATGGATGCGCTGAATCTGGTTATCAGCGCAAGCAAGGCAAAGTTCGACGAGACCGTCGAGCTCCATGTCAAGCTGGGCGTCGACGGCCGTCACGCAGACCAGCAGGTTCGCGGCGCGATCGTCCTGCCCAACGGCACCGGCAAGACCGTCC
>JALFOM010000037.1 GCA_022782265.1 Clostridiales bacterium | reverse complement strand
CGACGGTGGTCTTGATGGAAGTCACATCGGTGTTGCCGAAAAGCCGGATCACTCTCATGCCCTGCTTGTTGATGGCTTCCATGGAGCGGAGCAGCGGGGTCTTTTTGTCCAGCGCTTCGCCGCCGTAGGAGCAGAAAGCGGTGGGGATGCAGAGCACGCCGTCTTTGATAAAGGCGTAGGAGGTGGGGTCCCAGGCGGTGTAGCCTCTGGCCTCAAAGGTGGCGCGCAGGCCGCCGGAGGGGAAGCTGGAAGCGTCAGGCTCGCCCTGGATCAGTTCCTTGCCGGAAAACTCCATAATGACCTTGCCGCCGTCCACGGGAGAGATGAAGCTGTCGTGTTTCTCGGCGGTGATGCCGGTCATGGGCTGGAACCAGTGGGTGAAATGGGTTGCGCCCTTTTCGATGGCCCAGTCCTTCATGGCGTTGGCCACAACCGTGGCCGCCGCGCTGTCAAGCCGCTTGCCTTCATTTATGGAACGCTGGACTTGCTTGAACACGTCCTTGGGCAGACGCGCCCTCATTACCGAATCATTGAAAACCATTGAGCCGAATACATCTGTGACTGTGTTCATAAGCTTACCTCGTTTCTTCATTTCTAAAAAATATCTATTGAAAACAAATAGCGGCAAAGAGGCCATGCACTATACTGCACGACGCCTTTGCCGTTTCAATATGGGTGGATTATAGGACGGTATTGCCAAATTGTCAATACCCATTTTGTAAGTTTTACACTATAACCAAAAATTTGTCGATATCCGGGGGAAATTCTTGTCCTCTCTTGCATGGGGCGTTATAATATTATTTATCATAAGCAGGGGTGATGGCTTTGGATGACAAACGGGTAAGAATATCGGATATTGCCGAGGAGCTGGGCCTGAGCACGGCCACGGTTTCCAATGTGCTGCACGGAAAGACCAAAAAGATCTCCGACGAGACCGTGAAAAGAGTGCAGGCCCTGCTGGAGGAGCGTCAGTACATCCCCAGTATGGCCGGAATCCTCCTGGCCCAAAACAGTTCCCGCATCATCGGCATTATGATCAACGACCACGAGAAATACGAAGGCCGCGCCCTGGAAGACAGCTATATCGCCTCCTCCCTCAACTACCTCTCCGCCGAGATCGAAAAGAGCGGGCAGTTTATGATGATCAAAAAGACGCGGGATGTGGAAGAGATCATCAAGTTCTCCTCCATGTGGAACATGGACGGGCTGGTCATCATGGGCTTTTGCGAGCAAGACTACGCCACCCTGAGAGACCGGATGCGGATCCCCTTTGTGGTGTATGACGGCTACTGCCTGGACACAAAACGCATCTGCAATATCAGCATTGATAACTACGGCGGCGGCTATCAGGTGGGGGCCTGTTTTCAAGGTCTGGGCCACCGGCGGGCCTTGTGCATCGCCGATAACTGCGAATGTATGGACAAAGAGCGCTTTGAGGGCTTTCGGGCCGGTTTTGGTGAAGAGGTTGCCGCCTTTATGCTCATCCCCAACCGAAAGGAGCAGCGTCTGGCTTTCTACCGGGAAAAGCTTCCGGAAATCAGAAGCTATTCAGCCGTTTTTGCCGTCTCCGATTATTACGCGGCGGAGCTGATCCAGTTTCTCCGGGATAACCATGTCTCTGTCCCCGGGGAGATTTCCGTGGCCGGTTTTGATGACGCGCCCATTTCCACCCTCATCTCCCCTGCCCTGACCACCGTCAGTCAGAATCTCTCCCTGAAAGCCCACACCGCCATCCAAAAGCTGCGGGAGCTGAAAGAAGGAAAAGAAGTCCCCACAGAACTCGTTTTGCCGGTGACGCTGATCGAGCGCGCCAGCACCGGAAAGGCCAAAACTGAATAATACACGCGGGATAAGCAAATATGCACAAATCCCGCGTTGATTTTTTGTTTTGGGTTACGCGTTTAACCTTTGAAATTTCCCTGCCGGGCACATACAATAAGGGCAGTTCGATGAATCGGAGGCCCAACATGACAAAAACAGCAGAAAAGAAAAGCTTTTTCCAAACCGTGTGCGCCCTGGCGATCCCTGTGGCGCTTCAGTCCATGCTTCAGGCTTCCTTCAGCATCGTGGACCAGATCATGATCGGCCAGCTGGGCAGCGTGAGCATTGCCGGCGTGGGCCTGGCGGGGAAATTTTCGTCCGTGTATTCCGTGATCGTCTCCGCACTGGGCACTGTGGCGGGGATCATGATCTCCCAGTACATGGGGCAGGAAAACCGGCGCGAGGTCAAGCGCAGCTTTACGGTGAATCTCCTGTTCATGGCCGCTCTGGCCTGCGTCTTTACGCTGCTCTGCGCCCTGTTTCCCGTTCAGATCATGGGCCTGTATTCCAAGGACCGGGAAACCGTTCTGTCCGCCGCTGCCTATCTCTCCATCATCTCGGCCACCTTCCTCCCCCTGGCCGGGGCGACCATGCTCTCTACCCTGTTTCGCTGTATGGAGAAAGCCGCCCTGCCCCTGTATGCCAGCATCGGGGCGGCAGTGACCAACACGGCCTTGAATTATCTCCTCATCTTCGGCAAACTTGGCCTCCCCGCCTTGGGGGCCGAGGGCGCGGCCTTGGCTACGGTAGTCTCCCAGGCTTTAAACTTCGCGGTTATGCTCCTTTTGATGTTCGGGCACCGGAAGCTTTTCGCCCCGGCGCTGAAAGAAAAGGCCGGTTTTTCCGGCTTCAACTGGAAGCAGTACGCCGCCATACTGCTGCCGCTGCTGGTCTGCGAGTTTATGTGGAGCCTGGGCGAAAATGTGTACGCCGTGATCTATGGGCATATCGGCACCGACGCCATGGCGGCCATGACCCTCATCAACCCTGTGCAGGGCCTGATGATCGGCGCGCTCTGCGGTCTTTCTCAGGCCGCGGGCATCCTTATCGGCAAGCTGTTGGGAAACGGGGAGTACGACAGCGCATACAAGGCGGGAAAAAAGCTTCTGCTCTACGGCTTTGCCGGCTCGGTTTTTCTCTCCGTTCTGATCGTACTGGCAAGCCCCTTTTATGTGAAGATCTACCGGGTGGACGAAACCGTCCGGCATCTGACCACGCAGATTTTGCTGGCCTATGCCGTGGTCGCGCCCTTCAAGGTGGAAAACATGATCCTGGGCAGCGGCGTGATCCGCAGCGGCGGAAGGACAGAGTTTGTGATGGCAATCGACCTGATCGGCACATGGCTCTTCGGCGTCCCCCAGGGTCTGCTCTCCGCCTTTCTCTTCAAGCTCTCCATCCCCTGGGTGTATTTCATCCTGTCTCTGGAAGAGTGTGTCCGCTTTGGTCTTTCCCTTGCGGTGTTCAAAAGAAAGCGCTGGATGCGCAGTCTCAAAGCATGAAAAAAGATCCACGGGAGAACATCCCGCGGATCTTTTTTCATTTCCATCTAATTTAGAAGATAGCCACGACAGCGCCGTTGTAGGTGTCGGCAATAAAGTTCTTGACTTCATCGGTCTGCAGGGCCTTGACCAGAGCCTGGATCTTCTCGCTGTTCTCCTCGCCGGTGCGGCAGGCGATGATGTTGGCGTAGGTCTGGGCGGCGTCGCCGGAGGCGTCCTCCAGGGCCAGAGCGTCGGAGGCGTGGAGACCGGCCTGGAGCGCGTAGTTGCCGTTGATTACAGCGATGGTTCCCTCGTTGCTGTTACTGAGTTGGGCGGGAACGGTGTCGGCCTGGACAGCCTGAATGTTGTAGCCGCCGTTGTCAACAATGTCAAGGGTGGTGACGCCGGCTTCTGCGCTGGCATCCTCAGGCAGGGTGATCAGGCCCTCCTGCTGGAGCAGGAGCAGAGCGCGGGTCTCGTTGCTGTCGTCGGCAGGAATGATGATGGTAGCGCCGTCGGCCAGGTCAGCCAGATCGGAAATGCCGTTGCCGTAAATGCCGAAGGGCTCATAGTGGATCAGGGCAGCCACGGAAAGGTTGGTGCCGTTGGAGGCGTTGAAGCTGTTCAGGTAAGGGGTGTGCTGGAAGTAGTTTGCGTCCAGCGTGCCGTCGTCCAGAGCGGTGTTAGGCAGGACATAGTCGTCATAAATCACGATCTGAAGATCATAGCCTTCGGCAGCCAGAGCGTCCTTGACCTGCTCCAGGATCTCTGCGTGGGGGGTTGCGCTTGCGCCCACAACGATAGGCTCAAGTTCAGCGGCGGCAGGGGCTTCGGATTCTGCGGGAGCCTCAGAGGCGGCGGGTGCTTCGGAAGCCGCGGGGGCGCTGTTGCTGCTGCCGCAGGCGGCGAGAGTGAAAACTACCAGTGCAAGAGCGAGAATGAGTGCAAATGTCTTTTTCATTTTTATGTTCTCCTTATCATTTTTTGAATGTGGTGTTGTGATCATACTTTTCATTGACGCCGCGCCACATTCGAACACGGTGCCAGTTGGCATGAGTCAGAAAAAAGAGTAAATCGTTCATAGTCTTATCCTCTTATCGGTCTTATGGGCGATTCTGGTGCCCACTTCCTGGATCACCTGAACGATCACCACCATGAGCAGCACGCAGATCCAGGTGATATCGTCGTTGCTGCGCTGGTGGCCGTAGATGATGGCGATCTGTCCAAGGCCGGTGCCGCCGATGGTGGCCGCCATGGCGGAGTAGCTGAGGATGGTCACCATGGAGATCACCGCGCCGGTGATCAGCGAGGGCTTCGCCTCCGGCAGAAGCACCTTGAATACGATTTGAAAATTGTTGGAGCCCATGGACTGGGCGGCCTCAATGACGCCCGCGTCCACCTCTTTCAGAGAGGACTCCACCATGCGCCCCACATAGGGAGCAGCGGCAATGATGAGCATCACAATAACGGCTTTGTTTCCCAGGGCCGTCCCCACGATCAGCCGGGCCACAGGGAGCATGGCCACCATCAGGATGATAAAGGGGATGCTTCTGAAGAAGTTGACGATGAAGCCCAGAATCCGGTTCAGCCATTTTACCGGGTGGATACCGCCGTCGTCCGTCACATTAAGAATGACGCCCAGGGGCAGGCCGATCACATAGGCGATGGCCGAGGAGATCAGGGTCATATAGATGGTCTCCCATATGCCCAACTGAATAAGGCCGTTGTCCCACAGCTTATAAAACATTTCTGAGAGCATGGCTTAATCCTCCTCCCGCCATTTAATCTGGCTGTTTCTCAGCCAGACGATGATTTTATCCGCCTGATGCTGGTCCTTGGGCAGCTCAATAATCATCTGCCCGTGAATAACGCCTTCAAACTCCTTGGTGTCCGCAAAGAGGATGTTCACCGGGGCCTGGCACTCCAGCACCATCTCCGAGATCACCGGAGCATTGGAATAGTCTCCCTCAAAGGTCAGTCTCAGCCGGCGGCCGCCGGTGGTATCCAGCACTGTCCGTTCCTTGGGGATGATCAGATCCCGGGCGATCTGGGACTTGGGATTGGTGAACACTTCGCTCACCTTGCCCTCCTCGGCGATGCGGCTGTGGTCGATGACCGCCACCCTGTCGCAGATCTGGTCGATGACCTTCATCTCATGGGTGATAACCACGATGGTGACGCCCAGACTGTTGTTGATCTCCCGCAGCAGCTCCAGAATGGAGCGGGTGGTATTGGGGTCAAGGGCGCTGGTAGCCTCGTCGCAGAGCAGATACTTGGGGCTTGTTGCCAGAGCTCTGGCAATGGCAACGCGCTGCTTCTGTCCTCCGGAGAGCTGGGACGGATAGGAATTGGCCCTGTCGGCAAGCCCCACCATGTGCAGCAGCTCCATGGCCCGCGCCCGGGCCTCTTTCCTGCCCACGCCGGCAATCTCCAGCGGATAGCAGACGTTTCTCAGCACGCTTCTCTGGGCCAGCAGGTTGAAGCCCTGAAAGATCATGCCGATAGACTGCCGAAGCTTCAAAAGCTCCTTGCGGGAAAGCTCTGTCACGCTTTTCCCATCAATGACAACCTGGCCGTCCGTAGGCTCCTCAAGCAGGTTGATACAGCGGACAAGGGTGCTTTTCCCGGCGCCGGACAGGCCGATGATGCCGAAGATCTCACCGTCGTTTATGGTCAGGTTGATATCCTCCAGGGCCACGATCTCCTTTTCCTGGGTGCGGTAGGTCTTGGACAAGTGCTTTAGCTCGATCATTCAATCAACTCCAAAAGTAAAGCCGGGAAGCTCGCATGCTTCCCGGCTGTGATGATTCAGGCAAAACTGAATTTCAGGCGGATATGAAACATGGCGAACCGGAATTTTGCGCACGGCACATCATGCACATGCGGAACATGCACATCATACCCATCATCATGCTGTTAAGACCAAAGGACTTACGCATGTCGGTTCGCTCCTTTCAAAGGTTGTGGAGATTATAATTCCATCCTCCCCACTTGTCAAGAGGATTTTTCCATTTTTCTGCGTTAAATCGCAAAATTTTCGTTGACAGCGCCTATAGTCGGGTTTAAAATCTGCTTCATTCAGTAAAGAATATCCTTTGGAGGTGCGTTTATGGAGCTTGGTTTTGTTAGGCTCGCCGCCGCCTGTCCCCAGGTGAAGGTGGGCGATGTGGAATTTAATCTCACTGCAGCAAAGGCCGCTCTGGACCGGGCGGAGGCCATAGGCAGCGCGCTGCTGGTGCTGCCGGAGCTGCATCTGACCGCGTACACCTGCGGCGACCTGTTCTATTCCGATCTGCTGCTTTCCGCCGCCCGAGAGGCGCTGGACGCTTTCAGGGAATACAGCCGGGGCAAACGCTGTGTAACAGCCCTTGGCCTGCCCCTGCGGCTTGGGGGCAAGCTCTATAACTGTGCCGCCGTGGTGCAGGACGGCGCTGTTCTGGGTGTTGTTCCCAAGAGCATCCTTCCCAACTACGGCGAATTTTACGAAATGCGGCAGTTCAGCTCCGGCAATGAATATTCCGGACCCAATGAGATCAGCCTCTGCGGAGAGAACGTCCCCTTCGGCACAGACCTTCTTTTCTGCTGTAAGGAGATGGAGGAGCTGGTTATCGGCATTGAGATCTGCGAGGACCTGTGGGCTCCCGTGACCCCGGCCACTGATCTCTGTCTCTCTGGGGCCACCGTCATTGCCAACCTGTCCGCCTCCAACGAGCTGATCGGCAAGGACGACTACCGCCGCCTGCTCATCTCCTCCGCCTCCTCCCGGCTCATCTGTGCCTATGCCTACGCCAACGCAGGCAGCGGAGAGTCCACCCAGGATATGGTGTTTTCAGGGCACAGCCTGATCTACGAAAACGGCATGAAGCTGGCGGAGAAAAAGCCCTTTGAAGCGGAAACCGATTTTATCTCCACCGAAGCGGACCTGTTCCGGCTGAGAAACGAGCGCCACCGCAACACCAGCTTTTCCGGCAGAAGCGGCAAAAGCTGCCGCCGCATTCCTTTCTCCCATCCCCTGCACCATGTGGAGCTTACCAGACTTATCCCCAGACACCCCTTTGTGCCTTCCGACAGCGAGGTTCTTTCCGAGCGTGCGGAGGCCATCCTCAGCATCCAGTCCCACGGCTTAAAAAAGCGCCTGGAGCACATCAACTGCCCCAAGGCGGTCATCGGCATCTCCGGCGGGCTGGACAGCACTCTGGCACTGCTGGTGATGGTCAGGGCCATGGATATGCTGAAGCGGCCGCGGACCGACATTCTTGCCGTCACCATGCCCTGCTTCGGCACCACGGAGCGGACCCGCAGCAATGCCCAGGCGCTCTGTGAGGAGCTGGGCGTCAGCTTCCGTCAGGTGGATATCACCGCCGCCGTCAGTCAGCATTTTGCGGATATCGGCCAGGACCCGGAAAAGACCGACGTGACCTTTGAAAACTGCCAGGCCCGGGAGCGGACCCAGGTTCTGATGGATATCGCCAACCGGGAAAACGGCATTGTGGTAGGCACCGGCGACCTGTCGGAGCTGGCCCTGGGCTGGGCCACCTATAACGGCGACCATATGTCCATGTACGCGGTCAACGCCTCCGTGCCCAAGACCCTTGTGCGCTATATTATCGCCTATGAGGCAAAGCACTGTGATGCGCAGGTCAAGGCCATTCTGGACGACATTCTGGACACCCCCGTGTCCCCGGAGCTGCTGCCCGCCGACAGCGAGGGAAAAATCGCCCAGAAGACGGAGGACATTGTGGGCCCCTATGAGCTGCACGACTTTTTCCTGTACCACATGCTTAGAAACGGCTCCTCCCCCAGGCGCATTTATGCCCTTGCCCGCTATGCCTTCCAGGGCAGCTATTCCGATGAGACCATTCTCCACTGGCTGAGGGTCTTTACCCGCCGGTTCTTCGCTCAGCAGTTCAAGCGCTCCTGCCTGCCCGACGGGCCCAAGGTGGGCACCGTCACCCTCTCCCCCCGGGGCGACTGGCGGATGCCCTCCGACGCCTGCTCTGCTTTGTGGCTGCAGGAGCTGGAACTGCTTTGAAAATGAATCTGTTTCTGCCGTCCGGTTTTCCGGGCGGCATCTTTATTCGCTTTGCTCCGCCATATACACGGAGGCGCGCCCCTGGATAGCGGCTGCCGCCTGTGCCGCGGTATATTGCCCGCCGTAAAATTTAGTGGCCTCAGACCAGACGATCTCCCAGATATTCTGGTCAAAACGGTAAACCGTTTCGGCACTGTAAATATGGTCCAGGTATTTCTTCATCGTATCTTCAATACCGGGATGATTTTGAATATAGGGCTCCTTGTCTATCTCAGAATATTTTCCTGAGGCCCTGTCCACCCAATACCGCACAGAGCTGTCCATCACATCTTTTCGGATGCAGGTAACATGGGGCATGGATAAGGGGCGCTCAGCCAGATACTGCCGCAAAAACTGCCAGCACTCCTCCTTGTGTGCAGAATAGGCGGAAATCCCCAGGCTAAACTGCGGCACGATCACCGGGCCCAATTCGGGGAAGCCAACAAAGGCGCTGTTTTGCCCATACACCGAATTCGCGGTAACAGCTTCGCCCCAGACCTCGGAGCCAAAGCTGCTTATGTACAGCAGACTTGGGCTTTGGCTCACGATTCCCGAATAGCTTCCATACAGTCTCTCTCCCGGCGGATCGGATATTTGTAAAGTTGTCTCCAAGATGTCCACAAAATAATCTGAGTCAAAATAGCAATCTCCTTTCTTCCAATCCACCAGTTTGCTTCCCGAGCTGAAGACAATGTTACTTAAAAGGCCGTTTCTCGTCGTCCCATCGTTATTGAACAGTGTCTTGTAGTTCTCCTTCTCTGTGACCACTGCGTTGAGGGCGTCATAGGTCCAGTTTTCCGGCGGCCCAAGGTCAGGGCCGTAGCCCATAGCAGTCACTACGCGAAACCATGGTACAAGCTCATAGAGGCCGTTGTTGACCTCAAGGGCAGACAGCACATTGGGCAAAAAACTTTCCCGGGACATCCCTTCATCCCGGTCGATATAGGGATAAAGGTTTTCCAGCATTCCCTTTCTGGCAAACATAGCCGCATCCAGCGGTGTTCCCATGCTGGGAAAGGAGAAGTCATACATATCCGGTATCTCTCCAGCGGTAATATCCAGGATCAGTCGCTTTTTGGCATTTTCGACCGCCTCCGGGTCTTCGCCGATATTGTAATTTTTGATCTCAATTTTGCAGTCCGGATGGCTCCCGTTCCATTCCAGTACCGCCTCCTGCATGTAATAGGGCAGGCCCAGCGTATCAATCGTCGCAAGCGTCAGCACAACAGGCTCGGACACGCTTTCCGCCCCCTCCTTTTTTTCCAGAATATATAGCTTTCCGACGTTTGGGCCAACGCCCATGCACAACAGTCTGCAGCCGGACAGCTCCGCCACTGCGCCGCCGTATACGCCAGTAGAGGCCCAGTCGAGAAGTTTCATCAGCTCGCCTGAATAAAAATCCAGTATGTACAGGCTGCTCCCGTCAGACAGATACAGACCAGTCTCTCCTCTTCCGCAGACAGAGAAGGGTATGTCAAAGTGCAGTGTGCTGCCGTAAGTCTCCTGTTTATCGTCAATAGGCTGAATGGTATATCCCTCTTTCCCGTTTTGGCAGAGAGCACAGCACCCATCAGAAAGCGCAGCAAGCTGTGCACCTGTCTCCGCCTCAAGTGTGTACAGCAGCTTTGGTTTCCGTCCAGTCTCGAACACCGCCAGAAGTTCATCTCCCACAAGATACAGGTTTTTCCTGCCGCTTAGCATACGCATAGGCCGCCAGTTTTCAGGAAGCAGTTCATCACTCAGCTCTACCCGGCTCTCTTCCTCTCCTGTTTCCCGGAGCCGGACAAAGCAGGGCCAGCTCTCCTCCTGCCAATACAGGGCACAAAGCTCACCATCAGCCGACGCGCAAAGGGCCGTCAGCTCCTCCCCACCATAGTTTTCAAGCCTGCTGATCCCGGCAGTATCGGCAGAGACAGCATAAAGCTGCGTTCCTTCCGTGGAACTGCCTGCAAAGACAAAGCTGCCGCTGCATTCCGTAAAGCCGAACAGCACATTGGCCGCTATCCCCTCGGGAAGACTCAGCTCCTCTGCCGAGTAAAAGGCTTGGGCTCTTGCAGAAGAAGCCTCAAGTGCCTGGACAGCCTTATTTTCCCCTGGCTTCTCCTCATTTTTCCCGCAGCCTGCCATAAACAACAGGAAGAGCAGGAAAACTACCGTAAGTATTTTTTTCAATTTCATCCCTCCCTAAATATTTTTGTGCAGTAGTGCCAAAACTCACTCAATCAGAGCGATTTCGGCAACTAATCGATAGGTTTTCTCAACAACATTCAAAGCCAGTGGACGTCAACCTGCATCAAATCTCAGCGATTTGTGCGGTTTA
>JALFOM010000024.1 GCA_022782265.1 Clostridiales bacterium | reverse complement strand
TTTGGATAAGTTCTGCAGTACCAGTCTCAGTCCGTTCCCATAGGCTGAATCACTGCACATAATGGCAATCGTGGCATTTGATTTCTCATCTTGTGATGCCTTTATAAAATCCAGAACAGGCGTATTATAAAGGTTGAAATCTTTCTCTGTATGTACTGCTTCATAATAAGCTCTGGCCGCTCGGCACATTCTTCGGCAAAACTGTTCAATATCAATACGGATGTCCGTGAGGCTGTTGGCAGAACTTATTCTATCCAGTTGGCAAACTGAGGTTCCGCAATTCACACCCAAGTGAAAACGAATCGAGGTATTGTCCTCAGTCTTTGCAAAGCCTTTGTTCTGGTGCAGGTATTCGCATCGAAGCTGCCAGCATCGTTCTCCGCAGATATAGGGAGAGATATCCTGCGCAGAGACTTTAAAGAAGGGTGCTGCGTATGTATCAAACCAACGAATATATTGATTTCCTACATCACGGGTTGGTCTCTGATTTCTGTCCAGAACAGCACGCCCATCCCGATAACGCTTTACAATTTCTGGGAAAGCAATGCCACCGCAAATATCAGGCAAAGTCAGCGCCAATGCCAAAGCAGATTGCCAGCGTCCATCCTCAATGTTCAGTTCTACTTCCTCTATGCGATGTAAAAAGGTAAAGCTGGCATTGTCTTGACTCATAGGTATCCTCCTGTAAAAAAACCGCCTGCCGGAAACCGACAGACGGCATACTTTTTACACTTCAGTCATCCACAGACCGTGGAGATTGCAATAGGCGTAAACCGCAACCGCTTTATCATCTCCCAAGCAGAAGGTGACATTGGGTTTGTCATCAGGTTTCAGAGCCTTGCGCTGCCCACCGTTTTCGGTCTGGACATAGACCCACTCGATGAAGTGTTCCGAAAGCATCGGATGATCCACGCTGCCCACATTGACGGTGACGGTATTGCCCTCTACCTTAACCACAGGCTTGTGCTTCTCGCCGCTGGCTTCTACGGTGTTGGGTACCAGAGCAGTCATTTTCTGACCGCAGCACATCATAGGAACACCTGCATCATGGATCATACCCACCAGATTGCCGCAGTGTTCACAGACAAAAAACTTTGCCCCCATTTTCATTTCCTCCGTTTTATCAATAGTTTTCCGCACGCACTTCGAAGAATGCCTGAGGATGCTTGCAGACAGGGCAGATCTCAGGAGCCTTGGTTCCTACTACGATATGTCCGCAGTTACGACACTCCCAGATGGTAACGCCGCTCTTCTCAAATACCTGCATAGCCTCGACGTTGCTCAGCAGCTTGCGGTAGCGCTCCTCGTGCATCTTCTCAATGGCAGCTACGCCACGGAATTGTTCAGCCAGATCATGGAATCCTTCCTCGTCCGCCTCACGGGCCATGCGGTCATACATATCCGTCCACTCGGCGTTCTCGCCTTCGGCAGCATGGAGAAGGTTCTCGGCAGTATCGCCCAGCTCGCCCAGAGCTTTGAACCACAGTTTAGCGTGCTCCTTCTCGTTCTCTGCAGTATGCAGGAACAGAGCGGCAATCTGCTCGTAACCGGCTTTTTTGGCTACGGAAGCAAAGTAAGTATACTTGTTGCGGGCCTGAGATTCCCCAGCAAAAGCTTCCCACAGATTCTTCTCGGTCTTGGTACCTGCATAGGGATTTTTTGCAGGAGCTGCAGCATCCTCAATCTTCACAAACTTGTCGGCAGGCTGCTTGCAGATGGGGCACTTAAAATCAGGTGTCATAGGGCCTTCGTGAATGTAACCGCAGACTGTGCATTTCCATTTTTCCATTTTCTTTTCCTCCATTTTTTCATTGAATTGAATGTTTTTTAACAGAGATTCCACAGCATCCACCGGAATGCCGGGATACGTTTTAATGCTTTCCAGGAATGCCCTGGTGTTACCGCTCTGAGGCAGCATAAAGCCGGCTTCCCTGCACAGATCCTCAGCCATCAAGCGAGAGGATTTTTCCACAGCGACGCTCAAGACATCGGGAAGCTGCGAAGCAATGTTCTCTGCATTGGCTTTGCTTTGAACTAAGCCACGAAGTGCTTCGACAACTTTTTCTTCTTTCGGCTGCTGGGGCGGAAGTTCTTTTGGAACCATAGAGATTGCAGAGGATGGACAGGCTTCGGCACAGGCACCGCAGCCGATACACTTTTCAGGATCAATGATGCTGTTCTCTGTATCAGTCGCTCCGGTAGGGCAGACATAGAGGCAAAGGCAATCCTTAGTACATAAGCGAAGATTTCTTACTGCATATTTTTCAGCCATAGTTATGCCCTCCCTTCCACTTTTTCAAATTTCCAACTGGGAACCTTACACACGGGACAAAGCTCTGGGGCTGTGTCGCCCACATAGACAAAACCACAGACCGTACAAACCCAGACACCGGTGTTTTCCAACATCTTATCTCCCTCAGATTCATAGCGGGTCAGCAGAGACTGGAGCATTCGGGTAACCTTTTCGCTCCACACCTGACAGCGCAAACCACCCCGATCCGGCTTTTCACCGGCTACTGCATTGCCGTAAGGATATCCCACTGAGAGATCCTGTTCGATGAGTTCCAGCAGCCTGGCAGTGCTGGCCTCCTCGACGGGTACAGCCTTGCTCCTGAAGAACTCTGCCAGTTTTCTGAAATCATCTGCCTGCTGGGGCAGATACTGCTTTTCGCAGCCACGGGCCAAGTTTGAGCAGATGACGCTCATTTCCATGGGAGAGAGCTCCTTGTCTACATGAGGCTTTTCGAGGATCTTCTGGGATGTTGTTTTTTCTTCTTTGGGTTTGAAAGCGTCTTTGCCTGCTCCGCAGAGGGGACACTTCCAATCGGCAGGTAGGTCTTCCCACTTGCCACTGACAGCTTCATCGTGAACGTAGCCACAAATGCTGCAAACATATTGTTTCATAGATTTTACCTCCTCCTTTGTCTATATTTTACCAAATCACGACACAAATTCCGTGACTTTATCACCTATTCAGCCGCAGGAGTGATGATCGCAGCCGTGGGAACCGCAAGAGTGACCTTCCCCATGGTGATCGTGATGATCACACCGGACATTGGGGTTGAAGTCCAGCTCACCTGCTGCCAGTGCTTCTGCTGCTGCATCAGCGCTGCCGGAAACACCACCGTAAAGCCGGATACCCGCATCGCTGAGTGCCATCTGCGCACCGCCGCCAATACCGCCGCAGATCAGGGCATCCACCTTCAGGGCGCTCAGAACTCCTGCCAGCGCACCATGGCCGCTGCCGCCCGCATCCACAATCTCAGACGAAATGATATTTCCATTTTCCACATCATAGATTTTGAACTGTTCGGTGTGACCGAAGTGCTGAAAGATTTCTCCGTTTTCGTAAGTGACTGCTATTCTCATAATATGATCTCCTTTCGGTTTTTCGTGCATCGGATGGATTTTTTGCTGATAGCAATTTCTGCACCCGTAGGCTGCGCTGTTTCCGCTGCAGAGCGCAAAATCCCCTCCTTCGATTCGCAGAGGAAGTCCCTCAACCAGCGCATCCGCCAGTTTTTTACGGGCAACTGCATAAATCTGCTGAACCGTTGTTCTGGCAATACGCATATATTCTCCGCATTGCTCCTGAGAAAAACCTTCACGGTCAATCAGGCGAATGGCTTCATATTCATCCACATTCAGGACAATGGGAGTCAGTTCCTCGCCGCCACGAACCGGAACAAAACCATCATTATCCGGCAGACAACATACTTTTCTACATT
>JALFOM010000007.1 GCA_022782265.1 Clostridiales bacterium | reverse complement strand
CTCCAGCCGCTCAGGGTCGGACAGCAGGCGGATGCACAGATCGGCCAGCTCCTCCGGCCCGTCGGCGGTTTGGGCCAGCCCGGTCTGGACAAAGTAGCGGAGATTGTACTCCTCACAGCCGGAGACCGCGTTGACCAGCACCATGGGCAGATTCTTGGCCGCCGCTTCGCTGGTGCTGAGGCCGCCGGGCTTGGTCAGGTACAGATCGGCGCTGTCCATCAGAAGGGATATATCGTTCGTATATTCTATCACGTGAATATCCCTTCGTCCATGAAAATTTTTGTTCATCCAGCGAAACAGCTTTTTGTTGGTGCCGCAGACGATGGTCAGCGTCTGCCCCTCCCGGAGCCGATGGGCCAGGAGGGAGGCCAGCTCCTTCATGGGGCCGCAGCCCATGCTGCCGCACATCATCAGCAGATGGCTGCCTTCCGCGTCATAGCCCAGCTGCTCCCTGGCCTGCTTTTTTCCCGCGCTTTCATAGAAGCAGGCGCGCACCGGCATCCCGCTGTCCAGCACCTGCTCCGGGCTGACCAGAAGGTCGTTGTCCACCACGCGCTTGTCGGGCACGAAAAACAGGTCCGTGCTGATGCTCTCCGTGCCGGGGCTGCAGGTGTAATCCGTGGCGATAAAGCAGCTTTTGAACTGCAGAGAGGGGTATTTCTCCCGCAGCTCCGTGACCATGATGGCGGAGAACACATGGGGGCAGATCACGGTGTCGATGTGGTTTTGGATAATGTACCTGCACAGGGCCTCCGTGCCCTCGCCGATGAAGCGGTAGGGCAGGGTGCCGTCGTCCAGCCTGCCGGGGTGGTTTTCGGAGAAACGGTAGCCCAGCCGGAAAAGCCAGGGCATGTGCCGGTACATGCGCACATGCCACCGGGAGATGAAGCGGGAGGCGCCTTTGGAGATAAAGCCCAGCGCGTCCTCAATGCGGCAGCTGTCGCCGTGCCGCTCAAAGCAGTCCTTTATGGCCCGGGCGCAGGAATTGTGCCCTTCGCCGGTGTTGCAGCTCAAAATCAGCGCGTTCATTGTCCAGTCTCCTTTCCGGCACAGCGGCGCAGAAGCCGCACAAATCTGGGCCGGTTGTATCTCTGAATGATGATAAAGGGAAGGTTGCCCAAAAGGCAGTAGATCAGCCAGACCACAAGGCCGCCGATACCCGGCCAGAGCCACAGCACCGCAAGACCGCTGAGACAGAGCAGAATATGGATCAGCTCGGCGATGCAGGTCTCGTTGATCATCTGCCGCAGCGTGTTCTCGTCAGGGCGGCCCTCCAGCTTTTTCGGGGGCATCAGCTTTCTGCATATCCTGCTCATGTCCGGCACCCGGCTCTGCCAGGCGGAAACACGGAGCTTTTTATAAAGCTGTCCGTCCTGCTCAAAGCCAAAGCTGCTGAAAGGAAAAGCGTCATAGCGAAAGCGGTGTCCCGCCAGCATCCGGCCGATAAAAAAGGCCAGAATCCCTGTGGCCGCCAGATAACAGGCGCATAGGAATAATCTCATTTAACCCCCTGCTTTCTGTATTTTACGAGGGTAATTTACCATCGCTTATGCAACGGTAGTTCAACTGAAAATCAACTATTGTTGAACTTTGCTTCATAGAATTATTATATGACTTTTTCCTTCATTTCTTCACAGAGGGACAAAAAACCCGCTTCCGGCTGAGCCGGAAGCGGGCTGGAAAGTTGATTTACTTTTTTGTTTGGCTTAGTACATGCCGCCCATGTCGGGGGCGGGGGCTGCGGGGAGGTTCTTCTCGGGGATGTCGGCAACCAGGCTCTCGGTGGTCAGAACCATGGAGGCCACGGAAGCGGCGTTCTCCAGTGCGCTGCGGCAGACCTTGGTGGGGTCGATGATGCCCATCTCGATCATGTCGCCGTACTGGTCGTTGGCGGCGTCAAAGCCGTAGTTGGCGCGGTCGCTGTTGTAGACATTGTTCAGGATGACGGCACCCTCCAGACCGGCGTTGGCCGCGATCTGCATGATGGGGGCTCTCAGGGCCTTGGCAATGATGGCTGCGCCGGTCTTCTCGTCGCCCTCCAGGGAGCCGACCAGCTTGTCTGCGGCCTTGGCAGCGATGACGTAGGCAGTGCCGCCGCCGGGGACGATGCCCTCTTCCACGGCTGCGCGGGTGGCGTTCAGGGCGTCCTCGATGCGGAGCTTCTTCTCCTTCATCTCGGTCTCGGTGGCTGCGCCGACCTTGATGACAGCGACGCCGCCGCCCAGCTTGGCCAGACGCTCCTGCAGCTTCTCGCGGTCATAGTCGGAGGTGGTGGACTCGATCTGGCGCTGGATCTGGTTGACGCGGGCGCGGATCTCTTCCGCGGAGCCTGCGCCGTCGACGATAACGGTGTTCTCCTTGGTGACCTTGACCTGGTGAGCCTGGCCCAGCATGTTCAGCTGTGCGTCCTTCAGCTCCATGCCCAGCTCGCTGGAGATCACAGTGCCGCCGGTAAGGATGGCGATATCCTGGAGCATCTCCTTGCGCCTGTCGCCGAAGCCGGGGGCCTTGACGCACACGCAGTTGAAGGTGCCGCGCAGCTTGTTGAGGATGATGGTGGCAAGAGCCTCGCCGTCCACGTCCTCGGCGATGATCAGCAGCTTGCGGCCGGCCTTGACGATCTGCTCCAGCAGGGGCAGAATCTCCTGAATGTTGGAGATCTTCTTGTCGGTGATGAGGATGAGGGCGTCGTCAATAACGGCCTCCATCTTGTCGGTGTCGGTGACCATGTAGGGGGACAGGTAGCCGCGGTCAAACTGCATGCCTTCCACCACGTCGCTGTAGGTCTCGGCGGTCTTGGATTCCTCAATGGTGATAACGCCGTTGCGGCTGACCTTCTCCATAGCCTCGGAGATCAGGGTGCCGATCAGCTCGTCGCCGGAGGAGATGGTGCCCACACGGGCGATGTCCTTGGAGCCGGACACGGGCTGGCTGGCTTCCTTCACTGCCTCAACAGCAGCGGCGGTGGCCTTCTGGATGCCCTTGCGCATGGTCATGGGATTTGCGCCTGCGGCCAGGTTCTTCAGACCCTCGTTGATCATGGCCTGGGCCAGAACGGTGGCGGAGGTGGTGCCGTCGCCGGCCACGTCGTTGGTCTTGGTGGAGACTTCCTTGATGAGCTGTGCGCCCATGTTCTCGAAAGCGTCCTCAAGCTCGATCTCCTTGGCGATGGTCACGCCGTCGTTGGTGATCAGGGGAGTGCCGAACTTCTTGTCCAGCACCACGTTGCGGCCCTTGGGACCCAGGGTTATTTTCACGGTATCGGCCATCTGATTGACGCCGCGCTCGATAGCCTTTCTTGCTTCTTCACCATAAATAATCTGTTTTGCCATGATGTATTCCTCCTTATCGCCTTAATGCTTACTCAATAACTGCCAGAATGTCGGACTGACGGACGATGGTGTACTCCACGTCCTCAAGCTTTACCTTGCTGCCGCTGTACTTGCCGACCAGCACGCTCTGTCCGGCCTTGACGATCATTTCGACCTGGTTGCCGTCCACCATGCCGCCGGGGCCCACCTCTACCACCTGGTAGATTTCGGGCTTCTCCTGGGCGGATGCCGCCAGGAAGATACCGGAGGAGGTGCGCTCCTCTGCTTCGTTCTGCTTAAGCACTACTCTGTCAGCCAAAGGTCTGAGTTTCATTCTATATACCTCCAAATAATTTTATACAAAATTCAGCATCGTTAGCACTCAAAACACCTGAGTGCTAACGATGCTAATAATACCACAGATTTAACTTTTTGCAAGCCCCTAAAATGAAAATTCGTCAGAAATTTTATTAATTTTTTGTTACGGATTTTGAAAAGCACCCGAAAAGGGGGCTGACAGGGCGATAATCAGTCCGCCGGGATCAGGGTGAAGGTGTCCAGCATAGCCCCAAGCCGGGGGCCATGACCCTCCGCTGCCTCAAAAAAATACTGTATGGTCGCCTGAAATACGCCCTGCTGCCCATCGGGAATAAAAAAGATATTCTTGCAGACGGAGTCCCATGCCCAGCCGCTGCGGACGGAGAAATACAGGCTGTCCGGCATGGACCAGTTCTTCGTCTCCGAAATCTCCCAGTCTGAGGGAATTTCCGCTTTTGCTGCCTCGGCGGCCTGCTGGGGCGTAATATCCGGCAGATGGACAATGTCCATGCCGCAGGTGGGCAGATCAGGGGAGAAATTGATGGGGCGGATAAGCGTGACACCGTTTTCCTCGGTCATGGTGTAGCTCTCCGTATCAATGTAGATGGCAAAGCCCGGTACAGCTTCCCCTCCGGTCTCATCGGCCTCCGGCTCCTGCCCCACGGCGGCGTATTGACCCTCCACTTCCGTGCCTTCCACGATGACGCTCATCTCTTTTGGGGGAAACAGGGTCTGAATCAGGGAGGAAACCTTCTCCGCCACATATTCCGCCGCTGCGGCGCCGGGGGCGGTCTGGAAAAACAGGGCGCCCAGAAGGACAATGGCCAGCGCGGCGGCAAGGCCCCGGAAAGCGTGGCGTTTCTCCCGCCCTGCCTTGGGGGCAGCTTCCAGAATAAATTCGTCCTTTACCTGCCCAAGAGCGTTGATGATCCGATCTTCCTTCATATAGACATTCCCTCCTTATCCATCAGCTCTCTCAGCTTGTTTCTTGATCGCAGCAGCGACATTTTTACCTTGCTCTCCGTCATGCCGTAGTCCCGGGCGATCTCGCTGACGGAACTGAAATACCAGTAGCGGCGCATGAAGCATTTGCGGTTTTCCGGCGTCAGGGAGGACAGAAAACGGTTGAGAAGCTCTGTCAGGGCCAGCTGCTCAATGATTGCTTCGGTGCTGTCCGCCCCCGGCAGACAGTCGGAAAGCTCCTCAAAGATCTGAGCTGTCTGGCCGCCGCCCCGCTTTTCCGCCCTGTCTCTGCGGTATCTGTCCAGCGATAGGTTGCGGGTGATTTTCCCCAGAAAAGCAGACAGCTTCCGGGGCCGCCGCGGCGGGATAGCGTTCCAGGTGTTCAGCCAGGTGTCGTTGACGCACTCCTCACTGTCCTCGTCGTTATGTAGAATGTTGTAGGCTATGGCCCGGCAGTAGCCGCCGTATTTTTTGTCCGTCTGGGTGATGGCGTCCTCAGACCGGGCAAAGTAAAGCCTGATGATCTTGTCGTCGTCCACGATGTTCTCCTCTCTTTTTCCCGATAAGGCCTTTCACCCTGAAAGACGGAAAAGGAAGCGCCGGGGTCACGGAAAAGAAAAATCTCCCGAAGAAAACTCCGGGAGAGGGAAAGTCAATAATCAGACCTTGATTTTTTCCAGAACCTTCTCCACTCTGGCGGACAGGTCCTTCAGCGCGCCGGGGGTGAAGGGGGAGACGAAGCCCGCCTCTTCCAGCAGGTCGGTCCAGACCTTCTCGCCGCCCTGGCGGGACAGCCGCAGGTAGCGGGCGAAGGCGTCGTCATAGTCCTCCAAAGAGGCCAGCAGGAAGTTGAAGGCCGCCGTCTGGGCCAGGCAGTAGTCGATGTAGTAGAAGGGGCTCTCGTAAATGTGCATCTGGTACTGCCAGCGGGTGCCCTTCTCCAGATAGGGGATGCCCTCCATGGAGATATGGGGACGGAACTGACGCTCCAGCGCCAGCCAGGCGGCGTCACGCTCATCGGGCGTCATGTCGGGGTTTTCATACACAATGTGCTGGAAGGCGTCCACCATGGTGCCGTAGGGGATGAAGGAGAAGGAGTCCAGGGCGTGCATGTAGCGGTACTTGTCCGCGTCCGGGCCGAAGAACCTGTCCATATAGGGCCAGGCAAAGAACTCCATGCTCATGGAGTGGGTCTCCGCCGTCTCCATGCCGCCGCAGCCCAGCTCCAGAGAGAAGCGGTTGTCGGCAATCAGGTAGGCGTTCAGGGCGTGGCCTGCCTCGTGGGTCACCACGTCCACATCGCCGGCGGTGCCGTTGAAGTTTGCCAGGATGAAGGGCTGCTTGTACTTGGGAAACTCGGTGCAGTAGCCGCCGCCCCATTTGTTCTTGCGGGAGTCCACGTCAAAGGCCTCGTTCTCCAGCATCATGTCGATAAAAGCGCCGGTCTCCTGGCCCATGCGGTGGTACATCTCTTTGGCCGCGGCGAAAATGTTCTCCTTGCCGCCCACGGGGCAGGGGTCGCCGCCGGGGATGATTACGTCGTTATCGTAGAGCTTGTAGTCGGTAATGCCCAGGCGCTTTGCGTTCTCCGTGCGGAGCCTTGCCACCACGGGCACCACGTCGCTGAGGACATTTTCCCGGAAGGTCTTTACGCTGTCCTGATCGTAGCAGAGCCGGCCCATGCGGTAGTAGCCCAGCTCGATAAAGTTCCTGTAGCCCATCTTTTTGGCCATGCGGTCCCGCACATGGACCATGCGGTCATAGATGTCGTCCAGCTGGGCCTTGTGCTCCTCCAGACCCCGGCCCAGGACCTCATAGCACTCCCGGCGGGTGGCACGGTCGTCGCTCTTGCCGTACTTCATCAGCATGGCCCGGGGCAGCTTCTCGCCGCGGAATTCAAACTCCATTCCGGCCATCAGCTTGGAATATTCGCTGACCAGACGGTTTTCCTCCACCATGTCGGGCACGATATCCCGGGACATGGACTTGCGCTGGACCTCCATGTGCTGAAACAGCACGGGGGACAGGGCCTTTTCCAGCTCCGGACGGAAGGGGGAGTCCAGCAACGCGGCGGCGTAGTCCACGGCGTAGTTATTCACGGCAGGGCCCACCTCGTCGTAGTAGTCATTCTCGGCCACATAGAACTCGTCCGCGGTGTTGATGGAATAGCGCATATAGGCAAGGGCATTGGCGGTGTAGTATTCGCAGTTGAGCTTGAGGTAATCCTCTCTGGCTTTCAGGATCTCCTCCGCGCTTCTGGCGTTTTTGATGCGGGGGATCACATCCTCCATGACGGAG
>JALFOM010000132.1 GCA_022782265.1 Clostridiales bacterium | reverse complement strand
CGCTCCGGCTTTGAGGCGGAGACCCTGGCCTTTTATCTCACCACCCTGGGCATGTCCGTGACGGCAAGCTCCACCCCGGCAGATATGTTCAAGCAGATCCTGCTGACCATTGCGGCGGTACTGCTGTTTCTCCTCTGCGGCGCCTGGCTGCGGAATTTAAAGCGCACCGCCATGATGCGCGACCCTGTGGCCGTGCTGGCTCTGCTGCTGCTGGCGGTGAACGTGCTGGCCAGCGACGCGGTGTTCGGCGCCCGGAACTGGCTGGAGCTGGGGGGCTACTCCTTCCAGCCCTCAGAGCTGGTCAAGGCGGCCTACATCTATGTGGGCGCCTCCACTTTGGACCGGCTCTACCGCAAACGAAATCTGTTCGGCTTCATCGCCTTCTCGGCGGTGTGCGTCATTGCCCTGGCCCTGATCGGGGACTTCGGCACGGCGCTGATCTTCTTTGTCAGCTTCCTGGTCATCTCCTTCATGCGCTCCGGCTCCATCGCCACGGTGTTTCTGGCGGTGACGGGGGCGGGTCTGGCGGGCTTTCTGGCCATCAGCGTCAAGCCCTACATCGCCCAGCGCTTCGCCTCCTGGGGCCATGTGTGGGAGGACGTGTACGGCGCGGGCTTTCAGCAGACCCGGGCCATGTCCGCCGCCGCGTCGGGCGGTCTTTTCGGCAAGGGCGCGGGCAGCGGCTGGCTGAAGGACATTTTCGCCGCCAATACGGACATGGTTTTCGCCGTCATCTGCGAGGAGCAGGGGCTCATCATCGCCATTTGCATGGTGCTTGCCGTGCTGACGCTGGCCTTTTTCGCCGTCCGCTCCGCCCGGCACGGCCGCTCGGCCTATTATTCCATTGCCGCCTGTGCCGCCATGAGTATGCTCATGGTGCAGATGGGGCTGAACGTGTTCGGCTCCCTGGACATTCTGCCCTTCACCGGCGTGACCTTCCCCTTTGTCTCCCGTGGCGGCTCCTCCCTGCTCAGCTGCTGGATGCTGCTGGCCTTTGTCAAGGGGGCGGACACCCGGCGGGACGCCAGCTTTGTGGTCCGCCCGGTGCGGAAGATTGAGGAATACCATGTGGGCTATGATGCGGAAACCGACGATTATGACTACGGTGATGACGGTACGGAGGAGGACGGGCCATGAAAAAAATCACCAACCGGGCCGTCTCCGTGCTGCTGATCGCAGCGCTGATTATCGGGGGAATGGTGGTCTATGTGCTGCGCTACGTGGACGAGGGGCGGGACTGGGCCCTGTATTTTGCCCGGGCCAACTCCGGCTCCACAGGCGTGATGACCGACCGGAACGGCGCCCTTCTGGCCGCCTTTGACGCCACAACCAACGCCTATTCCGACGATGAGCTGACGCGGATCTCCTGTTACCACGTCACCGGGGACTACTGGGGCCGCACCGGCACCGGGGCCCTGACCTGCTTCTGGGCCGAGCTGCACGATTTCAGCCTGCTCACCGGCACCACCCGCTCCGAGTCCGTCAATCTCTGGCTGAATATTGACGCGGAGCTGAACAAGGTAGCCTATCAGGCGTTGAACGGCCGGAAGGGCGCGGTGCTGTTGTGCGATTACCGCACCGGGGAGCTGCTGTGCATGGTCTCCGGCCCTTCCGTCGACCCGCTGGACGCGGACGCGGAGCCGCCGGAGGGGGCCTACATTAACCGCTGTCTGTCGGCGGCCTTTACCCCCGGCTCCGTGTTCAAGCTCATCACCGCCGCCGCGGCTATCGAGAACATTTCCGACATTTATGACCGCACGTTCTACTGTGAGGGCGTGTATGAGATTGCGGGGGTGCCCATCAAGTGCTCCGGCACGCACTATACCCAGACCTTTGAGCAGGCCCTTGCCAACTCCTGCAACGTGGCCTTTGCCCAGATCGCCGTGATGCTTGGGCAGGACACCATGGTGGAGTATGTGAAAAAATACGGTTTTCTGGACAGTCAGAGTCTGGACGGCATCCCCACCGCCGCGGGCAGCTATCCCCAGGAATTTGTGGGCGACCCGGAGCTGGGCTGGTCGGGCATCGGCCAGTCAACGGACCTGGTCTGCCCCTACTCCATGCTGCGCTTTGTCTCCGCCGTGGGCAACGGCGGCAGGCTCTGTGAGCCCAAGCTTATTAATGACGGTAAAGCCGCAAAAACGGTCAGCTTCATGAAGGCCGACACGGCGGAGCAGCTGGCCTCCATGATGAGCTACAACGTGGCCGCCCACTACGGCGGTGAGAGCAATTTCCCGGGGCTGAAGCTCTGCGCCAAAACCGGCACGGCGGAGCTGGGCGACGGCACCAGCCACGCCTGGTTTGCGGGCTTTCTGCAGGACGAGGAGCACCCCTACGCCTTTGTGGTGATGATCGAGCAGGGCGGCGGGGGCTTAAGCGCCGCCGGCAGCCTGGCCAACACCCTGCTGCAGGCCGCCGTCAACCGCTGAGGGTTCCGGCACGCACCGAAACAGAAGTTGTAGGGGCCGGCGTCCCCGACGGCCCGTGTGGAACACGGGAGAAAGTCGAAAGACGCGGGCGCTTCACGAAGCGCCCATAAGCAGAAATAATTTGCGAGGATGAAATGATAGACATATCCGTAAATTCATTGGTAAAATCCTTTGAGCTTGGCAAAAACATATTGGACGGCCTGTCCTTCACCATCGATTCCGGCGAGCGGGTGGGCATACTGGGCCACAACGGTTGCGGCAAGACCACCCTTTTCCGCATCCTCACCGGGGAGCTCCCCTGCGATGAGGGCGAGGTCATGATCGCCCCCTCCAAGCGCATCGGCCTGATCTCCCAGATTCCGGTATACCCGGAGGGCTGGACCACCGAGGACGTGCTGAAGGACGCCCACCGCCGTCTCTACGCCATCAGCCAGCGCATGGACGAGCTGACGCTGATGATGGAGACGGACCAGTCCCCCGCCCTGCTGCGGGAGTATGACCAGTTGAGCGACGATTTCCGCCGTCTGGGCGGCTATGAGATGGAGGCGGAGCGAAACCGGGTGGCAAACGGCCTGGACATTCCCGCCGCCATGCGCGCCCAGCCCTTTGACTCGCTGTCCGGCGGGGAAAAGACCCGGGTGAACCTGGCCCGGCTGATTTTGGAGGACACGGACATTCTGCTGCTGGACGAGCCTACCAACCACCTGGACCTGCACGCCACGGAGTGGCTGGAGGACTATCTGCTCCGCTTCAAGGGCACGGTGCTGGCCATCAGCCACGACCGCTATTTTCTGGACAGGGTGGTACAGCGCAGCATTGAGATCAGCGAGGGCAAGGCGGAGCTTTACAGCGGCAATTACAGCTTTTATGTGCAGGAGCGGCAGCGCCGTTTTGACGAGAAGCTGAAAAAATACGAAAAGGACCAGGCCAAGATTGAGCAGCTGACCCGTGCGGCGGAGCAGATGCATCTCTGGGCCTTCATGGGCAACGACAAGCTGCACAAGCGGGCCTTTTCCATGGAAAAGCGCATCGAAAAGCTGCAAAAGAGCGAGAAGCCCACGGAGCAGAAGAAGCTGAATGTGAAGTTCAGACAGCGGGAGTTCAACGGGGACGAGGCGCTGGTCATTGAAGATGTGTCCAAGTCCTTCGGGGCGCGGAAGCTCTTTGATTCCCTTTCTCTCTCCGTCACCGGCGGGGAGCGCATCGCCCTCATTGGCGACAACGGCACGGGAAAATCCACCCTGTTAAAGCTCATCATGGGCCAGGAGACGCCGGACACCGGCTATCTCTACCGGGGCCCGGCGGTGCGCACCGCCTACCTGCCCCAGATTGTCACCTTCTCCGTGGACAGCCGCAGCGCTCTGGACACCATGCTTTACGACTGCCGCTGCCAGCCCCAGGAGGCGAGGGACCGTCTGGCCGCCTTCGGCTTCCGGGGCGAGGATGTGTTCACGCCTGTGGGCGCTCTCTCCGGCGGCGAGCGGAGCAGGCTCCGCCTGTGTATGCTCATGGGCGGGGACATCAATCTGCTGATTCTGGACGAGCCCACCAACCACCTGGACATTGCCAGCCGGGAATGGATGGAGGACGCCCTGTCCGACTATGAGCAGACCCTCCTTTTTGTCTCCCACGACCGCTATTTTATCGAAAAATTCGCCACCCGCATCTGGTCCCTGGAAAACGGGCAGATCACCGATTACCGGGGCGGCTACAGGGACTTCTGCCAGTGGCGGGAGCGGCAGACCGTATTCACCCAGAACGAGAAGGCCCGGGAGAAGAAGGAAAAAAAGGACAACAAAAAAGAACGGCCGGCAAACAACGACCGGGCCATCGCCAAGCTGGAAAAAGAGATCGCCCGGCTGGAGGAGAAGCTCCGTCAGCTGGACGCCCAGGCGGAGGAAAACGCCGCCGATTATCAAAAGCTGATGGAGATTGAAGAGCAGCGCGGCCCTCTGGACGAGGAGCTGCTGGGGCTGTATGAAAAATGGGAGGAGCTGAACGGATGAGCAAGCTGAAACTGATCCCCGCATGGGGCTGGGCTACGGCCATACTGCTGGTGGCGGCAGTGATCTTCCGCTTTGCCCTGCGGGGTTATTCCTACATTGCCCACACGCTGACCTTTATCGCGGCGCTGATCCTGCTGCACCATTTCCTGCCCCGTCTCTGGTGGCGGCTCCTGGTGATACTGGTGTGCATCGGCTTTGTGTATTTTATCCTTGTGGAGATCCCCATCATCAAAAACGCCCGCACGGACGCGGACGCGGAGCGGCCCTATCTGGTGGTGCTGGGGGCGGCAGTCCACGGGGACGACGCCTCCCTTTCCCTGGTACACCGGCTGCGGGGCGTGCTGGACTACATGGAGCAGTACCCGGAGAGCGTCGCCATTGTCAGCGGCGGCCAGGGCAAGGGCGAGAACATGACCGAGGCCCAGTGCATGTTTGACTGGCTCACGGCCCACGGCATAGACGAAAGCCGGATCATCATGGAGGACAAGGCCACCTCCACGGCGGAGAATCTGGAATTTTCCTTTGACATTATCCGCTCCCTGGGCGTGGAGCCGGATGGAAACACCGCCATTTTGTCCAGCCCCTATCACCTGTTCCGGGCCAAATCCATGGCCAAGTCCATGGGCGTGGACGCCGCCGGCGTGGCGGGGCACTGGGATTACCCGGTGCTGACCGTCAATTACTTCATCCGGGAGGCCTTCGGCGTAACCCATATGTGGGTCTTTGGATGGTGACGTCAGAAGAAGCTCGCACTGTTCCTTTTTGCCTCCTCCCGGTATCCACTTCATCCGGCCCGTCGGGCCCTACAAAAGCATCCCATTAAGTGACAACAAAAAAACAGGACGGAAAATTTCCGTCCTGTTTTTTTTGATGAATATTAGTGCTTGCCCTTGTCGCCCACGCCGAAGTGCAGTTCCTTCATGCCCTCCACCTCGTCGCAGATATCCTTCAGCGCGCACACGGAGCAGTCCGTGGGCAGGCCCTCCAGAATATGGGTCAGGGTGCCGGTCACGTCGTTTGCCTTCTTGGCCAGCTTCTTCATGGCGCCGTAGTCATAGCCCGGGGCGGTGACAAAGATCACCGTGGCGTTGAGGACGTTGGGGTCCTTCTTATAGGCCGTGATGTAGTTAGCGCCGATATTCTTAAAGCTGACCCCCTTCTTCAGGGCCTGCTTGCTGACGCGCACCTGCTCCCGGTAGGATTCCGGGGACATGCGCACCATGTAGCCCTCGGGGTACACATGGTACTTGGCAAACTCGATGTCCTTCAGCGTACGGTAGACCGCCTCGTCGTCGCCGTCGATCAGGCCGACGCGCAGCAGCACAATGCGGGCAAAGTCCACCTCTCCTTTGATCTCGCCCAGGTCAGCGCCGTAGAGCAGGATCTGATCCTTATCCACCAGCTCCGGGCTGGAGGTGAAGAGCACATAGTTTGCCGATCCCTTGCCCATGGCGCCCAGCTCATAGGCTGCGTCCTTCTGGAGCACCAGCTCGCTGGAGCCGATGTCCTTCCAGGCGTCGCCCGGCCTGTATTCCCAGACTCTGGGTCTGCCCTTTTCCAGCAAAGAATTGCTCTCTTTAATCAGAGAATTATATAGCTCCATAGCTTAGAATACAAGGTCGACCTTCTTGCGGTCGAAGATCTCATTGACACGCATGTACAGCCAGCTCATCAGCTTCTGGTCCAGATTCCAGAAATAGACCACAAACAGCACGCCCACTGTGACAAGAAGCACCTTTAACAGTTTCTTAAAAAATTTGCACATATCCGGAATATGCTCCTTTCGTAATTTGGGTTCACGGAGTAATTATACACCCTGCTTACTTCTTTGCAAGCCCCTTCTGGCGAGCATACTCGGCAGCGCCCAGAGCGCCCATCAGCTGCGGGTCGGTCTTCAGTTCGACCACCTTCAGCTTCAGAACGTGCTCAATGGCCTCCTTCAGGCCGTCGTTCTTGGCGCAGCCGCCGGTCAGGGTGATG
>JALFOM010000046.1 GCA_022782265.1 Clostridiales bacterium | reverse complement strand
CGCCCACAGGAAGGCGGGGAGACAGGGAGGAGAAGGGGTCCTGGAAGATGATCTGCATCTTGGTGCGCAGGGGGCGCATCTCCTTGGGGCTGAGATCATAGACCTCCTGGCCGTTGAAGAGTACCTGGCCGCCGGTCTTGTCGCCGGACAGGCGCAGAATGGTGCGGCCAACGGTGGTCTTGCCGCAGCCGGACTCGCCCACAAGGCCCATGGTGGTGCCCCGGCGGATGTTGAAGGTGATGCCGTCCACGGCCTTCACATAGCCCACGGTGCGGGAGACCATGCCGCCCTTGATGGGGAAGTATTTTCTCAGCTTATTGACCATCAGGATGTACTGAGGGTCATATTCCACGGGGGTGAAATCATCAGGGGGGATGACAACTTTCTTATCGGACATGCTTATTCACCCTCCTTCCTGTCATAATAGCGGTAGCAGCTGACCTTGTGGGTGGGAGACAGGCTGACCTCGCAGGGGTAATCCCCATTGCAGCCGGCCACGCACATCTCGCAGCGGTCCTTGAAGTAGCAGTAGTCCGGCATGTTGACCGGGTTGGGGACCTTGCCGGGGATGGAGTAGAGCTTATCTACCTGCTTGCCCACAACGGGCTTGGAGGCCATCAGGCCGATAGTATAGGGGTGTGCGGGATGGGCGAAGATCTCCTCCGCGGTGCCCTTTTCCACAATACGGCCGGCGTACATGACCACAACATAGTCCGCCATCTCGGCAATGACGCCCAGGTCGTGGGTGATGAACATGATGGAGGAATTGATCTTATCCTTCAGGTTGCGCAGCAGGTCCAGCACCTGGGCCTGGATGGTCACGTCCAGAGCGGTGGTGGGCTCGTCGGCGATGATGACCTTGGGGTTGCAGGCCAGAGCCATGGCGATCATGACGCGCTGGCGCATACCGCCGGACAGCTCGTGGGGGAACATTTTGTACACGCCCTCGCTGTTGGCGATGCCCACCATCTCAAGAAGCTCGATGGTGCGGGCCTTGATCTCTTCCCTGGTCTTGCCGCTGCCGTCGTGAAGCTCGATCACCTCGTTGATCTGGGCGCCGATGCGAAACACCGGGTTCAAAGAGGTCATGGGCTCCTGGAAGATCATGGAGATATGGTTTCCGCGCAGATGCTTCATCTGCTCCTGGGGGGTTTTGGCGATGTCATAGGCCTTGTCGCCCAGGTTCAGGCGGATTGCGCCCTCCACCACCTGGCCCTGGGGCCGCTGCAGAAGCTGCATCAGGCTCAGGCTGGTGACGGATTTGCCGCAGCCGGACTCGCCCACCACGCCCACGGTCTTGCCGATGGGCACCTCGAAGGTCACGCCGTCCACGGCCTTGACCGTGCCCACGTCGGTGAAGAAGTAGGCGTGGAGATTGTCAAACTCCACGGCGTTGTTGGGGTCCTTCATCTCCGTCAGATATTCGGATTCGGGGACATTTTTGCGCTTGCGCTGCTTTTCCAGCGCGTTGGTGATCTTGCGGTTTTCACGGGAGATCCGGCGGGACTCCCGGGCGGACAAATAGCCCTCGGGTTTTTTCTTAGCCATTTTTCTTCCTCCTTTACCGCTTCATCTTCGGGTCAAAGGCGTCGCGCAGACCGTCGCCCACCAGGTTGAAGGCCAGAACCGTCAGCAGCAGAAGCACGCCGGCAGGGATCCAGATAAACCAGTAGTTGGTGAGAACGAAGGTGTCGTTGACGTCGTTGATGATGTTGCCCCAGGAAGCAAAGGGGAACTTGACGCCCAGGCCCAGGAAGGACAGAGTGGCCTCGGTCAGGATGGTGGAGCCCAGGCCCATGGTGCAGGTGACGATGAGCTGGGGGATGACGTTGGGGATCAGGTGCTTGAAGATGCGGCGGGAGACCCGGATGCCGCAGGCCTCGGTGGCGGTCATGAACTCCTGCTCGCGCAGAGACAGGATCTGGCCGCGGACCAGACGGGCAACGCCGGCCCAGCCCAAAAAGCCCAGAATCAGCATCAGATACAGCATACGGATCTGCGGGTCCACGCGCATGGCGTCCATGACCGCGCCCAGAATGATGATGATGGGCATGGAGGGGATGCAGTAGAAAATATCCACCAGACGCATGATCAGGTTATCCACCCAGCCGCCGAAGTAGCCGGAGATACCGCCCATGATGACGCCAAGAAAGGTCTCGATGAGCACGACGATAAAGCCGATGATCAGGGAGACGCGGCCGCCGTACATCAGACGGGTCAGCATATCCATGCCGTTGCGGTCGGTGCCCAGCCAGTGCTCCTTGCTGGGTGCGGAATAGGTGTCAAACACCAGGGTCTCGGTCAGCTGCATGACAGACCAGGTCTTGCTTGCCGGGTCGTAGGTAATGGTATACTCGTGGGTTTCACCGTTTTCGTCGGTGAAAATGAAGTCCTCATCGCCGCTGTCGATGGCTTCTGCCAGCTCCTCCTTGAAGGCGCGGGTCAGGAAAATGTCGGGCATGATGGCCTGGGCCACATAGCGGCTGATGTAGGCGATCTCCTCGCTGCCCCGGAACAGGCCGCCGTCCTCGTCAATGGTGTAGGCGGTGCCGTCCACGGTGAAGGAGGTCTCGTCGTTGGTATAGGCCTTCAATGCCCCGTACTGGAGGGCAAAGGGAACGCTGCTGCCCTGTACGCTGGAGGAGATGATGTCCTTATAGGCGATGGCCAGAACGGTGTTCTTGCCGCTGTAGGTGACGGAGTAGAGATCCTTGCCCTCCTCGGTCACGTCGTAGCTCACGTCGCGGTAGGTGAAGCTGTCCTTGTTCTGGAGCATGGCCAGGGTCATCTGGGCCTGGAGCACGGAGTTGAAGTCCTGCCCCTCGTTTACCGCGAAGCGGAATTCGCTGTTCAAGGTGACGCCGGCGTACTGCTTGTTCTGCATGTCCATGCGGTAGAACTGCTGGGCCTCGCTGTAAGGGGTAATCAGGCCGCCCACAAAGGAGAACAGGAACATGAAAATCAGCGTAGCCATACCCACAACGGCGATGCGGTTGCGGAAAAAGCGCTTGGCAACCATGGCGCCCGGTGAGAGCACCTTGACACGGCGGTCGTCATTCAGGGAGAGATGGTCCAGATCTTCCCCGTTTTCTGCCTTTTTCTTCAGCTCGTTATTATCGCTCATGAAAGTCGCCCTCCTTTCTTATGCGATACGCACACGGGGGTCGACCACCGCGTACAGAATATCGGAGATCAGGTTGCCGGCCAGCGTAAGCACGGCCAGGAACACCAGATAGAACATGGAAAACGGAATATCGCCGGAAATCATGGAGTGATAGGAGGCGTATCCGATGCCGGGGATGCCGAACAGCGTCTCGGTGATCAGCGCACCGGAGAACAGGCCGGGCAGAGAGCCGCCGATGATGGTGACCAGGGGGATCAGGGTGTTGCGGAAGGCATGGGTATAGATGACCTTATGCTCGCTCAGGCCCTTGGCCCGGGCGGTGCGGATGTAATCGGCGTTCAGCACTTCCAGCATGTTGGTACGGGTATAACGCATCAGTCCGCCGATGCTCAGCACCGTCAGCGTGGTGACGGGCATGACCAGATGGGCCGCCTTATCCCAGAACTGCCCCATGGGGGTCAGATACTCATAGCTGCGTCCCACAAGGCCGTACAGATCGAACCAGCCCAGCTTCACGGAGAACAGCAGCTTCAGCAGAGAAGCGAAGAAGAAGGTGGGCAGGGAGATACCGGCCAGAGCGATGATGGAGATGGTATAGTCGGTCTTGCTGTACTGCTTGGTGGCGGCGATAATGCCAAGGGGGATGGCGATCAGCAGCTCCAGCACGAAGGAGATGGCGCCCATAACAAAGGATACCCAGACCGTATCATGGAACTTCTCCACAACAGGCACGGTCCATTTCCAGCTGTCGCCGAACTCGCCCCGGAACAGACTCCCAAGCCAGGCAAAATAACCCGGGATGATGCCTTTATCCATATTATACATTTTCGTCAATTGATCCATCCATTCCTCAAAGCTCTTGGAGCCGGGCTGCATGGATTTCTGCCGGGCCATCGCCTCGATATATGAGGTGGGCAGGCAGCGCATCAGGGTGTAAATGATCAGCGCCACGAAAAACAGGATCACTATGGATAGCAGTATCCTCTTTATGATGTATTTGCGCACGTAATGACCTCCGTTCTGATAGTGCAAAAGTAAGATCTCCCGGAATTTCCGGGCCCCACTGCATATCAAGCAGCGGTTTTCCGGGGAAACCGTTCCTTGATACACAGCGGCTCTGCTGAGGCTGTGCCGTAAGCCAATATGCAGTCGGGGTTGCCCCGCAGCCTTTGGGGCCGCAGGGCAACCCTTTGCCAGGTTAATTAAGGTTCACGCAGAGAGCATCGATCAGTTAAGCTCGATGTTCTGGACCTCTGCCATCCAGCCGTAGAAGGTGGTGATGTCAGGAGTTACGGTGTCCATGTTCACGCGCTCAGTGCTGAAGATGATGGCGTTCTGGCGCTGGTAAACAGGGATCTCAACGGCCCAGTCGATGACGATGTCAAGGCAAGCCTTGTACATGGCCTTACGATAGGTCTGGTCGGTGGAAGCGCGGGCATCCAGGATCAGCTGGTCCAGCTCTTCGTCGGCGATGGCGTACATGTAGTTGGAGCCACCTGCGTTGGCGCCGCCGTTGGCAACGTCAGCGTAGTAGATCTGGTACATGTCGGGGTCGACGGTTGCGCCCCATGCGGCAGCCCACATGGCGACGGTCTGTGCGTCAAGAGCGGTCCACAGGTCAGAGCTGTTGGTCAGGTCGTTGATGATCAGGTTCATGCCGATGGACTTCAGTGCGTCGGAAGCCAGAGTGCAGACCAT
Source organism: Clostridiales bacterium (assembly GCA_022782265.1). Taxonomy (GTDB): domain Bacteria; phylum Bacillota; class Clostridia; order Oscillospirales; family Oscillospiraceae; genus Limivicinus. The sequence goes on along the minus strand of JALFOM010000046.1, from coordinate 12,461 downwards.
GAAGGAGGGGTGGTCGCCCACGCCGTCGCCGGGGATCCACAGCTCGTACTCCAGGGCAGCGCCTTCGGGAGCAGCGGTCAGCTTGCCGTCCTCAACGGTGTAGCCGGCGGCCTCGAAGTAGCCCAGAGCGGCCTGCTTGGCAGCCTCGTACTTCTGCTCGGCGGTCATGTCGGAGGTGTAGATGTCGTTGCCGTCAACGTCCACGGAGAAGGCCACCTTGTAGCCGTCGTCAGTGGGCTGAGGAGCGGCCCAGGAGGTGTTGGAGATGGGGTAGTTGATGACGGAAGCGCGCTCGCCGTAGTAGGAGTCGATAGCCACGTCACGGTACACGGAGAAGATGGTGCCGAAGGCCTTGCGCAGGTTCTTGGAAGCCTCGGAATCGGGCTCGCCGCCAACGTTCATAACCTTGGAGCACATGCCGATGTAGCCGTAGCCCAGGTTGTCAACGGTGTTGACGGTGATCACGTCGCCGTTAAGAGTGCCGCCGTTAGCGGACTCGACTGCAGCAACGGTGTCCTTGCTGAAGGAAGGATCGGTGATATCAATGGTGCCGGTGACAACGCCATTGAGCTTATCGGCCTCCTGGGTCTCCAGGAAGTTGATGTACTTGGTCTTGGGAGCGCCCTGGAAGTACAGGTCGTTGGCCTCGAAGTTGACAACGCCGTTCTCGAACTTGACGAACTTGTAGGGGCCGGCGCCCATGGGCTGGGTGGTCTTTGCGCGGACGGAGCTCAGATCGCCCTTGGTAAAGCCGAAGCTGTTGTTGTCATAGTCGTACAGGGAAACATCGCCGTAGTAGTGCATGGGAGCGATGGTGACGCCCAGCTGGTAGATCGCGGTGGCGTCAACCTTGGTGGTGACAACGCGCATGGAGTAGTCGCCGGTCTTCTGGATACCGGAGATGTTGGCAGCGGACTCACCGGTCTGAACGCCGGCCTTGTACTCGTCTGCTGCGTCGCCCAGCTCAGCCTCGATGAAGGCGGAGATGCTGGTGCCGGCAGTCTCGGCGTTGATGCCATCGTCGGACAGGTCATAGCCGTAGTTGTCGACGATGGCGGCAAAGAAGTCGGCAGCGGTGGCGTCCTCAGCCAGCTCGTAGCCCCAGGCAGAGGCGGCCGCGGCAACATTGCCCTCTTCGGCATAGCCGAGAGCAACAACGTAGTCAATGATCTCCTGAGCAAACTTCTCGCCTGCGGCGTTGAAGGCAGCCCAGAAGGTGTTGTACTGGTCCTCAGTGTAGAACTCGTTCTCGGCATAGGCGTCGGGGCCGGCAGCCAGGATCAGGTTCTGACGGGTGTCCATGCCGGAACGGTACTCTTCCATACCTTCGATGGGCTGAGCATACAGGGTGCTGGCGCCGTCATAGGTGGGGTCGCACAGAACGTACATGGAGAAGATGACGTCGTCGATGGTGACAGGCTCGCCGTCGGAGAAGACCAGATCATCACGCAGGGTGAAGTCGTAGTAGACGGTGCCGTCAGCATTCTCGGTGACGACCAGGTCGGCAGGACCATAGTAGGTGTAGTCGGTGCCGTTGTAGTTGATGGTCTCGCCCTCGATGCCATTGTAGACGATGGCGCCGGTACGATCGCTGGTCAGCAGGCTGATGGCGGTCATGGATGCCACATCCTGGTCATAAGCGGTCTCAGCGAAGAAGGGGGAGAACTTGCTGGAGAAGGGAGAGTAACCCACAACCAGCGGGGTGTCGGAATTGTCGGAAGCGGGCTCAGCGCTTTCGGCAGGTGCGCTGGACTCTGCGGGGGCGGGAGTGCTGTTGCCGCAGCCGGCAAGAACACCAACGCACATCATCAGAGCCAGAAGCAGTGCAAGAAACTTTTTGCTGCTTTTCATTGGATATCCTCCTAATTATATTTGAACTATTAAAAACAGGTTCGGAACATTGCCTAAGCCCATAGTTCACAAAGAAAATCACACGGCGGCCAAAGCTCCCATAAGCTGCTTGCTTTGCAAGCAGCCGAAAAAGGGACGTCCCTTTTTCAAGCATTGGTTGAGCCGCCCTTTGACCCGTACAACCGGCGGGTCATTGGTTTTTGCCCGGATAAGGTATATTATAATAGTAGGATCAGTCAGTTTTTTTCAGATCACGGCGCTCCAACCGCTTCCATTTTGCGGCGGCTGCCGTTTTGCGGCAGAAAAGGGAGGCAAGCAGAACGCTGCTCTGGGACAGGAGAAACAGGAGCAGACCGGGAACTTTTCCCCCGGCGCCGTTGAGGAGCAGAAACAGCAGCTCCCCCAGAATACTCAGCCCCGCGCAGCCGATGCAGAGCGCAGTGCGCAAGGGAAGCTCCTCCACCGTGGCGGTATACACATATTCCCGCAGGGTCTCTCCCCCGCCGATCAGCCGGATCACGGCCCAGAGCACCGACACCGCCGAAAGGATGCTCCCCAGCAGGGGCAGCAGCACATAAAAGCAGTTCAGCGTCCCCGGCGCGGGCACACAGCCGGACAGCAGGGAAAAGACCGCAGCCACGGCGGAGGCCGCCGCAAGCTTCAGCAAAAAGCGCCTTCTGGCCCGGTCGCCGCCCTGAAAGCCGTAGTATGCGCCGCAGTAGATCATCTCACCGCTGACGGTGGTCTGAAAGTCGTCCAGATAAGCGCGGCGGCCTTTTTTCTTTTTATTTTTTTCAGCCATTGTTCAAAACCAAAACCCCTGTAAAAAAGGCATATTACATTATACTATATTGATTTAACCATTTCAAGCGAAACCGCCATATTTAGGGACAAACAACAAAAATTTGTTATTTTACCGAAGGGCGAAAAACGGTTCCCCGTCATTTTGCGCAAATCCAACATAAAAAAGCGGAAATGCAGAGAGTCTATCTCCCCCGGTTCCGGAAAGGGCCGGAATTTACAGCAGATTCTGGTCATAGACGGCGCGGACGCCGCCGATGAATTTGGGTCGAACCCGGGCAGCCAAGACCATGGCCTGGCCGATGCGGTTGTTTTCCAGCCGCACAGGGACGGCCACCTTTTTCAGGTGCATGCCGATGAGGGTATAGCCGATATCCAGCCCGGCGTCGGCCCGGATCTCCTCCAGGGCCACGGGGTCCTGAAAAGCGGCGTAGGCGGCGGTGGCAAAGGAGCCGCCGGCCTTGGGCGCGGGGACCACATTGACAAGCTCCGCGCCGGGACAGGCGGCGCGCTCGGTGATGATGGCGCGGTTCAGATGCTCGCAGCACTGGGCGGCAAGGAAGATCCCCTTTTCCCGGGCGGCGTCAGAAATGCCGGAAAAGACGATTTTCGCCGTCTCCGGTGAGGAATGGGAGCCGATTTTATCCCCCAGAATCTCGCTGGTGGAGCAGCCCACCACAAGGATCTGACCCGGGTGCAGTCCGGCCTTTTCAATGATCTCCTCCGCGGCCGCTCTGGCCTGGGCATAAAGCTGTTTTTCTTCCATAAAAGCACCCATTTCTTTAACAAATGTGAGCTTTTATTATACACGCTTTCCGGCGAAAATTCAACAAGAAAAATCGGGCAGAAAGCGGATTGTTGGATAGCCTTTTGCGGGCGCATCGTGATGCGCCCCTACGACCATTTTTGTGGTGCAACCGTAGGGGCGATTCACGAATCGCCCGTTAGCCTCCCGGGCCCCTTTGTGCTGCGCAACGTTCAAGCCTCCCCCTGCTGGGGAGCCTTTTACGGAACGCAGCTGTATGAAAAAGCTCTCCGGAAAATCCGGAGAGCTTTTATTGCGATTCAAAACGAAAACAGTGCGCCAACGGCGGCGGAGCCCAGGATGAAAAACACCGGGTGGAGCTTTTTCAGGGGCTTGACGTACCTTGTCAGCACAATCAGCACCGCGGCAAGGGCGATGGCCTTACATTGGAACAGATTCATCAGCACCCCGGTCTGTTTGTACAGATCAACGTCGAACAGGGCGATCTTTACCACCAGCAGCCCGGCGGCGGCGATCAGGCCCACAGAGCAGGGGCGCAGGCCGTAAAAGGCGGCGTCCACGACCTTGTTCTGCCGGAAGGCGGCCAGAACCCTGGCGATGATGAGGATGATGATGACGGAAGGGGTAATCAGCCCCAGGGTGGCGACCACCGCGCCGGGGATGCCGGCGGTACTGAAGCCCACATAGGTGGCCATGTTCACGCCGATGGGGCCGGGGGTGGACTCTGACACGGCGATCATGTCCGCAAGCTGGGCGTGGGAAAACCAGCCGGTGGCGTCGGACATGCTGTACAGGAAGGGCAGCGTGGCCATTCCCCCGCCCACGGCGAAAAGGCCGGTTTTGAAAAACTCCCAGAACAGGCGCAGATAAAGCATCATTTCCCGCGCACCCCCAGTCTGGTGAGCAGGATGCCCGCGGCGGCGCAGACCACCACATAGACCACCGGGGAGATATCCAGAAACACGGACAGCACAAACACCCCCAGGCAGAGGCACAGCGCCCCCTTATCCGGTACGGCGCTCTTCCACAGCTTCACCACCGCGTTGAAGATCAGCACGCAGACGCAGACGCGGATGCCCGCGAAGGCGCTTTTCACCGCCGGGATGTCCGCGAAATTGGTGAGAATACCGGCGATGACGCAGATAATGACCAGGGAGGGAAAGACCACGCCCAGGGTGGCCACGACGCCGCCGACAGTGCCGGCACATTTCTGCCCGATAAAGGTGGCGGTGTTCACGGCGATAACCCCCGGGGTGCACTGGCCCACGGCGTAATAGTCCATCAGCTCCTCGCTGCTGGCCCAGCCGTGCTTATCCACGATCTCCCGCTCTAAAATAGGGATCATGGCATAGCCGCCGCCAAAGGTCATCACACCCACTCTGGCGAAGGCGATGAACAGCGCGAAAAGATTCATTTACCCAGCGCCTCGGCGTACTTGATGTATTTGGCGATGCGCTCCTCGCAGTCGGCGCTGCTCTGGCCCCGGATCAGCAGGTAGACCTTGATCTTGGGCTCGGTGCCGGAGGGACGGATGATGAAGCTGCTGCCGTCGGCCAGCTCGAAATAGAGCACGTTGGAGCCGGCAAAGGGGGTCTTGTCCACCTTGCCCAGACCGGCCACGAAGATGCTGCCGTCCTGGTAGTCCCGCAGGCGGATGACCTCCTCCCCCGCGATCTCGGCAGGCGGATTCTGGCGCAGTGAGCTCATCAGCTCCTTCATCTTCTGCAGGCCGTCCAGACCGGGCATGACCAGGTTCAGGGTCTTTTCCTTATACCAGCCGTACTTTTCATAGAGGGCGTTCAGGGCGTCCAGCAGAGTCATGCCCTTCCGGTGGTAGTGGGCCGCCATCTCGGCCACCATCATGGAGGCGGTGACGGCGTCCTTGTCGCGGACATAGTCGCCCATCATGTAGCCGTAGCTCTCCTCAAAGGCGAAGATGTATTTATAGCTTCCGGCGGCTTCCCAGGCGGCCACACGCTCGGCCATGAACTTGAAGCCGGTGAAGGTGTCCTCAAAGTGAACGCCGTTCTGCTCCGCCACCACTCTGGCCATGCCGGTGGAGACGATGCTGGACAGGGCGCCGGCGTTTTCCGGCAGGGTGCCGGTGGCCTTCTTAGCGCTGATCACATAGTCCAGCAGCAGCACGCCCATCTGGTTGCCGCTGATGGTGACATACTCGTCCCCGGAGCGCACCATGGTGCCGATGCGGTCAGAGTCCGGGTCGGTGCCGATAATCAGGTCGCTGCCCACCTTCTTGGCCAGGTCGATGGCCAGATAGAAGCCCTCGGGATTTTCCGGGTTGGGGCTTTCCACCGTGGGGAAGCTGCCGTCGATAACCATCTGCTCGGGCACGGGGTACAGGTGCTTGATGCCCAGACGCTTCAGTGCCTCGGGCACCAGCTTGTAGCCGCAGCCGTGGAAGGGGGTGTAAACAATTTTGAACTCGTCCGCCACGGCGGCCACGGCCTCTTTGTCAATGGCCTGGGCCAGAACCTGCTCCAGGAAAGCCTCGTCGGTCTCCTGGCCCAGAATCTCGATCTTGCCGGCCTTCACGGCCTCGTCAAAGTCGCAGGTCTTGAAGCCGGTGAAAATGTCGATGGCCTCCATCTGCTGGGCGATGGCCTCTGCCTTCTGGGGAGGCAGCTGGGCGCCGTCGGACCAGTAGACCTTGTAGCCGTTATATTCCTTGGGGTTGTGGCTGGCGGTGATGTTCAGACCGGCAGCGGTGCCGTAGTGCAGCACGGCAAAGCTCAGCTCCGGCGTGGGGCGCAGATCCTCGAAAATGCGGACGTGGATGCCGTTTGCGGCCATGACGCAGGCGGCCTCACGGGCAAACTCGCTGCCGTTGAGACGGCAGTCTCTGGCGATGGCGATGCCCTTGCGCATGGCCTCCTCGCCCTCGGCCACGATGACGTTGGCAAAAGCCTGGGTAGCGTGGCGGATGACGTGGATGTTCATGTGGTGCAATCCCAGCTTCATGGTGCCGCGCAGACCGGCGGTGCCGAACTCCAGGGGGGCAAAGAAGCGGTTTTCGATCTCCTTCTCGTCGCCGGCGATGGCGTTGAGCTCGTTCCACTCCTCCTCGCTGAGGGCGGGGCTGTCCAGCCAGCGCTGGTACTCTTCTTTATAATTCCTCATGGTTCATTTCTCCTTCAATTAGTACTTTTGCGTCGTTATATAAGCTCTTGGGCACAAGGATATCCACTCCCTGGCCGCTGATTCCCAGTATCAGGCGGCCGAAGCTGCCGTCGCCGGGGTAGCGGCGCAGGCAGGGAATACCGTATGCCTCAAGCATGTTCACCAGAAGCTCGTCGCTGAGATCAATATTTTTGCAACAGCAGAGGAAAACCGGCTCCTCCGGCTCCCCACGCTCGTCCCGGGGCCAGCGCTCCGACAGGCTGCCGATGGGGGTACTCCCCCACTCCAGGTCCTTCTCCTTTTCCATAAGCGCTGCCTCCGTTCATTTATGATATTTTGAGCCCTCGTTGATCTTGAATCCCCGGTAGAGCTGCTCCATGAGCATCACCCGGGCCAGATGGTGGGGAAAGGTCATCTCCGACATGCTCAGGCGCAGGTCCGCCGCGGCCTTGACCCTGGGGGACAGTCCGTAGGAGCCGCCGATGATGCAGCACAGACGGGGCTTTCCCGAGCCTTCCCGCCGGGAAATCAGCTTTGCCAGCTCCTCGCTGGGCATCTGCCGGCCCTCCACGCAGAGGGCCACGGTATAAGCGTCCGTTGGGATGGATTTAAGGATCCCGGCGGCCTCCTTTTCCAGAGCCAGACCGATCTCCTTTTGTGAAGGGGCGTCCGGAAGCCGGACTTCCGCCAGCTCCGTCAGTTCAAAGCGGCAGTATGCCCCCAGCCGCTTGGCATATTCGGAAAACGCGTCCAGATAAAACTTTTCCCGCATTTTTCCCACACAGATCAGTTTTACCGCGAGCACAGACAGCCCTCCCCCACCTTCAGGCTGAGACAGCCGTACACCGGCGCGCAGTAAAGCTCCACGGGCAAGCCCGCCGTGCTCTCCCGGGCAGCGCTCATGGCGATAGCCGGGCTGTTGTTCTCCCGGCTGAGGTGTCCAAGAATGATCTGCCTTGTGCCGCCCAGAGCCAGCTTCCGGGCCAGGTCCGCGCAGCAGGCGTTGGAGAGATGGCCGCTGTCGGACAGAATACGCCGTTTCAGATAGACGGGGTAGGGCCCGTAGCGGAGCATCTCCTCGTCATGGTTGGATTCAATCAGCACCGTGTCCGCGCCGGAGAGGGCGTCGAACACCTCCTCCGTCACATGGCCCATGTCGGTGGCCAGGGCAAAGACTCCGCCGCCCTCGATGCGGTAGCCCACGCTCTCGTCGGTGTCGTGGGGAGTGTGGAAAGCGGTGACGGATACCCCGCCGATTTCAAAGGGCTCGTTCACCGGGATGACGCGGAGATAAGGCTCCGCCTCCGGCAGACAGCCCCGCAGGCGGCTGGCCACGGTGCGGGGGGCAAAGACCGGGAGGTCATAATATTTCGTCAGCATTTTCAGGCCGGAAATATGATCGGAGTGCTCATGGGTAATGAGCACTCCGCCGATTTCGCGCATTGAAAGACCTGACTGCGCAAGGGACTGTTCGATCCTGCGCTTGGAAATTCCGGCGTCGATCAAGATATGGGTACTGCCGCTGGACAGCAGCAGACAATTTCCACTGGAACCGCTGGCAAAAACACGAAGCTCCATCAGCTGATGCAGACGATCTTGTCCGCAGCGTCTGTGTCGTCGGGAAAGTCCACCACTTCGATCTCCGCGCCCAGGGCCTTGAGCTTGCCAACAAAGTTTTCGTAGCCGCGCTCGATAAAGTGGATATCCTCCACCACGGTGGTGCCGGAGGCGCACATGCCGGCGATGACCATGGCCGCGCCGGCCCGCAGGTCACAGGCCTGAACCACAGCGCCGGTGAGCCTGGCGCCGCCTTCAATAATGGCCACGCGCCCGTCCACCTGGACCTCCGCGCCCATTTTGCGCAGCTCGTTGACGTATTTGAAGCGGTTGTCGTAAATGCCTTCGGTAATCACCGAGGTGCCGTTTGCCAGGCACAGCAGGGTGCCCATCTGGGGCTGCATGTCCGTGGGGAAGCCGGGATAAGGCAGGGTCTTGATATTGGCCTTGCGCAGGGTGCTTGCCCCCTTGACCAGAACCGAGTCCTCATATTCCTGGACGATGGTGCCGGTCTCCCGCAGCTTTGCACTGATGCACTCCAGATGCTTGGGGATCACGTTTTTCACCAGCACCTCTCCCCCGGTGGCGGCGGCGGCCACCATGTAGGTGCCGGCCTCAATCTGGTCGGGGATGATGGTGTAGGAGCCGCCGTGGAGCCTGTCCACGCCGTTGATTTTAATGGTGTCGGTGCCCGCGCCGCGGATGTCCGCGCCCATGGAGTTGAGGAAGTTTGCCAGGTCAACAATATGGGGTTCACGGGCAGCGTTTTCGATGATGGTACGTCCCTGGGCCAGCGCGGCCGCAAGGATGATGTTCATGGTGGCGCCCACGGAAACCTTGTCCAGGTAGATCCGCGCGCCGTGGAGCTTGCCGTCTGCGGTTCTGGCGTAGACAAAGCCGTTTTTCACGTCCACGTCCGCGCCCAGGGCGGTCATGCCCTTGATGTGCTGCTCGATGGGCCGCACGCCGAAATTGCAGCCGCCGGGCATGGTGGTCTTGGCGCAGCCAAAACGGCCCAGCATTGCGCCGATGAGATAATAGGAGGCCCTGATCTTGCGGGTAAGGTCAAAGGGAACGTCCTGATAATGCACTTCCGTGCAGTCGATTTCTATGGTAGAAGTATTGATGAACCGGACCTTCGCGCCCATGTGGGTCAGGATGGTCAGGAGCATATCGGTGTCGCTGATCTGGGGCATGTTTTCTATGCGGCAGACGCCGTTTACCATCAGAGCCGCGGGGATGATTGCCACCGCCGCGTTCTTCGCGCCGCTGATCTCCACTTCGCCGTGCAGCATAGTGCCGCCTTTTATCACGTATTTTTCCAAGATTTGCACCTTCCAACAATGTAGGACAGACATGCCTGCCTACCCGATTTTCAATTTTATCACACCCGGCGGAAAAAGGCAAGCCCTTCTCCGCCTGCGCTTCCCAAAGGCGCCCCCCTGGGGGGAGCTGCCGCCTCAGGCGGCTGAGGGGGGTACTGACGCACTGCTGACGATCCCCCCTTCCGGCCCTTCGGGCCACCTCCCCCTCCAGGGGGAGGCATGAACCGCATTAACCGCCGTTCAGGTATTTCTCCGCCTTCAGCACGGCCACGATGGTCTTGGCGTCGTCAATTTCGCCGTCCATGACCATCCGGGAAAGCGTATGCAGCGGGATCTTCTCCACGTTCAGAAACTCGTCCTGATCCGGATGGCACTCCCCCGCGTGCAGGCCCAGGGCCAGGTAGATGTGCAGCACCTCCGTGGAAAAGCCGGGAGAGGTGCAGCAGCCGCCCAGGTACACAAGCTCATCCGCCGTGAAGCCGGTCTCCTCGGAAAGCTCGCGCACGGCGCATTCCCTGTGGTCCTCGCCGTATTCCAGCTTACCCGCCGGAGCCTCCAGCATCATCCGGCCGAAGGGATAGCGGAACTGGCGCACCATGGTGCAGTTGCCCTCCTCGTCCACAGGCAGGATGGTGACGCCGCCCGGGTGCTCCACCACCTCGCGCTTCACTACCTTGCCGGTATAAAGCTCCGCGTCGTCCAGACGGACGCGGACAATGATCCCTTTATATTTTTCAACGCTGCCTACCGGCCGCTCAATATACTCCATATGAAACCACTCCTTTGGGATAAGTCTGTGCATAATCAACTTGATTTACATAATAACCACGAGAAGTATAACACAGCCTGAGGAAGATTTCCATATTTTTTATGTAGAAATCCTCAGGATTTTTTTGTAGAATTTGATTATCCGGGAACTATTTGTGCCAATTTGGCAAAGAAGAGGTAACAAAATGGATACATATGCAATTTCAGAAGATTCCGTGGCCCTGCTGCTGCCGGAAAATGTGGAGCCGGACGTGGGCCGGACGGTGCGGCTGCTGCTGCGCATGGCGGGCTTTGCGCCCTGGGCGCGGGTGGAGGCGGAGCTTTTCCGTCTCAACGGCGCTTCCCTGCTGCTGGCCAGGCCCGCGCCGCCGCGCACAAAGCGGCTTTGCGGCCATGGCCCCCGGCTGAACAGAAGGTCATAGAAATTTTTCTTTTATTTTTCCTTACATTGTGGTAGAATGATATGCACCACGGAAAAAGGAAGTGAAAGCAGTGTCGGCAAAGCAGAAGGGCGTGAAGGAGATCACCGCCAACCGCAAGGCCTTCCACGAATACTTTGTGCTGGAGCGCTTCGAGGCCGGCATTGAGCTTGCCGGAACGGAGGTCAAGTCCATCCGGGGCGGCAACGTAAATTTGAAGGACGCTTTCTGCACCATCAAAAACGGCGAGCTTTTTATCCGGGGTATGCACATCAGTCCCTATGAGCACGGCAATATCTTCAATAAAGACCCGGTGCGGCCCCGCCGCCTTCTGATGCACAAGCGGGAGATTTTAAAGCTCAACGCCCGCGTCATGCAGGACGGCGTGGCGCTCATTCCCCTGTCCCTGTACTTCAAGGACAGCCGGGTGAAGGTGGAGCTGGGTCTGTGCAAGGGCAAAAAGCTCCACGACAAGCGTGACAGCGAGGCTGACCGCCAGTCCAAACGGGACATAGACAGAATGATGAAGGAGAGAAATTACGCATGAGCAACCCTATCGTTACCATTGAAATGGAAAACGGCGACGTCATCAAGGCGGAGCTCTACCCCGAAGTGGCCCCCAACACCGTCAACAACTTTATCTCCCTGATTAACAAGGGCTTTTACGACGGTGTGATCTTCCACCGGGTCATCCCCGGCTTTATGATCCAGGGCGGCGACCCCCAGGGCACCGGCACCGGCGGCCCCGGCTACAGCATCAGAGGCGAATTCACCTCCAACCGCTTCCTCAACGAGCTGAAGCACACCAGAGGCGTGCTGTCCATGGCCCGCACCATGGACCCCAACTCCGCCGGAAGCCAGTCTTTCATCATGCATGAGGACGCCCCCCACCTGGACGGCGAATACGCCGCCTTCGGCAAGGTCGTCGAGGGCATGGAGGCCGTGGACCGGATCGCCGCGGCGCGCACCAACTACAACGACAGGCCCCGGATCAACCAGACCATGAAGAAGGTCACGGTGGAGACCTTCGGCGTGGACTACCCCGAACCGGTGAAGCGCTGAGTGATACGGTAAACCTGCGGGGGCAGGACATACTGCCCCCCTCCCCCGGGCAAAAAGGTGCCCATATTCAATGAAAAACATGCTGCTTTTTCATGGTGCTTATCCTTTGTGCGAGAAATGAGTCGCAGGGGAGCACGAGGGGGCAAGGCCCGCCTCGTGATACAATCAGCACCGGCATATTTATATGCCGAGCGGAGCGAGATTTTTTGTGTCTGAAAGGCACAAAAAATTCGGTGCCGTATAACATATAAAAATGAAAAAAGTTTTTTTCATTTTTATATGTTATACGGGGATGCACTGGTTTCGACGGGGGTGTGGAGGCAGGAATAGCGGGCGGATGCGCCTACCATCCTTAAAATGGGCACATTATAAATTAAAGAACAACGACAATACTGTTCTTCTCGCTGCTTAATCAGTGAGCGTTCCGCCCGGGAGGACCACGGCCCGGGATGGGGCGTCGATCAGTGGTGAACATGCGTGCGCAAAGCTTTGAGCGCACCATGCACAATGAAGCTACCAAGTCCCCGAGCATGACGGCTTGCGCCGGGATGAGGGAATGTAAATAACCGTCTGCGCCCGGAGAAGTTCCTGTCAAAGCGCTTTCGGACGGGGGTTCGATTCCCCCCATCTCCACCAGAAAAGAAACAACCTTTGTCTACCAGACAAAGGTTGTTTCTTTTCAACTAAATCCGTCCTCACGGACGGATTAAATCCCACCTCAGTGGGATGAAATCACTTCGTGATGAAATCCGACTGCGTCGGGAGATAGGGACG